>NZ_JBEYWO010000007.1:0-329349 GCF_040644455.1 Streptomyces sp. NPDC046977
CCGGCGACAACAAGAGCGTCGGCGCCCCCGCCCTCCGGGCACAACGCACAACGGCACCTCCGCAACGGTGGAACCGTCCCAGGCCCTGTGACCTCCTCTTATGGGGAATGCCTGGGATGCCGTCCCGGGACGGCAGGCGGGGAACCGCAGTTGTGCGGCGCTCGCACGGCGCCAGGGCGTGAACGCCCACCAGAGGAGGCCGCCGACCCCGCGCCCCTGGCACAGGCGCCGTAGCGCGGCTGTCGTGACCGCGACCATCGCCTCTGTGGGTTGCCTGTCCCTGCTGCTGTCCGGGCACTCCCGGACCGCCCGCAGCCGACGCGCCCCTCACCTGGTCCGCGAACTCCCGGCTCTGGGCTATCGGTTGCGATCACGACCACGTCATCGGCAAGGCACCCCCGCAGGACGGCGGCCCATGGGCGCGTACGCAGGGAGCGGTTCACGGCGGCCGGACGCCGGTGGGCATCACCGCGTCCTGGAGGCAAGGGCATCGTCTGCGCCGCAGACCAGGGCTGCGGCAGCGACATGCGTCCCCGCTCCTTCGCCGTGGACCTGGACAGGGACCGGCCGGTCGCCTGTCCGGTGCCCGGCATCAAGAACGGCGCCGGAACCGGGTGTCCCTGAAGGACCCCGAGGTGCTGCCGGCCGACGGCCGCAACGGCCGGACCCCGCTCACGAACCGGGCAGGGCCGACACCCGTCCCACCGGGCCCGCGCGTCCGCACGAACGATCTAGCCGCGGCCGCGGGGCGCGTACAGCACCGCTCCGTCCACGGTTCCGACCCGGGTGTAGCCGTCCTGCGCGAGGAGGTCGCGGAACTCGGGGACGGCGGCGGCGCCGTACGGGGCGCCGCGCGAGTCGTCGACGACCAGGGCGGGGGCCGCCGCGGCGAACTCCTCGCGCAGCACGTCCCAGGCCCCGGGGACGGCGTAGCGGGCGCCGACCCGGGCACCGCCGCGGCCGCCGCTGAAGTTGGTGAGGAAGCCGGCGGTGAGATAACGACAGGCGGGGGCGCGGTCGGCGAGCCAGTACTGCTCCGGGTGCATGCCCCACAGCAGGACGGTGTCCTGCGGGCCGCTGCGGTCGCGGACCGCCGCGGCGACCGCCTGGGCGTGGTCCAGTTCGGCGCGCGGCGCGGCGAGTCCCCAGGCGGTGAAGACGGCCGCCGCCAGCAGCGTCCAGGCCGCGGCGAGGCGGCGGGCCGGTCCCCGCGAGGGCAGCCCGCGCACCGCCGCGATGCCGATGAGCACCAGCGGGGGCAGCAGTTGCAGGTAGTAGTGGCCGTAGAACTGGAAGCCCGCGACGACCGCGCACGCCGACCCCAGGAGCCACACCCACAGGTCCCCGTCGGCGAAGGGCCGCCGCAGTGCCCACCACAGCGCGGGAACCAGCAGACCGGCACCGGCGGCGAGCAGGATCGCGGCGTTGCCGAGGCCGCGCCCCGCGCCGAGGAGCCAGGCGCCCTGCGGGGACATGTAGGTGCTGGAGCCGGTGAGCGTCCAGAAGACGAAGTGCCGTGTCCCGGTCGCCGCGGCGACCACCGCGACGGGCAGCACGCATCCCGCCAGCAGGCGCGCCCAGGCGCCGGCCGTCCCGGCGGTGTACCTGCCGAGGGCTCCGCCGTACGCGGCTCCCTGTCCTGGGCGCGGCAGGACACCGGGGCCGGCCGCCGCGCGCAGCAGCATGCCGTCCGTGCGGCCCGCGGCCCAGGACGGGGTCAGTGTGCGCAGCCGCAGCCCCGAGGCCGGGGGCGGGGCCTCGCGCCCGGCCCGCCAGAGCGACCAGGCGGCGGGCAGCAGCACCGCCGCCCCGGTCTGCTTGGTGAGTGCCGCCCCGGCCACGGCCAGCCCCGCGAGTCCCCACCGCCGCCGGTCGGCCAGCAGTACGGCGGCGGCGGTCCAGGGCAGTGTGAAGACCTCGAAACTGGCGGCCTGGGTGTCCTCGGGGGCGAGGCCGACGGAGAGCAGCACATAGGCGGCGCCCGCGGCAGCGCCCCACCGGTCGCCCCAGCGGCGGCGCGCGAGGGCGGCGAGCAGCGCGGCCGTCACCACATGGGCAGCGACGGCGGCGCAGCGCAGGGACCACAGCGAGTCGTCGCCGAAGAACGCGAAGGCCCCCTGGTAGAGCCATGGCAGCAAGGGGGGCTTGCGGTCGACCACGGTGTCGTAGAGGACGCCGCCCGCCGCCAGCATCCGGGCCTGTGTGGCGAGGAAGCCCTCGTCGGGGTTCCAGACCGGGCGCAGGAAGGACGGCAGGTGCACCAGGGCGGACAGGAGCGTCAGCAGCGGGAGGAGCGGCAGCCAGAACCGGTCACCCGGGAAGGCCCGTGCCGGCGCGGCGGGTCGGGCGTTGCGGGGACGGCTGGGCACGCGCCCCAAGCTACCCCACGCGGGCGGCCGCCCCCGGGCCCGTCTCAGGCCGCCTCTCGGCGGTCCTGCCGCGGCGCCGCCAGCCGGCTGTGCCGGTGCCCGTAGGCGAAGTACACGACAAAGCCTGCCGCCATCCAGATCGCGAACCGCAGCCAGGTCTCGGCGGGCAGGTTCAGCATCAGCCAGAAGGTGGCCAGCACCGACACGGCCGGCAGCCACGGCACGAGCGGGGTGCGGAAGGCGCGGGGCAGTTCGGGGCGGGTGCGGCGCAGCACGACGACGCCGATGGCGACGACGATGAACGCGAAGAGCGTGCCGATGTTCACCAGCTCGGCCAGTTCGGAGATGCTCGTGCAGCCGGCGACGACCGCGACGACGACGCCGAGCAGCAGGATCGAGCGGTACGGCGTGCCCGCCGTGGGGTGCACGCGGGAGAAGAAGCGCGGCAGCAGCCCGTCGCGGCTCATCGCGAAGAACACCCGGCTCTGGCCGAGCAGCAGGATCATGCACACGGTCGTCAGGCCGACCGCGGCGCCGAAGCTGATGAGCCCGGCCCAGAAGGGGTGGCCGACCGCCTTGAACGCGTCGGCGAGCGGGGCGTCCACGGACAGTTCGGTGTACCTCTGCATGCCGGTGACGACCACGGACACCGCGACGTACAGGATCGTGCAGATCAGCAGCGACCCGAGGATGCCGCGGGGCACGTCCCGCTGGGGGTTGCGGGTCTCCTCGGCGGCGGTCGCGACGATGTCGAAGCCGATGTACGCGAAGAAGACGACGGCGGCCGCGGTGAAGATGCCCATCACGCCGAACTGCGCGGGCTGGTAGCCGGTCATCAACTGGATGAGGGGCGCCCCGAGACCGGCCGCCGGGCCGGTCACCTCCTTGGCGGGCGGGATGAACGGCTTGTAGTTGCCCGCGTTGATGAAGAACGCGCCCACGACGATCACGACGAGCACCACGGCGACCTTCACGGCCACGATCACGGAGGTGACACGGGCCGAGAGCTTCATGCCGGCCACCAGGATGCCGGTCAGCACGAGGACCAGCAGGAAGGCCAGCAGGTCGAAGTGGAACGCGGTGTCCGTGCTGCCGGACAGGGCGGTCGGCAGCTGCCAGCCCCAGTTCTCCATCAGAGAGCGGATGTAGCCGGACCAGCCGACCGACACCACCGCGCATCCCAGGGCGAGTTCCAGTACGAGGTCCCACCCGATGATCCAGGCGGGCAGTTCGCCGAGGGTGGCGAAGGAGAACGTGTACGCGGAGCCGGCGACCGGCAGGGTGGAGGCGAACTCCGCGTAGCACAGGGCCGCGAGGGCGCACACGATGCCGGAGACGACGAAGGCGAGCGCCACGGAGGGGCCCGCGTTGTCCTTGGCCACCTTGCCGGTGAGCACGAAGATGCCGGTGCCGATGACGACACCCACGCCGAAGACCGTCAGGTCGAGCGCGGACAGCGACTTCTTGAGCGCGTGCTCCGGCTCCTCGGTGTCCTTGAGGGACTGTTCGACCGATTTCGTGCGGAAGAAACTGTTCTGCCGCTTTCCGGCTGTCCTGCCGCCGTCATCGCCCAGATCCACCGGCGCACCTCCACGGTTGTTCCTGCATCACAGCACCTGGAGGTGCTTGTGACCGGAACAGGCGCGCCTACACCTGCGCAGACGGGCCGGGCGATCACCCGTAAGGATGGCCGCCCGGCCCGTCGCCGGCGGTGCCTCAGTCGCCGGCCGGCTGCGGGGTGGGCTCGTCGGCGTAACGGCCCTGCAGCCGGGAGACCAGTCCGGTCACCTGGCGGGCGATGTCCGGGGCGGTCAGGCCGATCTCGGCCATGACCTCCTTGCGGGAGGCGTGGTCCAGGAACTGCTGCGGGATGCCGAAGTCCCGCAGCGGAACGTCCACGTTGGCGTCGCGCAGCGCCTGGGCGACCGCGGAGCCGACGCCGCCGGCGCGGCCGTTGTCCTCGACGGTCACCACGACGCGGTGGCGTGCGGCGAGGCCCGGCAGCTCCGCGTCGACCGGCTTGACCCAGCGGGGGTCGACGACGGTGGTGGTGATGCCCTGGGCGTCGAGCAGGTCGGCGATCTCCAGGCACATCGGGGCGAGGGCGCCGACGGAGACCAGCAGCACGTCGTGCGCCGGGGCGTCCGTCTCCCCCGCGGGCTCGTCGGTCCTGGTCGTCGCCTCGCGCAGCACGTCCATGCCGCCGACGCGGCCCACGGCCTTGACCGCCGGGCCGACCGCGCCCTTGGAGTAGCGCACGACGGTCGGGGCGTCGTCGATCTCGACGGCCTCGCGCAGCTGGGCGCGGACCTGATCGGCGTCGCGCGGGGCGGCGATCCGCAGGCCGGGCACGACCTGGAGGATCGACAGGTCCCACATGCCGTTGTGCGAGGCGCCGTCGGTGCCGGTGATGCCCGCGCGGTCCAGGACGAAGGTGACGCCGCACTTGTGCAGCGCGACGTCCATCAGCACTTGGTCGAAGGCCCGGTTGAGGAAGGTCGCGTAGACGGCGACGACCGGGTGCAGGCCACCGGTGGCCAGACCGGCGGCCGAGACCGCCGCGTGCTGCTCGGCGATGCCGACGTCGTACACGCGGTCGGGGAAGGCCTTGGCGAACTTGTCCAGGCCCACCGGCTGGAGCATCGCGGCCGTGATGGCGACGATGTCCTTGCGCTCCTTGCCGAGCTTGACCATCTCCTCGCCGAACACGGAGGTCCAGTCGGCGCCCGAGGCGGCGATCGGCAGACCGGTGTCGGGGTGGATCTTGCCGACGGCGTGGAAGCGGTCGGCCTCGTCCTCCAGGGCCGGGGTGTAGCCGCGGCCCTTCTCCGTGAGGCAGTGCACGATGACCGGTCCGCCGAAGCGCTTGGCCCGCTGCAGCGCGGACTCCAGGGCGGCGATGTCGTGGCCGTCGATGGGGCCGACGTACTTCAGGCCCAGGTCCTCGAACATGCCCTGCGGGGCGATGAAGTCCTTGAAGCCCTTCTTGGCGCCGTGCAGCGTCTCGTAGAGGGGCTGGCCGATGACCGGGGTGCGCTCGAGCAGTTCCTTGGTGCGGGTGAGGAAGCGCTCGTAGCCGTCGGTGGTGCGCAGCGTGGCCAGGTGGTTGGCGAGGCCGCCGATGGTGGGCGCGTAGGAGCGCTCGTTGTCGTTGACGACGATGACCAGCGGGCGGTCCTTGGCGGCGGCGATGTTGTTCAGCGCCTCCCAGGCCATGCCACCGGTGAGGGCGCCGTCACCGATCACGGCGACGGTGTGGTCGCGCTTGCCGAGGAGCTCGTTCGCCTTGGCGATGCCGTCGGCCCAGCCGAGCACCGTGGAGGCGTGGCTGTTCTCGATGACGTCGTGCTCGGACTCGGCGCGCGACGGGTAGCCGGACAGGCCGCCCTTGCCCTTGAGCCTGGTGAAGTCCTGACGGCCCGTGAGCAGCTTGTGGACATAGCTCTGGTGACCGGTGTCCCAGAGCACCTTGTCCTTGGGCGAGTCGAAGACGCGGTGCAGGGCGATGGTCAGTTCGACCACACCCAGGTTCGGGCCCAGGTGCCCACCGGTCTTGGAGACCTCGTCGACCAGGAAGGTACGGATCTCGCCTGCCAGCTCCACCAGCTGCTCTGGAGCGAGCCGGTCGAGGTCGCGCGGTCCCTTGATACGGGTCAGCAGCGCCACCCGTGCCTCCTTGCTGTCGCTTGCCGGGTTTCCCGAGTGTATGTGGTCGTGTTCCGGGCCCCGCACACACCTGTGCCCGGCGCTGGGATGATCTTCCCTGCGCCGGGCACGTCACGCCACTGGTGCGCGGTGCGGACTAGCCGCGGCCGGCCGCCTTCTGGCTCCGGCGGGACACCGAGTCGATGACCACGGCGGCGAGGAGGACCGCGGCGGTGATCATGTACTGCAGTGCGGTGTTCATGTTGAGCAGGTCCAGACCGGTCTGGATGGACTGGATGACCAGCATGCCGAGCAGGGCGGACCAGACGTTGCCGCGGCCGCCGAAGAGGCTGGTGCCACCGATGACCGCGGCCGCGATGGCCAGCATCAGGACGTTGCCGCCACCGGCGCCCAGCGTCGCGGTGAAGGTCTGCGCGGCGAAGAACATGCCGCCGAGCGCCGCGAAGCCACCGGCGATGGCGAACACCGAGATACGGACCAGCGCGACGTTGATACCCGCACGGCGGGCCGCCTCGATACCGCCACCGACCGCGAAGACCTTGCGGCCGTAGGAGGTGCGGCGCAGCACGAAGTCGGTGATGACCAGGGCCGCCAGGAAGACCACCAGGGCGTTCGGCACGCCGCTCGCCTGGTTCAGCACGTAGGCGGCGACGAAGGAGACCACCGCGAGGGCGCCGACGCGCAGCACGATCTCGCTGGTGGGCCGGAACGGGACCTCGGCCGCGCGGCGGCGGCGCTGGTCGATCAGCGAACCGGCGAGCATGGCCGCGGTGCCGAGGCCGGCCAGCAGGTAGGCACCGGCGACGTCCTGGTCCAGGAAGAAGGAGCGCTGGCCCAGGATGTGCAGCGGGCCGTCGTCCGGGATGGAGAGGCTGCCGCTGTCGCCGAGCAGCTGCAGCATCAGGCCGTTCCAGCCGAGGAAGCCGGCGAGGGTGACGACGAAGGCGGGCACGCCGATCTTCGCGAAGAACCAGCCGTGCAGCGAACCGATCAGGACGCCGGTCACGATGGTCAGGAGCAGGGCGAGCCAGGGGTTCATCCCGTGCTTGGTCACGAAGATGGCGAAGAGCGCCGATGCCAGACCGCTGACGGAGCCCACCGACAGGTCGATCTCGCCGAGCAGCAGCACGAAGACCAGGCCGATGGCCAGCATGCCGGTCGCGGCCAGGAAGAAGCCGATGTTGGCCAGGTTGCCCGCGGTGAGGAACTGGCTCGACTGCGTCTGGAAGATGGTCCAGATGATGATCAGGCCGATGATGACCGGGAGCGAGCCCAGTTCACCGCCGCGCACCTTGCGCTTGAACTCCGTGAGGTAGCCCTTGAAGCCTTCCTCACGGACCAGAAGTCGCGGGTCGACGACGGGCACGGCCGCCGAGGACGGGTCCTCGACCGACGCAACCGTCTCGTTCTCCGGCTTGACGGTCTTCGACGTGTCGCTCACTTCGCAACCTCCGTGCGCCGCGCCTGACGGCGGGTCACGGCGTTGTCCGTGGCACCCGTGATGGCGGAGATGATTTCTTCCTGGGACGTGCTCTTGACGTCGAAGACGCCGTTGTTGCGGCCGAGACGCAGCACGGCGACGCGGTCGGCGACGGCCTTGACGTCGACCATGTTGTGGCTGATGAGGATGACGGCGAGGCCGCGCTGACGCAGCCGCTCGACCAGGTCGAGGACCTGGGCCGTCTGCTCCACGCCGAGGGCCGCGGTGGGCTCGTCGAGGATCACCAGCTTGGGGTCGCCGATCAGCGCGCGGGCGATGGCGACAACCTGCCGCTGACCACCCGACAGGGCCGCGATCGGGATGCGGACGCTCGGAATGCGGATCGACAGGGTGCTGAGCAGCTCCCGCGACCGCTTCTCCATCGTGACCTCGTCGATCACACCGGCGCGCTTGAGCTCCCGGCCGAGGTAGAGGTTGGCGACGACGTCCAGGTTGTCGCAGAGCGCGAGGTCCTGGTAGACCGTCGCGATGCCCAGACCCTGGGCGTCGTGCGGCCGGTTGATGCTGACCGCGTTGCCCTCCCACTCGATGACGCCCTCATCGATGGGGTGCACACCGGCGATCGTCTTCACCAGGGTGGACTTACCTGCGCCGTTGTCGCCGACAAGCGCGACGACCTCTCCGGCGTGAACCTCCAGGTCGACATCGGTGAGTGCCTGGACCGCACCGAATCGCTTGGAGGCTCCGCGCAACGCCAGCACGGGCGTAGCGGACACGTGAACCATCTCCTTCGCCGCCTGACCGGCGGGGATGCCGCGCTTGGACAGGCGCGGAGTTTTGTGCGAGTTGCACTGCCTTACATGATGACAACAGAGTGTCTGTCCGGTGCCCGCCCCGTCAGCGGGGTCTGTGGACGGGGCGGGCACCGGACAGGTCTGTGCGGCGGCCTCCGGTGGGAGGGCCGGCCGTGTTACTGGATGCCGGCAGCCTTGCAGGCCGCGGCGAACTCGGCGGTGCAGATCTCGGAGGCGCTGTAGAGGCCGTCCTTGATGACCGTGTCCTTCACGTTCGCCTTGGTGACGGAGATCGAAGGCACCAGCTGCGAGGGGACCTTGTCGCCGGAGCCGCTGGTCAGCGTGGTCGTGGCGAGCGAGGCGATGTCCTTGCCCTCGAGCAGGTTGACCGCGAGCTGGGCGGCGGCGTCGGCCTCCGGCTTGAACGGCTTGTAGACCGTGCTGGACTGCGTGCCCGCGATGATGCGCTGGATGCCCGCGAGCTCGGCGTCCTGACCGGTCAGCGGGATGCCGCTGATGCCGGCGCCCTTGAGGGCGGTGGCGATGCCGCCGGCCATGCCGTCGTTCGCGGCGTAGACGCCGGCGATCTTCTTGGCACCGAGCTGCGTGATGGCCGCCGTCACCTTCTGGTTGGCGACGGTGTCCTTCCACAGACCGCTCTGCTCGTAGGCAATCTTGACCTTGCCGTCGAGGATCTTGTGGGCGCCCTGCTTGAACAGCGCGGCGTTCGGGTCGGCGTCGTCACCGTTGATCATGACAACGTTCGCCGACGGCGTGGCCTTGGAGCCGAGCGCGTCGAGCAGCGCCTGGCCCTGCTGCTCGCCGACCTTCTCGTTGTCGAACGAGACGTAGGCGGAGACCGGACCCTGGGCGAGGCGGTCGTAGGCCACGACCTTGATGCCCTTGTCGACAGCAGCCTGCACGGAGGACTTGATGGCCGCGGCGTCCTGCGAGCTGATCACGATGACCTTGACGCCCTTGGTGATCATGGTGCTCACCTGCTGCGCCTGCTTGGCGGCGTCGCCCGCGGCGTTCGCGTACTGGACGTCGCAGTCGGCGCAGAGCTCCTTGACCTTCGCCTCGAAGAGCGGGTGGTCGAACTTGTCGTACCGCGCCGTGACGCTGTCGGGGAGCAGCAGACCGATGGTCTTGGAGCCGCCGGCGCTGCTGCTGCCGCTCGCGTCGTCCTTCTTGTCGTCGCCGGCCTTGCCGCACGCGGCCACGGAAAGGGCCATCGAAACAGCCGCGGTGCCGATCACGACGCGCCGCATCATTGCGTTCATGTGGGGTTGCCTCCCTGACTGGGCCGCAACACTGCGGCCGAGGTGGACGTGAGTCAACTCGGCAACAGACTTGACGTCAAGAAGTTAATACTTAACGAGATGGCAACGGTGCGTTTCGTTATGTAGATGAACGCAGCGTGATCCCTAGGACACGCCCGCGACCAGGGGTACAGAAGCGTCCAAAAGGGACGAATCTCCGACCTCGCTGAGGGCCAGCGCCAGCGCCCCGAGCACCTCCGCGCGGCCCCCAAGGGCCCCTGAGACCACGGATAGACGGCGGGCGGCACTGGGGATCGCGTACCGGGCCACGGACTCCCGTATGGGCCCCAGGACCAGCTCACCGGCCTCGGCGAGGTCACCGCCCAGCACGACCCGGCTGGGGTTGAGGAGGTTGGCCAGACTCGCCACGCCCATGCCCACGTGCCGGCCCACGTCGCCGATGACGCGGCGGCACCCCGGGTCGCCCTCGCGGGCCAGTTGCACCATCCGCGCCGGCGTGAGGTCCGGTCCGTGACTGCCGCGCAGCAACTCCAGAACATAGCGGGCCGCGGTGAAGGTCTCCAGGCAACCCCGGTTGCCGCAGCGGCAGACCGGGCCCGACTCGTCCAGCGTGATGTGACCTATCTCGCCCGCGGTGCCCCCCGGGCCCCGGTAGATCCGGCCGTCCATCACCAGGCCGGCGCCGACGCCGCTGGCCACCTTGATGTACGCGAGGTCCTTGACGCCGCGGCCGCTGCCCCAGACCAGTTCGCCCAGCGCGCCGAGGTTGGCGTCGTTGTCGACCTGCACCGGCATGCCCAGCCGCTCGGCGAGCTCCTGCCGGGGGTTGAGGCCGCCCCAGCCCGGCAGTATCGCGGTGGAGCCCAGGGTGCCGGTCTCCACGTCGATCGGGCCCGGGACGCCGAGGCCGACCCCGATCACCTTGTCCGCCCCGACGCCGGTCGACTCGATCAGCCGGGTCACCAGCTGCTCCGCCCGGTCGAAGCCCTCGGAGGCCTCGGTGTCCACGTCGAAGGGCTCGGACTGCTCGGCCAGCACCTGGTGGGCGAGGTTGCCGACGGCGACGCGCAGGTGCGAGTGCCCGAAGTCGACGCCGACGACGATGCCGGCGTCGCCGGACAAGGTGACCGCGCGGGCCCGCCGGCCGCCCGAGGAGGTCGGCGTGACCTGGACCGTCCCGCTGTCCCTCAGTTCACGAACGATGTTGGAGACTGTTGCCGCGGACAGCCCCGTCGACCGGGCGATCTCCGCCTGCGTCAGCGAGCCCGCCAGGCGTACGGCCCGGACCACTCGCTCCAGGTTGGCCCGGTGCAGCGACGACTGCGATCCCGGAGTCTCCACGACCATCCCACTCCCGACGACCGGACGGGACCGCACCGATGAGACCCCGTCGTCTACAACATGTGAACTCTAACTTGAGCCTTTGGGCCTACTTCCCGTCAAGGGGGAGAACAACACAGCTGGCGGTATGCCCGAAAACTCCGGAAGCGGCCCCGTCATGTGACGGAACCGCTTCCGGTTCGGGCGGGTCGGCAGCGCAGCGTGCCGGTCCGGTTACTTCAGGGTGCCGGCGGTCAGGCCGGCCTGGACCTGGCGCTGGAAGCTGAGGTAGACCACCAGCACGGGCAGCATGGCGACCGTCATGCCGGCGAAGAGCGCCGGGTAGTCGCCGGAGTAGCCCTGCTGCTGGGCCAGGTTCACCAGGCCCTGGGCGAGCATCGAGCGGTCCGGGTCGCTGCTGCTCTGCTGCTGCATGAGGGTCATCGGCAGGATGTACTGGTTCCACTGGCCGAGGACGTTGAAGATCCCGACGCTGATCAGACCCGGCTTCGCCATGGGCAGCATGACCTGGAAGAACGCCCGGGTGTGCGAGCAGCCGTCGATCATCGCCGCCTCGTGCACCGCCGTCGGCAGCGTCCGGAAGAACGAGTGCATGAAGAAGACCGTGAACGGCAGCGAGTACGCGATGTAGACCAGGATCAGGCCCTGGTAGGTGTTGAGCATGCCCAGGTTGTTGACCATGAAGAACAACGGCACCAGGGCGAGGTACACCGGGAACATCGCGCCCCCGACGAACAGGTAGTAGACGGCCCGGTTGCCCGGGAACTCGTAGCGCGCCAGCACGTACGCCGTCATCGCGCCGAGCAGCATCGTCAGCGGCACCGAGAAGACCAGCACGATCACGGTGTTGACGAAGAACTCACCGATGCCCTTCTCCCAGGCCCGGGAGAAGGCGTCGAAGGACCAGTGCGCGGGCCAGGACCAGGCGCTCGCGCCGATCTCCGAATTGTTCTTGAACGAACCGAGGACGATCCAGCCCAGCGGCAGCAAAATCATCACGCCCCACAGCACGAGGAATCCGTGCGAGAAGACGTTGATCGTCGTGCCGCCCTCGGCGGAGCGCGTCCGGTCCGGGTCCCTGCGGCCGGTCGCCGGCAGCGGGTTCATGAGGGGCACCGGCGTGGGCTGCTTGATGGGAGTGGCCATGGGATGCGCCCCGCTCAGAATTCGACGCGCTCGCGGCGGGTGGCCCGCAGCGCGATAGCGGAAAGGATGAGGGTGAGGAAGAGGATGACGACGCCCATGGCGCAGGCGTAGCCGCTCTTTCCGAAGGTGAGGAAGTTCCTCATCAGATAGGTCGCCATGACCTCGCCGTGGTAGTCCGGGCCGCCGCCGAAATTCGACCCCGGGGTGAGGGTGGAGGCGAGCGCGAAGAAGTCCATCGCGGCGATCGCGAGATAGACCCAGGCGGTCTGCACGCTGTCCCACAGCAGGGGGAGCGTCACCTTGAAGAACGTCTGCAGACGGCCCGCGCCGTCCAGCAGGGCGGCCTCGTAGATGTCCTTGGGAATGGACTGCATGGCCGCCGAGAAAAGCACCAGGTAGAAGCCCACGCCGGCCCAGATCTGCACGCCCAGCAGGCACCAGATGACCAGGTCGGGGCTGTTCAGCCACTCGATCGGATTCTGCGCGCTCTCCAGGTGCAGCTTGATCAGCACGCCGTTCAGCAGGCCGGATCCGTCACTGCGGTAGATCGCCTGGAAGAGCACGATGAGAATGGCGACCGACAGCACCTGGGGGAAGAAGAACACCACCTTGTAGAAGGCGGAGCCGCGGATTCCCTGGACGCCGGTCGTGCCGCCGCGGCCGCCGACATTGAGCATGAAGGCGAAGAACAGCGCCAGCAGGATCGTGATCACCGGCAGGAACACGAGCAGCAGCGCGTTGTGCTGCAGCGCCTGCAGGAACACGTGGTCGGTGAAAAGCGTCGTGTAGTTCTTCAGACCGACGAAGTTCATCGTCTGCGACTGACCCGACCAGTCCGTCAGCGAATAGCCGAAGGTCTGCAGGTACGGCCAGATGACGAAGACGATGTACAGGACGAGCGGAAAGAAGAGAAACCCCACGATGAAGGGGTACTTGCGGTATCGCATGGCACTGCTCCTGCCATCGGACAGACCGTCGCACCGGGGTCCCGGCCCCCCTCGTCCATGAGGGGGGCCGGACTCCCGGTGCGCGAGGGCTGGTGGACGATTAGCCCTTCTTGGCCTTCTCGGCCGCGGCCTTGACCCGCTTGAGCCAGTCGGCCGGCTTGATGCGCTTGGCCATCAGCTCGGCGCTGGCGTTCTGCACGTCCGTGTCGAAGGCGCTCTGCGTGTTGGGGTAGTTGTAGTTGAAGACGTTGGTGCCGGCCGCGCTGAGCGCCGTCACGGTGGACTTGGTGCCCGGGCGGAGCTCGACGTCGGAGCCGACGCCGTCCTTGAGGACGGTCAGCGAGTTCGCGGTCTGGGCGAACTTGCTGGAGCCCTCCTTGGTGAGCATCAGCCGCAGGAACTCCAGGCCGCCGGCCTGGTTCCTGGCCTTCTTCGGCACGATGAAGGGCTCACCGGCGCCGGCGCGGATCGACTCAAAGGGCAGCTTGTCGCCGTCGAGGGAGGGGATCGGCATGAAGGTCATCTCGAAGTCCGAGGGAGTGGCCTTCAGCTGCTCGTTCTCCAGCCACGAACCACAGGGGATGAAGGCGGCCTTGCCCTCGTTCCAGGCGGTCTGGGACTCGATGTGGGTCATGCCGTTGGTGCCCGGCAGCAGGAAGCCCTTGTCCGGGATCTGGTAGACGGCCTCGACGGCCGCCTTGGCGGCGGGCTCGTCCCAGACGGTCGGGTCGAGGCTGTCGATCCGCTTCACCAGGTCGGGACCGCCCTGCTTGGCGATCAGGTCCATGACCACGATGTTGATGTAGTACGGGTACTTGCCCTGGTGGCAGAAGGGGGCGATGCCGGCCTTCTTGATCTCCGCGGACAGCGACATGAAGTCGGCCCAGGTCTTCGGCGCGGTCCAGCCCTTGTCCTTGAAGAGCTTGCCGGAGTACCACAGGCCCCACACGGTGTAGATGTAGGAGAGCTGGTACATCTTGCCGTCGTCAAAGGTGCCGGTCTCGATGGTGCCCGGCTGGAGGACGTCGCGGACCTTCTTGGTCGGGTCGTCGATGTACGGGGCGTCGAGGAGCGGGGTGAGGTCGGTGAGCTGGCCGCTCTTGTAGAGGACGTCCAGCTTGATCTGCGCGGCGCCGGAGTCGTCCACGACGTCCGGCGGGGTGCCGGCGTTGAAGCGGGGCTGGAGCTTGCCGGTGATCTCCTGGGTGCCCAGGTGGCTGACCTTCGCCCCGGAGAACTTCTTCTGGTAGAGCTTCTCGAACTGCTTGGCGTAGTCGTCGCCGTAGCCGCCCTTGAAGATCACGACATCGAGTGCGGCGTCGTTGGCCACGCCGAACGGATTGTCCTTGGACTTCTCCCCCTTCTCGGGGGCGTTGCTGCCGCCACCGCTGGACGCGCACGCGCTCAGCAGTCCCGCGGACGGGGCGGCCAGCAGGCTCACGGCCGCTGCCCGCTTGATCAGATCGCGCCGGTTGACGTCGGATCCCATGCTCAAGTCCTCACCTTCTCCAGGACCCAGGCAGTGCGGAGTTTTTTTCCAAGCACGGGCCACACGCCCGCCGTTCCCCCCGCGCGAGCCCGTGTTGGCGGGCCCCCTGGACGCGCACAGGTATAGTCCACTTCCCGCGAAGTGGGCAAGGTCATGCGCGCGTTTGACGGACAGCTTTCCCTAGTTGAGACCTCGCGGTAACGCGAGTGGGCCCGCATCCCGTGCCGGGATGCGGGCCCACCGTGGCCTTGCGTACGCCTTGATCCTTACTTACGGATCAGCGAACGCAGGACGTACTGCATGATGCCGCCGTTGCGGTAGTAGTCCGCCTCGCCGGGGGTGTCGATCCGCACCACGGCGTCGAACTCGACGCCGGTGTCCGTGCTGACCTTGACGGTGCGCGGGGTGGTGCCCTCGTTGAGCTCGGTGACGCCGGTGAAGGAGAAGGTCTCCTCACCGGTGAGGCCCAGCGACTCCGCCGAGGCGCCCTCGGGGAACTGCAGCGGCAGGACGCCCATGCCGATCAGGTTCGAGCGGTGGATGCGCTCGTAGGACTCGGCGATGACGGCCTTGACGCCGAGCAGCGCGGTGCCCTTGGCCGCCCAGTCGCGCGAGGAGCCGGAACCGTACTCCTTGCCCGCCAGGATGACCAGTGGGGTGCCGGCGGCCTGGTAGTTCTGCGAGGCGTCGTAGATGAACGCGACCGGCCCGCCGTCCTGGGTGAAGTCGCGGGTGTAGCCGCCCTCGGTGCCCGGCGCGATCTGGTTGCGCAGGCGGATGTTGGCGAACGTACCGCGGATCATGACCTCGTGGTTGCCGCGGCGGGAGCCGTAGGAGTTGAAGTCGCGGCGCTCCACACCGTGCCCGGTGAGGTACTGGCCGGCCGGGGTGTCGGCCTTGATGGCGCCGGCCGGGGAGATGTGGTCGGTGGTGACCGAGTCGCCCAGCTTGGCCAGCACGCGGGCACCGGTGATGTCGGTGACCGGGTCCGGCTCGTGCTTCATGCCCTCGAAGTACGGGGGCTTGCGGACGTAGGTCGACTGCGGGTCCCACTCGAAGGTGTTGCCGGTCGGGATCGGCAGCGACTGCCACTGGGCGTCGCCGGCGAACACGTCCTGGTAGGAGGTGCTGAACATGTCCTGGCCGATCGCGGAGGCGACGACCTCGTTGACCTCCTGCTCGGACGGCCAGATGTCCTGGAGGTAGACCGGCTTGCCCTCGGTGTCGGTGCCGATGGCGTCCTTGGTGACGTCCACCTTCATGGAGCCGGCGATGGCGTACGCCACGACCAGCGGCGGGGACGCCAGGTAGTTCATCTTGACGTCCGGGTTGATCCGGCCCTCGAAGTTGCGGTTGCCCGACAGCACCGAAGTGACCGCCAGGTCGTGCTCGTTGACGGCCTTGGAGACCTCGTCCGGCAGCGGGCCGGAGTTGCCGATGCAGGTGGTGCAGCCGTAGCCGACGAGGTTGAAGCCCATCTTGTCGAGGTACGGGGTGAGGCCGGCGCGGTCGTAGTAGTCCATGACGACCTTGGAGCCCGGGGCGAGCGTGGTCTTGACCCACGGCTTGCGGCTCAGGCCCTTCTCGACCGCCTTCTTGGCCACCAGCGCGGCGGCGACCATGACGTACGGGTTCGAGGTGTTGGTGCACGAGGTGATCGCGGCGACGGTGACGGCGCCGTGGTCGATCTCGTACGTGGACCCGTCGGGAGCGGTGACCACGGTCGGGCGGGACGGGACCCCGTTGGTCGCGGCCGGGGCGTCGGAGGCCGGGAAGGACTCCTTGCCCGCCTCGTCGGCGTCGTCCACGTAGTTGCGGACGTCGCTCTTGAACTGCTCGGCGGCGTTCGCGAGGACGATGCGGTCCTGCGGGCGCTTCGGGCCGGCGATGGAGGGTACGACCGTGGAGAGGTCGAGCTCCAGCTTCTCGGAGAAGTCGGGCTCGGCGGCCGGGTCCAGCCACAGACCCTGCTCCTTGGCGTACGCCTCGACGAGAGCGAGCTGCTGCTCCGAACGACCCGTCAGCTTCAGGTAGTTAATGGTTTCTGCATCGATCGGGAAGATCGCCGCGGTGGAGCCGAACTCCGGCGACATGTTGCCGATCGTGGCGCGGTTGGCGAGCGAGGTGGCCGCGACGCCCTCACCGTAGAACTCGACGAACTTGCCGACGACACCGTGCTTGCGCAGCATCTCGGTGATGGTCAGCACCAGGTCGGTGGCGGTGGTGCCGGTGGGCAGCTCGCCGGTCAGCTTGAAGCCCACGACGCGCGGGATCAGCATGGAGACCGGCTGGCCGAGCATCGCGGCCTCGGCCTCGATGCCGCCGACGCCCCAGCCCAGCACGCCGAGGCCGTTGACCATGGTGGTGTGCGAGTCGGTGCCGACCAGGGTGTCGGGGTAGGCCTGGCCGCCCCGGACCATGATCGTGCGGGCCAGGTGCTCGATGTTCACCTGGTGGACGATGCCGGTGCCCGGCGGGACGACCTTGAACTCGTCGAACGCGGTCTGGCCCCAGCGCAGGAACTGGTAGCGCTCCTTGTTGCGGCCGTACTCCAGCTCCACGTTCTGCGCGAACGAGTCCGGGGTGCCGAACTTGTCGGCGATCACGGAGTGGTCGATGACCAGCTCGGCGGGCGCCAGCGGGTTGATGCGGGACGGGTCGCCGCCCAGTTCCTTCACGGCCTCACGCATGGTGGCGAGGTCGACCACGCACGGCACGCCCGTGAAGTCCTGCATGATCACACGGGCCGGCGTGAACTGGATCTCCTGGCTCGGCTGCGCCTGGGAGTCCCAGCCGCCGAGCGCGCGGATGTGGGCGGCGGTGATGTTCGCGCCGTCCTCGGTGCGGAGCAGGTTCTCCAGCAGCACCTTCAGGCTGTAAGGGAGGCGCGCGGAGCCCTCGACCTTGTCCAGCCGGAAGATCTCGTACGACTCGTCGCCCACCTGCAGGGTGCTGCGGGCGTCGAAGCTGTTCGCCGACACGACAGTCTCCTTCGTAACTTTGCGCGTACCACCGCATGCTGCCGCTTCGACTCATGGCCGATCCGCTAAGGTAAGACTTAGTTAGGGTTGCCTTACCCGTGGCGGCAGCGGTGCGCCTCGGCAGATATCTCGATGTCGAGATAACTCTAGTACATCACCGCCGCACGGTCATGCGCTGGGCCGCCCCCGCGACCGTCGCGGACGGGCCGCCGTGCCGCCCGCCCGGTCGCCAAGGCCCCTGGAAGGACGGCAGCCCGCCGCGGACGGCGCCACGGGCCCGCCCCGGCCTCCTGGGCCAGGTAGCGGCCCGCAGGCGCCTGGGACGCCCGTCAGGCCGCGCCGCGGGGGTGTTGCGCAAAAGCGCCGGTGGGCGGGGCCGTTGTCACGGCCCCGCCCACCGGCGGTCTCACTGCCGTTCGACTCAGCTCGGGTCGGTGACCTCGAAGCGCAGCCGGACATGGGTCGCCGACTTGTCGCCGGCGAGCGTGACACCGGTCGTCCCCGGCTTGGCCGTCCCCGGAACGCTGATGGTCACGCCGGAGATCACGCCGTCACCGTTCGCGTGCACGGTGAGGGAGGACAGGCCGTCACCGAAGCCGATGGCGACGGCTTCGTTGGGCGCGAACCCGGAGGCGTTGACGGTGATCGCCGTGGCCCGCGGTCCCGAGGTGGTCGACAGCAGCACCTCGGGCCGGTACTCCGGCGCCACCGCCTCGTCCGCCACCTTGACGGTGGCCGTCGCCGGCGTCCGCGAGGACGTACCGGCGGCGGTGAGGGAGTACCGCCCGGGCTCGGCGTCGTCGGACGACTCGATCGACGCGTGCACCGCACCCGTCCCCGAGGCCGCGACCGTCACCGTGCGCGCCGGGCTGGTGCCCAGCTTGACGGTCACGCGCTCACCGGCGGCGAACCCGCTGCCGTTGACGGTGATCGGGTCACCGGCCAGGACCCCGGACGACGCCGAGATCGACGGCTGGAGATCCGCCGTCCCCACGGTCACGGTGAAGGTCCTCGTGGCGCTCGACCGCGAGTCCCACGCCGTCACGTGCACCGTGTAGGTGCCCGCCTGCACATAGGTGTGCTCCCCGCTGATCGCGCCGGAGGCGTCGACCGCGGCGTCGGCGGGAACCGTGCCGTCACCCCACTGGACGCGGGCCTGGTAGCCCGTCGCACCCGGGGCACCGCCGGTCACCGAACCGAGGTCCGCCGTGAAGGCGTCGCCCGCGGTGGCCGTCCGGTCCTTGGGGGCCGTGGTCACGAGCGCGGCGTCGGGCGTGCCGTCGTGCGCGATGGCGAACACGTGGATCCGGCCCGCGGAACCGGCGTCGCCGGTCTGCTTCGGCAAGGTCACCGAGACCAGCGTCCTGCCCGCGGGGATCTGGTACGGCGTGGTGGCGAACAGGAACGGCTGGGCACCGTCCCGGCTCGTGCCGAGCAGCCGGTACGCGGCCTTGGCGACCACGATGTTGCCGAAGGCCGGCGTGCCGCCCGGGTTGCCGCCCAGCGTCCAGTCGCTCAGCTGGACAGGGACGGAGGCGGTGCTGCCGTCGCTGAACGTCGCCGTGGCGGTGGTGTTCTGGTTGGCCTGCGTGCCCACGCCGATGAACGAGATGCTCTTCGCGTCGTCCGGCAGACCCAGCGCGATGGTGCTGCCGTTGCCGGTCGCGTTGTCCGGGCGGCCCGCCGGGACCGCGGGCAGGGTGAAGCGCAGCCCGGTGCCCGGGACTCCGTGCTCCTGGCCCTGGGTCACGCCGGCCGCCTGGAGGGCGGAGCGCGAGTACGCCCACGACTTGCTGTCGCAGTTGGCGGCGAGGACGCCCTCGTCGCCGATGCACTGGCTGTCGAAGGCCGCGGTGAGACCGGAACTCGGCGCGTAGTCCACGTCCGCCCCGACCGTCGCGACGCCCTGGACGCTGCCGTCGGTCACCGTGACGCCGGCCTGGTAGTAACCGGGCTTGGCGTAGGTGTGCGTGCCGGTGACGCCGTACACGCCGCGCGAGCTCAGGGTCACGGTGCCCGTGGTGACCGGCGTGCCGTCACCCCAGTCGACCGTCGCCTGGTACCCGCTCGCGGTGCCACCGGTGACGGTGGCCAGCGACGCCGAGACCGGCAGGCCCGAGGTCGCGTGCACGCCGCCGGTCGCGCCGGTCACCGTGAGGTCGCCGCCGCCGAGCTGGACGTCGCCGCCCGCGAGCAGCTCGACCTCGGCGAGGTTGGTCTGCGCGGCGCCGGCCGTCTCCTTCACGACCAGGCGGAACCGCGTGAACTTGCCCGGGTTGCCGATCTTGAACGCCCGGGTCTGGTTGCGCGAGGGGAACACCTCGCGGTGGCGGGAGTCGAGCGTGGTCCAGGTGATCCCGTCGTTGGAGGCCTGGAACTTCCAGTCCGCCGGGTCGCCCTGGCTCGCCCCCGAGGTGAGCGTGTAGTACGACGGCGTCTGCCCGCTGCCGCGGAAGACCCAGTCGATCTGGGGCTCGTCCGTGGCGAAGGTCATCTGCGTGGTCGACGAGTCGTCGAACAGCTTCGACGCGTCCTGGCCGTCGCTCGTGGTCGCGGTGCCGAGGCCCGGACCGGTGGTGTCCTGGAACGGCTTGGGCACGTCCGTGCCCTGCGTCAGCGACGGCGGGGCGTCGTTCTTGCCGGTGCCCCAGGACGACGGGCTCGCACCCATCTGGAAGTCGATGGTGCCGCCGTTCGCGAGCACGGAGGAGTCGATGGACACCCCGCGCTGCGTCTTCCCGTTGACCTTCACGCTCTGCACGTAGACGTTCTTCGTGCTGTTGCCCGGCGCGTTGACAACGATGTCCCCGCTCTCGCGGTGGACCGTCATCCCGGTGAACTGCGGCGATCCGATGGCCCAGTTGGAGGAGCCGGCCTGGAGCGGGTAGATGCCCAGCGAGCTGAGGATGTACCACGACGACATCTCGCCGTTGTCCTCGTCACCCGGGTAGCCCTGGCCGATCTCGTCACCGACGTAGACACGCTGCAGGAGCTCCCGCACGATCGCCTGCGTCTTGGACGGCGCACCGGCGTAGTCGTACATGTACGGGATGTGGTGCGACGGCTGGTTGCTCATGCCGAGCTGGCCCATGCGGACCGCCTGCGCCTCGAGCATTTCGTGGATCGTGCCGTTGTACCCACCGGGGTGGTCGGCGTTCTCCGGGGTGGAGAAGAACTGGTCGAGCTTCTGCTCCAGCTGCTTCTGGCCGCCGTACAGGTTCGCCAGTCCCTGGCCGTCCTGCTGCGCGGTGAACGCGAAGTTCCAGCCGTTGGTCTCGGTGTAGGCGTTGCCCCAGTCCAGCGGGTTGGCGGTGAGGAAGTTGCCCTTGGCGTCACGGCCCTCGAAGAACCCGGACTTGCTGTCGAAGAGGTTCACGTAGTTGCGGGCGCGCTCCAGGAAGTAGTCGGACTCCTCCTTGATGCGCTTGCGGTCGTCCTTGGGCACCGAGGTGTCCTTGGCCAGGGCCGCACCCATGTTGCCGATGCCGTAGTCGTTGATGAAGCCTTCCAGCGCCCACGACACCGACTCGCCGGTGGAGGTCGGCGTGTACCCGAGGAACAGGCCGTTCTCGATGCCCTTGCGGCCGACCGCGCTGCGTCCCGACGCGACGGTGGCGTCCTTGACGGCGGCGTTGTAGGCGGCCAGCGGGTCGGGCACCTTGACGCCGTTGAGGTAGGCCTCGGCCAGCGCGACGTTCGAGCTGGTGCCGGTCATCAGGTCGGCGTAGCCGGGCGACGACCAGCGGGCTATCCATCCGCCGTCGCGGTACTGCTGGACGAAGCCGTCGGCGATCCTGGCCGCGACGTCCGGGTAGAGCAGCGAGTACGCCGGCCACACGGTGCGGTAGGTGTCCCAGAACCCGTTGTTGACGTAGATCTGGCCGTCGACGACCTTCGCGCCGGTCTGCGTGGCGGTGGAGGTGCCGGTCGGCGCCGACACCGGGCTCGCGTACTGCCAGCGCGGCGCGGCGGCTGTGCCGGTGTTCTCCGACTGCGAGTTCGGGTACAGGTTCAGCCGGTAGAGGTTCGAGTACAGCGTGACCATCTGCGTCTCGGTCGCGCCCTTGACGTCGATCCGGCCGAGGCGGTCGTTCCACGCGGCGGTGGCGGCGTCGCGGATCTCGTCGAAGCTCTTGCCGGTGACCTCGAAGCCGAGGTTCTTGCCCGCCTGGTCGACCGAGATGAACGAGGTCGCGATCCGCAACGTCACCTGCCGGCTCGCGGAGGTGTCGAAGGTCGCGGACGTCGCGGAGGTCGCGGTCGGCGCCCGGTCGAAGGCACCGGACACGAACATCCGGCTGCGGCCCGCCGACAGCCCGCTGCCGTTGTCCACCCAGCCGGTGAAGGTGCCGTCCGTGCCGATGGTGAACGTGCCGTTGTAGAAGACGAGGCTTCCGCTGTTCCCGCCGGACGGGAAGGTGAACTGCATGATGCCACCGTGGTCGGTGGGCGACATCTGCGCGGTCAGCCCGCTCTGCGTGGTGACCCGGTAGAGGTCGGGCCGCGCGGTCTCGTCGGTGTGGCTGAAGGCGAGCGCACGGGAGCTGGGCGCCCCGGTGAGCGAACCGCCGGCCGCCACCGGCATGACCGACATCTGGTTGCGGTCACCCATCCACGGGCTGGGCTCGTGCGAGATCGCCAGTCCCTGCAGGGTCGGCAGGTTGGCCGCGTTGTTGCCCGCCTGGTAGTCGTACTCCCAGGAGTTGGACGCGGCGTTGGTGACCGGCGTGAAGAAGTTGAAGCCGTTCGGCACCGCCGAGATCGGCAGGTTGTTGCCGCGCGAGAACGAGCCCGACGCGTTGCTGCCGCGCCGGGTGTCGACGTAGTTGGTCCGGCTGGAGCCGTCGATCGCCGCGGGGGTGCCCGTCACGGCGACGTCGTCGAGCCAGCCCTGGAAGCGGGTCGCGGCCGTCGCCTTGGGGTCGTCGTAGGCGAGCAGGACGCGGTCGATCGTCTTGCCGTTCGCGACCGCGCCGATGTCGGACTGCACCGCGTTCCACTGGTCGGCGTAGAGCACCTTCGAGTCGCCCTGACCGGCGGCCGTGAGCGCGTAGCCGTGCTGGTCCACGGGGGAGAGCCCGCTCAGGTACGTGCCGTCGGTGAAGTGCAGGTCGACGGCGGCGTAGGTGGACGGGTACTGGGTGTCCTTGGCCGTGAACTCGGGGAAGATCTTGTACGACAGCCGGGTCTGCGGCCCGACCGGGATGTTGACGTCGAACAGCTTGTCCGTCGCGTAGGAGCGGCCGTCGGCCCGGGCGCCGCCCGAGTAGCGCAGCGAGGCCGTACCGGTGAATCCGGCGCCCGGCTTCATGTTGTAGCCGCTGACCGGGCCCGCGCCGGCGACGCCGACCATCGGGGTGGCCGGGGGCAGCGCGTCCGAGCCGTCGCTGATGTTCCAGTCGGCGAGCTGGGTGATCGAGTCACCGGAGTTCGCCGTCACGTTCAGCCGGTAGTACGTGTAGGCCGTCGTGTTGGTGAAGCTGTACGTGTTGGTGGCGAACCGGCCGCTGAAGGTCACACCGGTCCGGGTGTCCAGGTCGGTCCACGAGTCGCCGTTGTCCGACCCCTGCACGGTGAAGTTCTTGGGGTCGCGGCCCGGCGCGTCGTTCGCGGAGGTCAGCGAGTACTTGACCACCGCCGCGGGCTTGGCGAGCCGGTAGGTCACCCAGCCGGTCTTGTCGAACGCCAGCCACTTGGTCGACGGATTGGCGTCCTTGAGGTTCGAGGCGACCTCGCCCGGCGCGTTCTCGGCGCTGGCGGTCACCGCGCTGACCTGGTCCAGCAGGCTGCCGGGCAGTCCGGTGGAGCTGGCGCCGCTCAGGTTCCCCTGGACCGGCTTGCCGCTGCCGTCGACCTCGACGGTGCTCGCGGCGGGCTGCGGGTCGGCCGACTCGAACGAGGAGCTGAAGCTGCCGGGAGGAGCCGCTGCGCTCGCGACGGGCGCGACGGCGAACACCCCCACGGGCAGCGACAGTGCCGCGGCCGCGCTGATCCATCTTCGCAGGGACAAATGGCGTGCGGAGGAAGGTGACACGGGGAGACCTTTCGTCATTGGAGGCCGTGTGCATCACGTCGGGACGAGGGACCTGGCCGGGGTGGCGGAGCGGCCGCGGCGGGGCGCGAGTGCGCCTGACGGGCACTCGGCGGGCCTGCCGCGGGCAGGGGTCCTCAGTGAGCGGGGGTGCCGGGCGGGTTGCCGTCGGGGGGCGGCAACCGCAGTGCGGAATCGGGCGAGTCGGGGCGTATGCCGTGAACCATGCGGAAGCTCCATACGGGGATGGTGGACTCGTGGAAGGGCACACCCGGCGGTAGATCGCGGTTAGCCTGTTCCTTAACAGACAACGTTGTCAAGGGTGATGGCGTAACCTGGTCGAAAGAGCGCGTTCTCATTCCCCGTTCACCCGGAGCGACCGGGCGGACGACGCGGCGTCCGCCCGGTGCGCGCACTCACCCCCGGTCGCTGATCAGGCACTTCGTGACCGCACGCGGCCCACCGGGCCCGGCGCCCGGCCGTACCTCCGCTCAGCCCTCCGGGAGCATCAGGGCGTTGAGCTCGCCCCAGGGGATGCCGCCGGCGAGGGCGGCGTAGGTGCCGCTCGTCAGCAGCTCGCGGGCCGCCCGGTCGACGAGGGCGTAGGCGGCCTCCGCGACCGCGCTGCCCAGGCTCACCCGAGCGGCACCGGCCGCGGCGAGGTCGGCGACGGGGGGCGCGCCCGGGCCGCCGAGGACGCCGAGGGGCGCGTCGATGCCCGCCGCGAGCTGCGCGACGAGCGCCGGGTCGGTGACGCCGGGGACGAAGATCCCGTCGGCGCCGGCGGCCAGGTAGGCGGCGGCCCGCTCCAGCGTCTCGGCGACGTCGCCGGGCCCGCGCAGGAAGGTGTCGGTGCGCGCGTGGACGAAGAGCGGCACCCCGGCCTCGTCGGCGGCGCCGCGCGCGGCGGCGATGCGGGCGGCCTGGTCGGCCGGGTCGCGCAGCGGCCGCGGGCCGCCGTCGTACGAGTCCTCGATGTTGACACCGACGGCGCCCGCCGCGAGGACCGCGCGCACCGTGCCGGCGACGCCCTCGGGGTCGGCCGCGTAGCCGCCCTCGATGTCCGCGCTCACGGGGACCGCGACGGCCGCCGCGACCCGGGCGGTGAGGGCCAGCGCGAGGGACGGCTCGACGTGGTCGCCGTCGGCGGTGCCGAGCGTCCAGGAGACGCCGGAGCTGGTGGTGGCGACGGCGGCGACGCCCGCGCGCTCGGCGACGCGGGCGCTCGCGGCGTCCCACGCGTTGGCCAGCAGCAGGGGGCGGCCCGGGACATGGAGCGAGCGGAACAGTTCGGCCTTGGCCTTGAGTTCGGGATTCACGCAGGGCAGTCCATCAGGCGCGCGGGGTGCCCGTCCGGCGGATTTCCGACATGGACGTCCCGCCCCCTCGATGTCGGAATCTCGCTAGCCTTCGGCCCCGGGCGCACGGATGCTGGGTGATGTGCATGAGGACTTCGAGCGCTGTGTGCGCGCCGTGCAGTCGAAGGACTCCCGTTTCGACGGGTGGTTCTTCACCGCGGTGCTGACCACCGGTATCTACTGCCGTCCCGGCTGCCCGGTGCACCCGCCGAAGCCGGAGAACATGACCTTCTACCCCAGCGCCGCCGCCGCGCAGCAGGCCGGGTTCCGGGCCTGCAAGCGGTGCCGCCCGGACGCCAGTCCCGGCTCGCCGCAGTGGAACGAGCGGGCCGACCTGGTCGCCCGCGCGATGCGGCTGATCGCCGACGGGGTCGTGGACCGCGACGGCGTCCCGGGCCTCGCGGGCCGGCTGGGCTACAGCACCCGCCAGGTGGAACGGCAGCTGCTCGCCGAGCTCGGCGCGGGGCCACTGGCACTGGCCCGGGCGCAGCGGGCGCAGACCGCCCGGCTGCTCATCGAGACCTCGGCGCTGCCGATGGGCGACGTCGCCTTCGCCGCCGGCTTCTCCAGCATCCGCACCTTCAACGACACCGTGCGCGAGGTCTTCGCCCTCACGCCGACCGAGCTGCGCGCGCGGGCGGCTCGGCGCAGCCCCGGCCGGGGCTGCGGCACGGCGTCCGACGTCTCAGGAACGCTGTCGCTGCGCCTGCCCTACCGCACCCCGCTCACCCCCGGCAATCTCTTCGGGCACCTGGCCGCGACCGCGGTGCCCGGGGTGGAGGAGTGGCGGGACGGCGCGTACCGGCGCACGCTGCGCCTGCCGTACGGGCACGGGATCGTGGCCCTGCGGCCGGAGGCCGGCCACATCGGGTGCCGGCTGTCGCTCACCGACTGGCGCGACCTGTCGCACGCCATCAGCCGCTGCCGGTGGCTGCTGGACCTGGACGCCGACCCCGTCGCGGTCGACGGGCTGCTCCGCGAGGACCCGCTGCTCGCCCCCCATGTCGACGGGAGCCCGGGCCGCCGGGTGCCGCGCACGGTGGACGGCGCGGAGTTCGCGGTCCGCGTGGTGCTCGGGCAGCAGGTGTCCACGGCGGCCGCGCGCACCCTGGCCGGGCGCCTGGTGACAGCGCACGGCGAGCCGGTGGCCGACCCCGGCGGCGGCCTCACCCACCTCTTCCCGTCGCCCTGGGAGCTGGCCTCGCTGGACCCGGAGCGGCTGGCCATGCCGCGGGCGCGACGGGCCGCGCTGACCGGCCTGGTGGAGGCGCTCACCGGGGGCGGGCTCGACTTGGACGTCGGCAGCGACTGGGACAAGGCGCGCGCACAGCTGGCCGCCCTGCCGGGCTTTGGCCCATGGTCGGTCGAGGCCGTGGCGATGCGCGCGCTCGGCGACCCCGACGCCTTCCTCCCCACCGATTTGGGTGTACGGCTCGCGGCGGATTCCCTGGGACTTCCGACAACCCCCGCCGCCCTGGTCCGGCGCTCCGCCGCATGGCGTCCCTGGCGGGCCTACGCCGTGCAGTACCTGTGGGCCACCGGCGACCACCCGATCAACGTCCTCCCCGACGACAGGAACTGAGCAACTGTCATGTCCCTTTGCACACACGCCCTGACCGACAGCCCGGTCGGACCGTTGACCCTGGTCGCGACCGACGGCGTCCTGTCCGGTCTCTACATGACCGAGCACCGGCACCAGCCGCCGGCCGAGACCTTCGGCGCGCGCCGCGACCCCGCTGACGCCCCCTTCGCGGCGGTGACCGAGCAACTGGAGGCCTACTTCGCGGGCGAGTTGACCGACTTCGACCTGCCGCTGGCGATGCGCGGCACCCCGTTCCAGCAACGCGTCTGGGCGGCGCTGCGGGAGATCCCGTACGGCAGCGTCATGACGTACGGCAAGCTCGCCGCCGAGCTGGGCAGCCCCGGCTCCTCGCGCGCCGTGGGACTCGCCAACGGGCGGAACCCGATCAGCATCGTCGTGCCCTGCCACCGGGTCATCGGCGCCTCCGGAAGCCTGACCGGTTACGGGGGCGGACTGGGCCGCAAGAGGTACCTACTGGACCTGGAACGCGGGTTGCCATCTCATATGTGAGATACCCTCGCCCCATGGGAGACGACTACCTCGCACGTATCGGCAAACTCATCCGTGACGCCCGCCAGCACCGGGGCTGGACACAATCGCAGCTGGCGGAGGCGCTCGGCACCAGTCAGAGCGCGGTGAACCGTATTGAACGCGGAAACCAGAACATCAGCCTTGAGATGATCGCCCGAATCGGTGAAGCGCTCGACAGCGAGATCGTCTCCCTCGGGTACGCGGGCCCGATGCACCTGCGCGTCGTCGGCGGGCGCCGGCTGTCCGGCGCCATCGACGTCAAGACGAGCAAGAACGCGTGCGTGGCACTGCTGTGCGCCACGCTGCTGAACTCCGGGCGGACCACCCTGCGCCGCGTCGCGCGGATCGAGGAGGTCTACCGCATCCTGGAGGTGCTGAACAGCATCGGGGTGCGCACCCGCTGGATCAACGACGGCAACGACCTGGAGATCGTCCCCCCGGCCGCGCTGGAGCTGGACTCCATGGACATGGAGGCCGCGCGGCGCACCCGCAGCGTCATCATGTTCCTCGGCCCCCTGATGCACCGCACCGACCGCTTCCGCATCCCGTACGCGGGCGGCTGCGACCTCGGCACCCGCACCGTGCAGCCGCACATGACGGCCCTGCGCCACTTCGGCCTCGACGTCACCGCCACCAGCGGCATGTACCACGCGCGGGTCACCCCCGCGGTGACCCCCGGACGGCCCATCGTGCTGACCGAGCGCGGCGACACCGTGACCGAGAACGCGCTGCTGGCCGCCGCCCGGCACAACGGCGTCACCGTCATCCGCAACGCCAGCTCCAACTACATGGTCCAGGACCTGTGCTTCTACCTGGAGGAGCTGGGGGTGCGGGTCGACGGCATCGGCACCACCACACTGACCGTGCACGGCGTCGCCCACATCGACCGGGACGTGGACTACGCGCCCTCGGAGGACCCGGTGGAGGCGATGAGCCTGCTCGCGGCCGCCGTGGTCACCGAGTCCGAGCTCACGATCCGCCGCGTGCCGGTGGAGTTCCTGGAGATCGAACTCGCCGTCCTGGAGGAGATGGGCCTGGACCACGAGCGCACGGCCGAGTACAAGGCCGACAACGGCCGCACCCGGCTGATCGACCTCACGGTGCGCCCCTCCAAGCTGCGCTCCCCCATCGACAAGATCCACCCGATGCCCTTCCCGGGCCTCAACATCGACAACGTGCCCTTCTTCGCGGCGATCGCCGCGACCGCGCAGGGCTCGACCCTCATCCACGACTGGGTCTACGACAACCGCGCCATCTACCTCACCGAGCTGACCCGCCTCGGCGCCAACGTCAAGCTCCTGGACCCGCACCGCGTCCTCGTCGAGGGCCCGACCCGCTGGCGCAGCGCCGAGATGATGTGCCCGCCCGCGCTCCGGCCCGCCGTGGTCACGCTGCTGGCGATGCTCGCGGCCGAGGGCACGTCGGTCCTGCGGAACGTGTACGTCATCAACCGCGGCTACGAGGAACTGGCGGAACGGCTCAACTCGATCGGCGCGCAGATCGAGACGTTCCGCGACATCTGACCGGCGTGGTGTCGTGCCCCTTGGAGGGCAAGGGGCACGACACCGATAGGACCCCTGACCTGTGAATTTACCGTTTCACTACCCACCAGTGATCATCGATGGTTTTCAACGCCTTGTGCAACGCAAGTGCAATGTGATCTTGATGTCCTGATGGGCCGTCAGCGATGACGGCCTTCCGTGCAGCGGTTACGCGCGGTGATGGCGGATTCGTTCGGTCATTGCCGTGACAGCGATGCCTGCATCTTTTCGCTCGAACGGCATGGACCACGTTGACACGAGGGGGTACAAGGAGACGGCGCGGGGCGGGCCCGCGGTGAACGTCATCGACGTGCTAGGGGAACAGGCCCTGACCTGCGAATTCCCATCTTCCGCAGCTGTCAGGGCCTTCCCTGTTTGCACTGCGGAAAGCCCCTGGGAAGTGAAGTCAAGGTCAGCGCAGCGGCACACGCGGCACCACCAGCGCATGGGAATCGTCCGCACGCAAGCCGACCGCGACGCCCCCGGTGGCCACGTCCCCGGGGCAGGGCGGCCGGCCACCGGCTGGCCACCGAGACAGGCACCGCGGGTGGCAAGGAACCGGATCGCCCATAGTCGCGAGGAAAACATTACGCTTCAAGCGGGGCACCGGTGTCATCCTGTGCTGGTGGACGTATCTCTTCCCGACCAACTGGGCACAGTTGAACGAGAGTCCCGCGCGGCTGCGCGAGAGGTAATCCGAAAGCTCAATCTTTCCGCGCCTCCTGAGCAGATCGCAGGACAGCAGGAAGTCGCCTTTGTACTGGTGACCCGCACGCAATGGAGGACGGCGCTGAGGGACGCCGACCTGTCCGGGCTTCAGCGGGAGACCGACGAGAAGGTTACGGAGATCCTGCGCCTGCGGACCGCTTCGGGTCGAATCGTCGGGAAGCAGCTTCCGAAGTTGTTGCGGAGTGTCCACGCGTCGGTTGTTTCCTTGGGTGCTGTCGCAGAAGAGGTGTCCCGCTTCAGTCCGTCCCGTACGAGCACAGCAGAGCGGCGGTTGGCGACTGACTTGGCGCGAGCGAATCGGAACGAGGTTCAGGCGCTGTTCGCCTGCCTGGACCAGGGATGGGCGGAGTCCGCTTGGTCTGCAGTACGGAACTATGCTCTCGCGGCTCAGGCGGCCGGTCGAACTCTGGAAGCTGCCGCCAGGACTGATCACGCCGATCTTCCTTACGAGGACATCTACCAGCGAACACTCGGGGTGTCTGCCGAGCAAGTGGGTCCCGGGTCGGGTGTGGCGTCGCGGGCCCGCCTTTTGGCCGCTTGGGCGGAAGCCCCGCAGATACTCGATCATCGGCTGCGCCGGAGCATGAGACACCTGATCGATGACTCGCTGCCCCTAACGGTGATGCTTCTTCATCACCTTGCCGTCCTGGCGGTCTCCGATCGCCCCTTGGTCACGCACCGCGCTGCCCTCCTGGGACGTGACCTGGTGACGTTCTATTTGAAGTCCGATCCGGAACTGGCATGTTCAGTTATGGCACGACACGTCGCTCGAGAACCGGAGATGGTGGCCGCCCATCGAGGACAGATTGCCTACCTCGACGCTTATTACGAGGAGGAATACCAGGAAGAAAGAGCGCGGGCGGTCATGGACCTGCACCGGGCCGTGCTGGAAGCAGACGTCAGGCGCACGGCTGTTGTGGTACTGGAACTGCTGGGAAGAACGGTTCCGCAGGGGGCCCCGCTCGCCATCGTCCGGGATCTGCTGGCAGCTCAAGGGAACCAGCCGCTGAGCAAGTTGCTTGCCTCGACGATCCGCTCCGAGTGGCGCAACGCAAACGCCCACGAGGATTTCCACTGGGACCCTGTCAACGACACACTCCGCGTGGGCGGGCAGCCAGCCGATCTCGACGAGATACTGGACGCAGCGCTCCGCGCTCGCGCCATTTGTCGCGGGTTCGAGCACGGGGTGGCAGTGGCCTACGCACAGAACGCAGCGCTGGTCATCCGGGGCGCGGAGGACTCGAACTACGTCGGCCGAGACCTCTCCATACTCACAGCAGGAGGAGAAGCCAGGTTCCCGGTGCTGGATATCCGGCGCCGTGGCAGTCTCGTGCGGCTGGACGTGCCCGACGTCTCCGTCGAGAGCCTGAGAGAGGCGTTTCGTGCGATCCTCAGGGCCGCCATCGCGGACCCCCGCGTCGAGCGCTGGGAACTACGTCAGGCCTCTCCTGACCGGCCTCTGCTGCACGTGGACCGTACGGGAATACATGCCGGGCTCCAGGTCGCGGAGCCCCTCTGGGACACTGCCGACCCCCTGCCTTTCGCCACTCTCCCCCTGCTTGCAAATGCCCTGGCCAACGCGGGTGAACCCGCCGAGACATCAGCGTCAACGGTTCTCTGCCTGGCAGCTGCCCACGTCCTCGGTGAACGAGACCGCCTGTCGCCTGCCCTTGCACACGGGGATCCAGCCGCCAAGGACGAGTTGATCAGCACCACGAAGCTGATCAGCGACGGCGCCAAGGCGGCAGCGCACTTGATGGAGGGAGCAGCCCACCGCAAGTTGCTGGCCTTCGCTGAAGTTCTTGCCGGAGAGTGCCACCGGTTGAAGAGCGCTCCCCCCTACGTACTTGTCCACGAGTTCGTGCCGGCGTACCGGGCCCTGCGGAGGCATGGGCCAGCTCACCTCCCATGGACCACAGGACTCCACGACTCTGCCGTCTGAGATCTCCGGTCGGGCTCAGATCACGCTTCAGAATCCAGCGCCCGGGCGAGATGGCCAACAGGCTGACCATCCCGGCCGAAAATCAGGACTGCTTGGCGTCCTTCGTCGTGGTACGAGGGCTCGGAACCGAGTTCGGGTCCGGGGCCTTCCCCTTTCCGTCCAACCCAAGGGACTGCTTGATGTTCTCGAAGTCGACGACCGGGGTGCCGATCCTGGCCACTGTGTGCCCGTGCGAGGTCAGCATGGCCTCGGCGAACGGGCTGTCCAGCGTGGCGACGCGGGTCCACGAGCGGACCTCTGCCAACGGAACAGACTGCACGATCTCGAAGTCGACCAGAAGGTCCGGGATATCGAGGTACTTGGGCAGAATCCGGTAACGGGCGTTGTTGTCGCGGAACATCTCCAGAGCCACGTTCCGCTCCCGGCTCCCCTTGCCAGGGGATCCTGCCTCGATCCAACGAGCGATCAAGGGCGCTTCGCTCAACGGAACCGCCTTGGCGAGACGCACGTACTCGGCCTTGGCCGCGCGATTGCCGGCGCCGGGCAGGTCCTCGTAGAGGTCGCACGCAGGGGTGAGGACAAGCCACCAGCTGTCCTGGGGGTCCCGTAGAACGTCTGCCGCGGTCACGTGCTTCGTGACCGGCGGCATCAAGTACATCCGGGCGGTCGACGCGTGTCCCATCACAGGGTCCCCGGAGGAACCTAGCGCTGCTCCGAGGGCCTCGACCGCGTTCTCCTTCAGCCAGGCCGCTAGGCGGTGCACGAGGACGGGGGCGATCTGGGCACGGTCGACCACCCCGAGCCGGTCCCAGTTCGGGGCGATCTCGTCCCGCAGGAATCCGCGTACGTGCTCGTCCACGAGGGCGGTGATGTGCCGGGTGAGGACCGGGACACCGGACTCAAGGCCCTCCCGTATCGCGGTGACGGCCTCCTCCAGCCGGTTCTTCGGCACCACCTGGATGAGCGGTGGCTGCGCCAGGTCGCTCACCTGCTCCGCGAGGCCGGTGCAGAACACAACCGGCACCCAGCGGGTCTTAGCTATCCGGTCGTACAGTTCACGGCCCTGCAGGTTGGGGTGCGCGGCGGAGCCCCGCCGTGTCGCGTCCCTGACATCCAGAACAACCATATCGAACGCCTGGGCTTCTAGAAGGCGTTCAGCCTCATCGAAGTCGTTCTCAACGTGGATGTCGAGCGTTCCGAGGTCCGAGAGCTCCTCCACGAGCATCTCGGACAGTTCCTCCGCGATGTCCACCTCGTCCTCGACGATCAAGACCCGGTACACCGCGCCCCCCTCCGTCACCCAACTCTCCTTCGCAGTCTCGCCCTGAACGTGGCTCCGGCGAGGGGCCCTGGCGTCACCAGGGACAGATCGCCGTCGTAGAAGTCCTTCACGACGCTGCCGGCGATACTGAGGCCCAGCCCGATGCCGTCCTCCTTGTCGCTGAAGTACGTGTCGAAGATCATCTCTTGGATCTCCTCACGTACTCCGGGGCCGCTGTCGCTCACGTCGATGTCGACCTCGTCCTCGGGCGTCCGCCTCGTCTCGATGAGAATGGCGCGCTCCTTCCCCTTGGGCAGGGTGGAGAGCCAGTAGATCGAGTTCCCCACGAGGTTGTGGACCACCTGGGAGATGTCACCGGGGTCAGCCGTCACTGTCACGTCCTCGCCGCTGACGGTGACGGTGATGCCGTGCTTCTCCAGCGTGCCCTCGTGGACGGCGACGGCCTCGTCGATCGCGGCCTGGAGGGACAGGGCGCGGGGGCGGCCTCGCCGCCGGCCGCTCAGCGGCTCGACGCGGGTGAAGAGCCGGTCCAGAGCCTGTTCCTGCGCGGTGAGGTCCACGTGCATCTTCGTGAGAGCGGAGGCAAGTTGTTCGTCCTCGTCGCGCTTGCGGCCTGCCAGCTTGTTCAGCCGGCGGAGGACGTAGGCGATGCGCGTCAGTGCCGTTCGCCCGTCGTGCAGTACGACGTCGACCAGGGCTCCCAGAGTCGCGAGGCGGGAGAACTGTGAGAGGACCTCCTGGACCTTCTCGACGCTCTCGTCGATCGTTTCCTGAGCCTCCTCCAGCGCGCGGCTCAACTCGGTGTCGTCCGGGTACTTCGCGTTGAGAACGTCCCGGACGGGCGAGAGGGTGAAGTTCTGGAACAGGCCGTGACGGTCGCTTCCAGCACTGGAGGGGGTGTCCACCGTGATCGGACCGGACTTGCGGTCCTCATCCTTCGGACGGCGCAACCCGTAGCGCCAGGTCTCGAGCCGGCTCACAGCCTGGGTCAGGACACCCTTCAGGTCCTCGTACTCGGGAGAGTCGATGAGCCCCTCCCGGTGCGACCGGTCCCGAAGCCCGGGGTTACCGTCCGCCGATATGTACACGAAGCCCGCGACCTGGTTGTTGGAGAGCCGCATGGTGGGGTTGTTCACGCGGCGGAGGTCGAAGCCCAGCCAGTCGAAGTCGACCTCTCCGAAGGGCTGCACCCGGAAGCCGTCCCGGTATAGGGCGACACCGCTGTTGTCCTTGATCAGCTTGCGGACCTCGGTGATGTTGCGGGCTCCGAGGTCGATGTTGAGCATCTCCTTGAGGGAGGCCGAGTCGAGGTCCCAGGTACGGAGGTCGAGCTTCAGGGGGCCGCACTTGGGCGCCTTCCCGTGCGACGGGAAGAGGTACTGGTTCAGGGTCTCCGACTGACCGGACGTGAGGTTGGTCATGGTCAGGTCGGCGAGACCGTTTTCGTCGATGGTCCCTACGAGGCGGTAGTGCGGATGCGCCAAGGCTTCGCTGGCCCCCACGAAACCGGTGTGGTGGTCCAACGGCCCAGCCGGAAGCGAGAGGTAGATCGCGAACTCCGGCTGGTCGGGTACGTCCAGCTCCACAGGAGGAGGAGGAGGGAGGAGTCGGGACAGGGACCGCTTCAGGCTCTCCACCGACTCGGCACCCCAGTCCTGCCGAAGCCCTTCGAGCCGGACGAGGGTGCCGTGAGAGCCCGTCCAGGCGGCCTGTTTCTCGCTTGCGCGGAAAGTACTTGTCACCTCGTCGAAGAGGCGTCGCGCTTCGCCGTTGTCGGCGAACACCTCGGGAGCGCCCACGTTCCACTGGACCGGTACCTGGTCGAGGTAGGCGTTCTCGGCGGCGAAGTCGCTCCAGTCGAGTCGGATGTTCACCTCGGGGCCGCCGGCCTTGCGGCTCCTGATCGCGGTCACGGCGCCGAGGCGGGCTGCGGAGAAGCGCCCGATTCCCTTTGCACCGAGAACCCTTCGCCCGAACTGCTCACTGCGCGGGGCACGGTGCCGGAACGGTGTGGCAATCTCCATCCAGGTGTCCCGGACGGTCTCGGGGGACATACCGTGTCCGTCGTCCCACACCTCGATGGAACCGTAGCCCTCCTCCAACGGCCCGTTGAACCTGATCACAACCAGGCTTGCATCGGCGTCGTAGGCGTTCTTGACCAGCTCGGTGAGCGCCACCCGCTCGTTGCTGATCAGTTCCTCACCGAGTGTGCTCATGAGGCGCGCACGGGGACGCAGGAACGTCTGTGTGTTCTCGGAGTCCACGCTCGCCCCTCTGACCGCTTCTCACCCGCACCCCCGCCCGAGGAGTACCCGCTGCGATCTTAACGGCGGAGAGGGCTCCGGAAACGCTGCTCAGGAGATTTGGGCAGTAGGTGCGCCGGGACGGGGGTTCACGGTGGTTGCGGCACCCGACGCTCGACGAACGGCGTGCAGCCCTGTGATCGAACGTGTCTTCTGGTCCAAGCGTTCGTTGAGACAGGTGACGTTCGTGGACGTATCACAACCAGAACAGGGAGTCCCGAGGAGTAGCCCAGGGGGTGTCCTCTAACATGGGGTGGCTCAAGAGTAGAACACTGCTTCAAGTTACCAATGGGGCACGGTGAGTGAACAGCAGTGTTCACCAGGCAGGTCACCCGCGTGACAGACGAGGCTTTGCGGCGGCGTTGACCGGCCGGAAGCCTTGCCTCCGCAGCGTCGTGCGTGATCTCCTGGAGGTCGTTCAGGTCGTCAGGTACGGAGGAGTGGGTCGTGGCGAAAGAGAAGGGGGCAAAAAGCACGTATGGCGTGCCCCTGGAGCGGAGCGACTACCTCAAACTGGACAAGCACAGGCACCACTGCGAGCCGGACGATTTCAGGAAATGGGTCCAATCCGGCTACGGAAAAGATAAACGCCTGGCTGTCGACCTCTTCTCGGGCGCCGGCGGGCTGAGCCTGGGCCTTGAACGGGCCGGATGGACCACCGCTGCGGCCGTGGACTTCGACGAGCGGGCCCGCGAGACGCATGCAGCAAACTTCCCAGGAATGAGTCTTTGCGTCGACCTCGGCGATGACGACCAGCGAGGCGAATTCGTCCAGCAAATCCTGGACTCCGGCGCCGATATCGACATCGTGGCGGGAGGCCCTCCCTGCCAGCCGTTCAGTCGTGCCGGACGCAGCAAGATCCGACACTTGGTCGAATACCACAACCGTGACCCGCACGATCTCCGAAAGGAACTCTGGCGCGCCTACGTCGATGTGGTGGAGCGGCTCCTTCCACGTGCCGTACTCATGGAGAACGTCCCCGACATGGGGCTCGGCGATGACTTCAGCGTGATCCGCATCATCGAGGCAAAGCTGGAGAGTCTTGGGTACGTGACCCAGGTGCGTCTCGTCGATGCGTGGAACTACCGCGTGCCGCAGCACAGGAAGCGTCTGATCCTCCTCGCACGGAGAGACGGCGGCGGCTTCGCGTGGGGCGAGCCGAAGAAACAGACCAAACTTCGGGATGCCATCGGCGACCTTCCCGCACTCAATCCGGAGCCTTTGAAAGCGGTGGGTGCCCGAGTCGCCGACTACGACGAGCAGCAGGAGTCGACGCTCTCTTCTTTCGCCAAGGAAATGCGCAGAAAGGCAGACAAGGGTGTAATCCACGACCACATGACGCGGCGGGTTCGCGAGGACGACTTCCGGATCTTCACGGTCATGGATTCCAAAACCCTCTACTCCGAGCTCGAAGAGAAACTGGAAGAGGACGAGAAGGATTTCCAGCGGTACGACTCGGAGCAATTCACCGACAAGTACAAGAAACTGGACTGGGAGGAACTGAGCCGCACGATCACCGCGCACATCGCCAAGGACGGTTACTGGTACATCCATCCTGAAGAGGCGCGAACGCTGACCGTGCGTGAAGCCGCGAGGATCCAGACCTTCCCGGACCGCTTTCGGTTCGCGGGCACGCGGAGCGACGCCTTCCGCCAGATCGGCAACGCGGTTCCCCCGCTGTTGGGCGAAGCCGCGGCCCGGGTTCTCCAGCCGCAAGATGTTCCCGCCGAAGACGAGGCCGCGGACAAGTGGCCGAAGGTGCGTGAGGAGCTGACCCGCTGGGCCAAGGAGCAGCGTGCGGGCAAGCAGTGGTACCAGTTCCCCGGCGGCCGGAAGATGAAGCCGCTCGGGGCTCTCGTCATGGCGGTGCTCTCGGGAAGCAAGCTGCACCCGAAGCAGCTCTCCGACGTGATGGACGAGGTCGCTGGGCACAGGGAACTGACGCAGGACGTCTATCTCGCCCTCGTGAACGCGGCGCCGACAACAGCACTCCGCAAGCGTCTGGAGGGCAGGCTCAGTCCGGTCGTCGGCAAGCCCGAGGTCTGGCTGAACGCGGATTCGGTTCTTGATCACAGCAAGGTTATGGGGCTCAAGCCGGCTGAGCTCGCCTTGTTCAGGCTGCTGGCCGGCGGCGACATAATGCTGGTCGGCCAGAGTGCGTTGCGGGTGGCTGCGAGGGTTCAGAAGAACGAATCGCACCTGACCAACCGACTGACCGAGGGTCGGCTCAACCTCATCAAGCTTCTCGGCGCCGGCCGGGACGCACCGGTGCGCATGGCCGCCATCAGGTTCATCGGCGAGAACCTGTGTCGTGACAAGCAGCCCGTCTGCGGAAGCTGCCCGCTGAGCGACTACTGCCCGACCCGTCCACAGGAGGACGAGGGAACCGCAGCCACCTTGGATGTTGCGGTAACCGCAGGCTGACAGGGCCCTCCCGGGAGAACCGGGACGCTGCGATGTGCGGCGTGGGCGATGTGCTCGGCGGCCCGACCGGCGTCGGCCCTGACCTCACACTCCCAGATGCGCACCACGGTCCATCCGGCGTCTCTCGCCGCTTCGGTGTTCCTGGCGTCCCTTTCCATGTTGGTCGTGATCTTGGCTTCCCAACGCGAGGCGTTCGGCCCTCGGAAATGCCGTGTGCCGTGGAAGGGGCAGCCGTGCCAGAAGCAACCGTCGACGAAGACTGCGACGGAGTACCGGGGCAGCACGAAGTCCGCCGTGCAGCGGGGAGCGACCTTACGGTGCAGCCGAAAGCGGAGCCCGAGGGCGTGGACGGCGCTCCTGAGTGCCTTTTCCGGTTCGGTGTCCCGGACGCGTCGGCCGCGGAGCTGTGCGCTCCAAGGGGTGCTCACCCATCCTTCGTGTGTGCTCACGAGGCCATGCTTCCACCTTGGGCGGTATGCCGTGGGCGTGGGTGGCAGACTTAGCTAGATGATCCGAGAACCCTCAGAACTCAACGTCGACGAGGCAGGCCGTGTGGAGCTCCCGGTCGGGATCCTCGCCGAAGCAGGCATCAGCCCGGGTACCAAGCTGCTCGTGTTCAGTGACGGGGACGGGCGCATCGTGCTGAGGCGGGCAGAAGACGCGATCAACGACCTGTTGCGGGAGGGAACCCTGTAGCGGCAGCCCGGCTACCGAGGACTGCCGCTCTCACTCGGTGGCGTGGTCGAGGCCTACGGCTCGGGGTGGAACCCATGCCGCTGAGCCTCTTCGTAGACCTCCATCGCCTGCCTGGCCTGGGTCCCGGTGACCCGCCGCCCTTGGGACAGACGCTGCGCGACACGGTCGGCGAGCTGCCTGTCCACGGCGCGCAGAGCCCGGCCTTCGCGGGCCCAGTCCGCTAGAGCCTGCCACTCCTCGCTGGGGATGTCCTCGACGGCGGCTTCGGCCTCGTCGGACTCGGTGCTCTCGGGGGAGGCGATCTCAAAGGGCTCGGCTGTGAGCTCGGCGGCCAGCGCGTCGGGAAGCGTCCACGGGATGCGGGAAACCTCGTCCCAACAGTCGGGTTTCTTCGCCCACTCCGACACGTGCCGGTCGCCGGAGATCACCGTCTCCATGATCAAGGGACAGAGTTCGTCGAGGGCGTCCTCTAGGGCGTCCGTGGTGCCCTGCTCGTTCCAGATCCTGTCGAGGTCGATCCGCTTCTCGGCGGCGAGCGAGAGCCGGGCGACCGTGTAGGTCGTGATCAGTCGTTTGTGGCTGCCGGCCGAGTGCGCACGGGCGATCCGGTCGGCAGCCTGGAAGAGGAGTGCAGTGGCTATGGCGCGCTTGCAGTACTGCACGTCCACGACGGGATCGGACTTCTCGATCCGCTCCATGAAGTGGGCGAAGTTCTTCTGGGCGCCGCGACTCACCCAGTACGGGAGCTGCTCCCAGGAGTGCACGAAGGTGGCCAGGTCGGACTTGCTGAATCTCTGCCGGCTCGGCGTGATCAGCTTGAACTTGCGCTGGGCGGCTCGGGTCTCGTGCTCGGCGGACTTGTCGGTGTACTGGCCCCGCGCCCGCTCGTAGAACCATCGCGTCTCCTGACCGCTGCCGTCGGTCGCAGGAGCCCACAGGCTGCGGGAGATACGCTCGAAGACGACGTGGAACTCGTGGTTCGAGCTGAAGTCGACCAACGTCACCTTGTTCTGGGTGTTGGAGTACTGGGAGATCCTCGGAACGATCTCGGACAGGTAAGCGGGATCGACGATCGTGAGTTTCATCTGCACGTGGACCCCGTCCAGATCCCGCTTATCATGCGTCAGGACGTGGTGCAGCGAGGCGGTGGTCTGGCCGCCGTTGACGATCTGGAGGCCGGTCATACTCCTGATGGCGACGGGGCTGCCGTGCTCGTCGGTCTCGAAGTCCACGTCGGAGGCAGTGGCGGTCACACCGTTGTTGTAGGCGAGGAAGCGGCTCGGATCCTTCAGCAAGGTGTCGCGGATGCCCTTGTTCACGCCACCACGGGTCTGGAGGAAGGACCGGACGTTGAGTTCGAGCAGCCGGGTCCGGTGCTCCTTGTACAGTTCGGCAAGCTGTCGGCCGGGGATGACGGCCAGGACGACCGAGTAGTTCGGCTCGTCGCTGTGCGCCGCCAGGCACGGAAGAGGACGCTCAAAGGTCACCTTGATGGGCTCGCCGATGCTCCCAGAGGTCTCGTGTCTGTGGAGCCGCGCAAGGTCCCAGAGCTCGTGTGTGACAGGAATCCCCTCGAACTCCCCGGGTCCCGGGGCACTCGTCGTGCTGACCCGGTTGCTGAGGAGAAAGAGACGGATCTTCGGAACTTCCGACAGCGCCTTCTCCACACCGACGCACATGTCGTGCACGTCGGTGTTGTCCTCCTGGTTGGGCCGGATGGCCGCGTGCTTGCCCAGGAACGCGAACAGCCTGCGGAAGAGCCTGTCGGACTCGGCCTTGGTCAGCTTGCTGCTCATCGGGGTCAGGTTGAAGTCGGTGGTGTAGAGATCGAGGCTGGACCCGTCCTCGGGCAGACCGTAGCCGTAGATCTCCAGCCCCCGGGAGGAGTGGTAGGCGAGCGCAGCGTCGGTGACCACCCCGGCTTCCTCGAGGATCTCGAGTACGTGCTGGGTGAACGTGTTCGGGATCGAGCCGCCCTCGGCGTCCGCCAGCGCCTGGATGTCGGTCACCAGCGCGCGTGAGTAGTCGTGGAGGTCGTGCTCAGCCATGGGTTCCTCGGATCAGGTCAACAAGTGTCTCGGCGGTCACGCTGTGGGCGGTCAGTGCCGACACGTCGATGGTGTAGGTGCAGTTGCCCACCCCGGGCGGCAGTTCGGCCTCGACAATGCGGGGGAAACCCTCCCCGACCGTCCAGAACTCGCTGCGACGCAGGGTGTAACGCTCGTGGTCGTAGAGATCCCGCTGATTCGGCAGATAGCCAGCTTGGACCAGCAGACTCTCGAAGCGCTGGGCGGCGGACGGTGAGGTCAGACGGGCCCGTATCTCGTCCACCAGGGCGTTCAGACTCCTGCCGAGCCCACTTTGCCGGTCGTCGAGGACGACATGAGCCAGTGCGAGGGGCGTCGAGTCGGCCGTGTCCAGCTGCCGCTCGCTCGCGATCTGGACCGTCCTGGCAGAGCGCAATGTGGTCGCCTTCACCTCGACCGCGGCGCCGGGCAGCTGGAAGTCCTGGTTCGTCTGCCGGGGGCCGGTCCAGGAGCTGACGGCTGTGTGCTGGTCCACAGCCGGAAGCACGTACTCAAGGAGGAAGTGGAGTTCGCCGAAGAGACCGCACCGAGCCTGTCGCGACAGGCCGTCGCGCGACACTGAGCGCAGCAGCTGCTGCCACCGGACGTAGCGGCGGACCGCGGCCTCCGCCGCCGTCTCGCTTGTCGGTGCGTCCCGCACCACTTCTGCGATGTCGGTGACGAGCGGGGTGAAGACTTCGGTGAGTTCGTCGTCGGTGAGCATCACTTGGAGCTCGTAGTGGTTGCCGGACACCGACGAGAGGTTCAGCTGCAGGCCGCCGGTGGCCGGCAGTTCGTGGATCTCCTGACGTACGGTGTCGGCGGTCCTGGCGTCTGTGCCGAGCAGCAGCATCCGCCGGTGGGCAGGGTGCGTCACCGACACGTGGATGTCGTACGGGGAGTCGGGGTGGAGCCGCCGGGTGGACCTGCCCGGGGTCTGCTGGTGGGCCTCCAGCTCCTGCCACACGCTTTCGTCGATCACTCTTCGTCCTCGAAGTCGTCGAAATCCATGTCCTGCTTGAACCAGATGTCGTTCACCACGTACTCGGTCTTCAACTGGTGATGGGAGAACGGGAAACTGATGGCAAACCCGACCAGCGGAGCGACCGGCTCGGCGTTCCCCGACGACTTGGCCACCTCGGCAGGGCTGAGGGGATACAACAGAAGCAACGGCTGGTCAGCACGACGCTGGTGACGCAGAGGCCGACCGCGAGGGGTGTCGGGATCGAGCGGTTCGCCCTTCCTGTTGAGCTTGCCCTTCGCGGCCTCCTGCGTGGCCTTCAGTGCACGGTCGTACTGTTCCGGAGTCAGGTCGCAGAGCTCGTCGGCAGGGCTGAGCACGCGCTTGATCGTGTAGCGGCCGGAGACGAGCTCCGAGGACTTGGAGTGGCTACGCTTGATGAGGCCGATGGAATGCCCCGCGATCTCGGCCGGCGCTCCCTCGGTCAGTCGGCTGGCCAGACGGATCGTCCAGTTGCCCAGCTCACCCTGCTTAGCGCACTGGCGTACGTACTCCGCGATGAAGGCCGGCCGCACCCGCTGGGCCTGCCGGTCTGTGAGATAGGAGTCAAGGAAACCCTCGGTGACGTCCGAGGCTGCGACACCGCTCCAGGTGATGCTCCCGCTCCGCTCGTCCACATCCCCCGCGGAGAGCGCGTCGAGGCGTGAGACGAACGACTCAAGGGTCTCGTGGTTGTTACGAACCGCCTTCTCGGAGAGGTCGAAGATGGTCGTCTCGGGAAGCTCGCCGGAGTAGCTGAGGCGGACGCGCGTGCCCTGCCTCATCTTGTTGGAGGCCGTGATACCGAGGCCGAGCGACGAAGTCCTGACCTTGAGACCGTACTCGCGGGGGGTGAGGCCCACCGCGGACATCTCCTCTACGTCGCGCCGGAGTTCGTCGGTGGCCGCAGTGATCTCCGCGTACTGGCGCTGTAGCGTACGTGTCGTGTACAGGCGGCACAGGTCTTCGTAACGGGGCCGGTAGCCGAACCAGCGCCCCATCTGCAGCAGAGTGTCGTACGTCTTGGAGGCACGCAGGTAGTAGCTGACCGACAGCCCTTCGAGGGTCAGACCGCGGGAGAGCTTCTCGCCGCCTACGGCGATGACCGACAGGCCGGTATCCCGGCGCTCGTAGTACTGGAGCGCGTCCTTCGCGGCACCGTTGACAGCCATGACGGTGATCTTTCCGAGGGCGGCGTGGAGATGCGGTTCGACGTCCTCCCAGTCGAGCCTGCCACCGGTCATGTCCTCGGTGCAGGTGACGAAGTCCTCGCCCCAGAGCTCCCGCAGTTCTTCCTCAAGTTCTTCGCGGGCACTGCTGAACCGGTCTTGGAGGACGTCGAAGAGCAGACGCACATGGGCGTCGATCTGGTCGCGGACCTGCTGCTGTACAGCGGTGAAGCGGGTCACGTGCACCAACATGGAGTTGTGCACAGCGACCTGCCCCCGTGCTCGACGTGCCGCGCAGGTCAGGACGAAGGACCGGATGGCACGCTGCAGCGACTCAGGCAGGAAGTCGGGAACCCGGTGGTACGACCTGTGCTTGTCCGGCACCCAGAGGTCCGTGTCCTTAATATGCCTTATGAGCGGCAGCGGCTCGATGTCCTCCTCATCTCCGTCGGTCTGCAGACCGAAGACCCGCTCGGGTCCGAGGTAGTTGGACGGCGCCCGCAGCGTGCGGATGAAACTCTCCGGGAAGAGGTCAGGGCCCAGCTCATCGTGGTCCGTGTCGGGATTGATGTAGATGTTCGCGAAGGGGGTCGCGGTATAGCCAACGTAGGACGCCTTCGTGAAGCTGTTGACCAACCGCCTGATCGCCTTGTTGATCGCCGACGGGTTGGTGTCGGGGTCCTTGGAGGTGTTCACCCCGGCGTTGTCGGCCTCGTCGTCGATCACGAACAAGGGGAGGTCGGGCACGACCATCCCGCCGGTCTCCGGGTCCTCCACGCCGTGGTTGTCGATCACCCAGTCCCGCAGGTTGTCGATGATCCGACGGTTCTTCTTGACCACGAGGACCACCGGAACACTGCCCACCGGCACGTTCGCGGACACCGCCGTCTTCCGGGCGAAGTCCCCCTTTTCATGACTTGTAGTGAGCGACGCCGCCTTCAGACGCTTGCCGTGCGACATCGCGCCGACCCCGATATGACGATGCGCGTCGTCATCCGAGCGGAACTGGTACTGGGTGTCGAACCCGAGGAGCCCTTCGTCAATACGGAGCTGGGTCTGGCTGCGCAGGTCGTTGTGAATCCCGGCGAACACCACGATGAGTCGGTAGCCAGCGTCGGCTGCCTTCGCGGCGAGCCCGATGAACTGCCCCGTCTTGCCGGACTGGACCTGTCCAATCACGAGCCCGGTCCGGCGCCACGCGCCTTCCCGCTGAGGGTCTTCCAGCTCGCCGAGGACGTCGTCGGTGCTCTGGTCGAGTCGGCGTACGACCTGCGTCGGGAGCTTGGAGACACTCAGGAGGTAGCGCCGGTAACGGTCCCAGAAGTCCCACTTCCGGTCGGCCTTCGCGTCGGCAAGCCAGGGCACGTGGCCCTCGTCGTTCTTCATCGCGGAGGAATCAGCCTGGAACACGGAAGCCCGTGCCTCGAGCACCTTCCGTACGAGATCTCGCTCCACGGTGATCCCCTGGGCAGCGAGGATGCTGACCGCGGTGTTCACCGCAAAGTCCACCTCAGCCGGCGTTGCCTGACGGTCGCCTGGCAGGAGCAGCACCGCGGTCTGCTCGGCCTTCTCGAGACTGTCCTCGGGGGTGGTGCTCACAGCGACCTCCTGCGGCCGGGTCGGTTGGGCGTGGGGACTACCAGGTGGGTCAGGAGTTCCAGAAACCTTGTTGCTCGTCGAAGGGGGACATGGAGCTGAGTACTCCCCGGGCGTCCTCAGGCGAGCGGCCCTGCCCAAGAAGTGCCTCGTACACCTGGCGGGCGATGTCGACGGTCTCCGGATCGGCCGGCCCCGGACCGCCGAACGGTTCGGGGTCGTCGACCGTGTCGGTCTCGTGGAGCATGCGGAGCGCCGTGACCGGGACCGTCTCCTCAAGGAGGCGGATCATCGAGCGGACGACGTCCGGGTTGCCGCCCTGGTCGTCCATCGCCGCTTTCACCAAGGGGTGTTTTCTGTTGATGCGCAGAACGATCCGGCCGTCGTGGCGCTTCACGTTCCAAGCGAACTTCAGGGGGTCACCGTGCGCCCGCGACACGACCTGACCACGCTGTCGTGCGGAGCGGGAGGCCACCTCGCGCGTGTACCTGGCGATCCTCTCCAGGTGACGCCGCAAGGAGACGGGTGGAACGACGCTTGCCTTGCGCACGTCCACACCCCAGTCGGTGTCGGCCTCCGCAGGGATGTCCACAGCGATCCGCGCGAGGTTGTACTTCTCCTCGCGCCGGAGGCCGCGGATCCCGAGCCAGTCACCAGCCAGGATCAGACGGTCACGGCGGTAGACATAGAACCCCTGCTGCCCCAGCCATCCCTTCTGCCCGGCAGCCGACTCGTATTCGCCTGCTGAGAGCCGCTGCGCCGTCGGGAGGACGAACGGCTCCACGCGCACCGACTCCGATCCCAACGGCAGAGGCTCCCAGGGGATCCGCTGGACCGACGGGTGCTTGGACAGAAACGGGTCCCACGGGGAGAGGTCAGAGCCACGCACCCGGATCCGGCACCGGGCCGGACGCTGCAGGAAACGGGCGAAGACCATCGCAAGATGGGCTTCGGTACGCTCCGCCTCCGCGTAGAACTGGGCCTGCGTCTTTTCGTCGTCGATAGCCACGGCGGTGTTGTGGTAACCGGAGAGCTGCTCCCACAGGACGACGGTCCCGTGCTGCATGCTTCCCGCGATCCGACGCAGGAGAGCGGTGGTCGTGTCGCCGGGGTCACGGAGGAGCCGCCACTCCTTGAAGTGCTCCACGACGCCGAGGTCCCACGTCCGGACGTGCCAGACCCCGTCCCTGACCGTGGCGACGGTGAGCTTGCGGCACTGGGAGAACGAGGCGGACTTCAGCCCCACACCGAAACGGCCGAGGTCTGTGACACTCCGCTCGGCTGACGGGCCGCGGGCTGCCACCGTCATGGCGGTCACCAGCTCGGGCTCCGTCATCCCCCTGCCGTCGTCCGTCACAGCGATCCAGGAATGCTGCCCGTTCCATGTGAAGTCGACGTCGATGTTTCGGGCCTCAGCCGAGACACTGTTGTCCACAAGGTCTGCGAGGGCGGCGGGAAGCGAGTAACCGAGCGAACTGAGCGACGCCACCATGCCAGCAGGGTCGGGAGCGGCAACGTCGAAGTCCATCTTCACGCTCCGTACCCGGTGTACCCGGTCAGTCCTGTGCGGTCGGTTCGCCTGTGTGCTCCGGGGAGCGGCATGCGGCAGGACTTCTCAGGCTTCGCGCGGTGAGTGTGCCGCTACTCGTCCCACGACAGCCGAAATCCCCCGTTCGGAGCATCCTACCGAACGGGTCTCGTCTGACGTAGGTGATCTCTGTGGAGGGCTGTCCGCAAGCTTCGCGAGGCACAACACACTCGACTGACGTCCCGCCAACCGCGGCGTCGTCGACCTTGGCATCCCCACAATCACTGCCCTCGCTGTTCCATCACGCACAGACCCTGACGGCAAGTTCAGAGAGGTCAACCGCGTCGCGGCGGCTCATAGTCCATCATTGCTGGCATGGACCTTGCTGGAATCGCGGCGATCTTTGCCCTCGCGGGAATACCGGTGAGCGTGCTTCTGGGGCGATGGCAGATGCGCACAGCCCTGGCTCAGACAAGAGAGAGCCACCGCACAGCCATTGAGCTCGCAGAGGCGAACCACCGGCACGCGTTAGAACTCGCCCGCCGTGGAGCCGAGGATGAACGTGATCGGTGGCTGCTGGAAGTCCGACGTGCCGAGTATCGCTACTTTCAGAATGCGTTGGGACAACTCCGACGAGCATTGTCCTCGCAAGCCACTACCCATGAAGAGCTACGAGCAGCTTACGACGAGGTCCATGACTGTAGTCACCGCATCGCAGAGGTCGGCCCGGACGAGGTCCACGACATCGTCAATGTCATTCGCCGTCAGTGCTACACGATTCCGATCTCGTGGCCGGGCTCGGCGGAGCAGCGGGTGGCTCTATGGACAGAGACCATCGGCCCCCTCCGCGACGAACTTGATACGGCCGTACGTTCCGCCGTGGGCAACCCGCGTCCACCGGCACACGGCGGTAACTTGATCCTACGTCGTCCTTGAAGCGGCCTCCGGAAGCCTTATCTCGATGGTGTCCTGTCGCAAGCGGTCTCCTACCTGTCGCGGGGGGACTCCGCGTGTCACGAGTTCGAGGCGCTGGTCAAGGACAAGCTGGGCTCCGAGGCCGCCGAGTCGATCGACTGGCGGAACCCTCGGATGGTCCGCATCGCCGCTGGCTTCTCGCACCACGCGACCAAGTCGCGGTGCACCGTCTGCGCGAGCGGGTCGACTTGGTGAGCTACCGCGTCTTCGAGGGTGGGCCGCTGAGCCTGCTGCTGATCCACGCCCGGATCCACGAGACCGATCTCGGATCGTCACCAGAACCGCGAGCAGGAGTTCACAGCTGGTGCCGTCGGCGGAGACGGGAAGACGTCCGCTCAAACTGCCGCCGCGGGCGCGGTTCCTGGCTGCCTGCAGTGCCTGTACGCCGAGGACGAGCCCCTCACCGCCTGGGGCGAGGTCGAGGTGGCTCAGCTTCGGCACTACATCGCCTACCGCCGGATGGTGAACGTGCCTCCCACCCGAAGCACGAAGCGATCCTGGTCTACCTCAAGGTCGACCCGGACACGGTCGAGAAGAGGAGGGCTTCTTGCACGACATGCGCGGTACCGGCCACCTCGGGACCGGCGACTTGGAGGTGCGGATCGCCTCGGCGGCCGACCTGGAGAAGGCGGGACCGCTGATCCGGCGGGCGTTCGAGACGGCCTGACGCAGCAGGAAGGGGCGACTGGTGCATCGGTTTTTTGATGCACCAGCCGCCCTTTTGCGTCTACAGTCCGTCGGCCCCGGTCTGGTCGCTCTCACGGTCATGCCTCCGGTCCTGCCAAAACGAAGTCGTCCTGGGCCAACTCCGCTCGGAGCCTTCGCTCAGCGACGTCGGCATAATGCGAGGACAGCTCGACCCCCACGAACTGCCGGCCCTCGCGCAAGGCAGCGACGCCCGTGGAGCCACTGCCGGCGAACGGGTCGAGGACGGTGCCGCCTTCGGGGCAGATCTGTACGAGCTGCTGCATGATCTCGACGGGCTTCTGGGTGATGTGCACCCTGTCCTTGCGTGGCTGTGAGGCGATGAAGTGGCCGGGCAGGTAGAGGTCGCGGTCCTTATCGAGGGTGCCCTTCACGCCCCAGATGATGAACTCGGCCGACTGCTTGAACCCGCCCTTGCGGGGTCGGCTGGCGGGCTTGATCCAGGGGATCGTGCCGCTCCAAGTCCAGCCCGCCATCTGTAGGGCGTCTGACGTGGTCGGTTCCTGGCGCCAGTCGGAGAAGATCATGGCGACGGAGTGCTCGGTCGCGGCCCGGTACGACTCGGTGAGCAGCGCGGTCAGCCAGCTTCGATAGCTCCGCTGGTCGCGATTCTCGCCGGGGAAGTTCTGCAAGTCGTGTGCCGATCCGGCCGTGACGTACTTGGCGCGGGCGGTGCGGGCGGTGCGGTCCGAGCTGGTGCGCCCGCCGGAGTTGTACGGGGGATCGGTGACGACGGCGTTGACGCTCTCGTCCGGGAGGGTCTTCAGCACGGTGAGGGCATCGCCTCGGTGCAGCGTGTAGCTCATGTGCGGGCCTCTTTCAGAGCAAGGCGGGACTGGGCCAGCTCCGGACGGCGGTCAACAGCAGGCGGTCGGAGCCGGGTTGCGCCGGAGGTTAACCGTGATTTCCGGCCGCACCTAAGGAGACTGTGCCGTGGTTCGGACCCGGTTCGGCGGTCATTTGGTGCGGCCGGAATCCCGATCTACTGTCTCGCCACGTCACCAAGGCGGAGTCCGGCTCGCCCCCCTGACCTGTGCTGATCCGCGTTATTGCGTCCAAAGACGCGACGCGGGAGGCGCATTGCCTCTCCCGTTCCCGAAGCCGTCAGGAGATCCGGTGTACCGCCTGAGATTACGAGCGCGGCTGGCTGCCGCGCATGACCTGAAACCGGCATCCGGGAGCTACCAACTCCCCTGACCCGGGCCCGCCCTGAAAGGCGGATGCACATCGGCACGGTGCCGGCGGCTTTGCACGAGAAGTCGGCACCGCGCCTCCTACGAATCGCGAGGAGCCCCTGCGATGCAGCACGTCCTGATACACCCACACCCTGACCCAGCTCCCCTGCCCAGCCGGGCTGTCCGCCCCGGCGAACGGCGGCGGCGATGAAGACCACCGGAGCAGTCGTCGGTCTCTTCGCCTCCGGTCCGCTTCTGCTGGCCGTTCCGATCCTCGCCGTCGGGACCGGGACCGCGACGGCCTCCTGCTCGAACGGCGCTACCCAAGCCGTGGACACCTCAGCCGTTGCCGCACAGGTGAAGGCGATCCTGGACGGCGGCGGCAAGGGCACGGTGTCCGTGCCAGGCCTGGAAGGCCCTGCGGAGCAGATCCCCAATGCCAAAATTATCCAAGCCACTGGCGTCGCGATGAACATCCCGGCCCGGGGCCAGGTCGTGGCCCTGGCGAGCGCCCTGCGGGAGAGCAGCTTGCGGAATCTGACGTATGGCGACCGCGATTCACTGGGCCTGTTCCAGCAGCGGCCGTCGCAGGGATGGGGAACCGCGAACGAGATCCTGGATCCGGTGCATGCCTCGATGAGGTTCTACGCGGCGCTGGAGAAGGTCTCGGGCTGGCAGTCCCTGTCTGTCGCCCAGGCCGCCCAGGCGGTGCAGAAGTCCGGTTTCCCCGAGGCTTACGCAAAGTGGGAGCCCCTGGCCACCGCCTTGCAGCAGGCGATCGAGCCGCTGTTGTCGAAGGCCGGCGGCACGTCGCCGCGTCCCTCGCCGTCCGGCTCGGGCAGCACGGCCGGTGCTCCGCCGAGTGGCGCGGGCAGTTGTACGGTCGGCGGGGACGGCACCGGCTTCGGGGTCATCCCGCCCGGTGCTGTGCCGGCCGGATACCAGATTCCGGATGATGCTCCGCCAAAGGTCCGGACGGCGATCCGTTGGGCGCTCGGCCAGCTCGGCACTCCGTACCAGTGGGGCGGGAGCTGCGTCGACTCGCACGGGCTCGATCCGATGGGGCGCTGCGACTGCTCTTCTCTGATGCAGCAGTCGTACAAGGCCGCGGGGGTCACTCTCTCGCGGACGACGTACACGCAGGTCAAGGAGGGCAAGCCGGTGTCGGTTGGCGCTCTCCGGCCCGGTGACCTCGTCTTCACCGAGGGGACTGTCGAAGTCCCCGAACATGTCGGGATGGTCGTCGGCCAGGGGTTGATCGTGAACGCCCCGCACACCGGCGACGTGGTTCGCCTGGCGACCCTCGCGTCCTGGAAGCCGCAGATTCTCGCAGCCCGCCAAATCGTCTGACAGGCGCTTCTCCCCTCCCCCGTTTCTGTACCGGCGCTTCGCCCCCTCGGGCTTTGGCCTGCACCGAATCAAACTGGAGTTCACAATCATGTACCTCGCCGACAAGGTCATCCGGCTCGCTTACGACCCCGGGATCAAGCCGAACGAAGGTGGTCTGCCGGGTCTGGCGGTCCTCAAGCAGGTGATGGGCTCGATCAACCTCTTCGGGATCATCGCCGTGGTCGGTGCGCTCGCCGTCAGCGCGGGTGTGTGGGCCTGGGGCCACCACTCCGGCGGCCACCAGGCCGAAGCAAACGGCAAGAAGGGCGTGCTGGTCAGCGCTGGCGCGGCCCTTCTGCTGGGTGCCGCGAACGGTGTGGTGGCGTTCTTCAGCACGCTGGGGAGCCAGGTCCACTGATGTTGCCCCGTACCACGAACCCTGGCGGCGGATCCCGCGTGCGCCGCCGAGCGCTGCTCGGCACCGCCGTCCTGGTGGTGCTCGTCACCCTCGCCGGTCTGGCCGCCTACCTCACCCGCGACAGCAGGGCGTCCTCCAAGGCACCCGCATTGCACGCGAGCGCGGCTTCCCCCTCCTCCCCGACCGCTTCCGCCTCCGCTTCGTCACCCTCACACGGAAGCCGCGGCGTCCTTCCCGTTCACCCGTCGACGCACGACCCGATCGCCTTCGGGAATGCGACAGCCGCAGCGCTGTGGTCCTACGACACCCGGGCCTACTCCCAGCCCGAGTGGATGGTCGCCCTGCACGGGTGGATGACCAGCGAGACGAAGTACGCCGACACCGCGTCGGTCGACGCGCTGATCCCCTCGCGCACGCTGTGGAAGCGGATGGCCGCAGGCGGCCAGTTCGCCACCGCCAACGTGAGCGAGGCGCACTTCCCCGGCGCGTTCACCCAGGCCCTGCAGGCGGACCCCGGGGCGCTCACCACCGCGTACGTCTACGCCGTAACGGTCTCCGGCAAACAGTCGATCGCCTGGAACGGCTCGCCCCACGGTGGCGCCGAGAACCGCGTCACCACCCTCGCGGTCCAGTGCCGCCCCTCCCGACCCTGCGCCCTGGCCGGTGTCCTGCCGGCCGTCGCGCCCTGACCTCTATTCCGGAAGGGAGTTATTGCCATGGGAGTCTGTGACCTTCCGCTGATGGACGCTGTCTGCGACGCCGTGGACTTCGCGTCCAACCCCGCGGGTACCGTCACCGACGGAGTCGGGGCGTGGATCGCGAAGTCATCGGGTGAGCTGGCCGCCAGTGCGGCCGCACTCGCGGCGAAGGCCGTCAACGACGCCACTGCCATCGATCTCAACGCTGGTTGGTTCCGCGACAATTACGAGCTGCTGCTACCTATCGGGCTCGCCCTGACGGTCGGCACGTTCTGTCTCCAGTTGATGTTCGCGGCCTGGCGTCGCGACGAACGAGCGCTCTATCGAGCTGCGATCGGCACCATGACGGGCGTCCTCTTCTCGTTCTGCTCTGTCGCCTTCACCTCCGTGGCCGTCACAGTGGTCGACGCCCTGTCCGACGGCCTGTTCCAAGCGGCCAACAGCTCCGTGGACGACGCGATCCGCCGCATCATCAAGGTCAACCAGCTGGGAGCGATGTACGGGCTCGGCTGGGCCGTTCCATCCCTGGTCGCCCTCGGCTGCGCGATCGGCGCGTTCCTGTACTGGGGCGTGATGGTCGCCCGCAAGGTCGGCGTCCTGGTCATGGTGACGCTCGCGATCTTCGCCGGGGCCGGAGGCGGCTGGGAGGTCGCCAGCAGGTGGCGGCGTGGTTGGGCCGAGGCCACCGCCACCCTGATCGCCTCCAAGCTTCTGATGACGGTTGTCCTCTTGACCGGCGTCACGGCGGTCGGCCAGTCCGACGCCAAGGACGGCCTGTCCGCCCTCGCCGACGCGATGGCCGGCCTCGTCATCGTCGCCCTGGTGCTGCTGTGCCCCTTCGTCACCTACAAGTTCGTCCACTGGGCCAGCGACGGCGGCGCCCACAGCGACCTGCACCGCAGCGGCATCGCCGGCCTGGCGATCGCCGCAGGCGCCGCGAAGACCGCGGGCAGCCTGGCGATACAGGCCGGTACCGGAGCGCCGGCTCCGCAGGGGCCGAGCCAGGTCGCCGGCGCGGGCAGCGATGGCGTCGCCTCCGGTATCAACGCCACCGGCGGCACCCTGAGCAAGGACGGCATCGACGCCGGCCCTCCGGAGCCGCGAACCAGCTTCCGCTACGGCGAGGCCCCGAACGCCGCCGGCGACCAAGGCCGTGCCCTGATCCAGCACCCCGGCATCCCCGCGCTGATCACCCGGCCTGCCGACGCCGAAGCAGCAGGCTCCGCGGAGAACGGTCCTTCCACTGCCCAGCCCGCTGGTGTGTCGCTTCCGGGCGGCAGCTTGACCCGCGTGGGTGCCGTGCCAGCCGCTGGTCCTGTCGCACCGCCGCCCTCCACCGATCCGTCGGCGACCGGCTCCCCCACCCCGACGAGCTGGGTCTACCCCAACCAGCCGCCGTCCGGGTCCTGACCCACCACCACCCGGGGGGCGGGCTGCTTCCTTCCAGCCCGCCCCCCTTCCCCGAATCCACGGGACGGAGTCCTGCGACGGCCTCCAGCAGAGCGCCACGCCTCCCCCTCTCCCCGCCCGATCCCACCGTCTGGAACCGCCATGTCTGACAACGCCCAAGCCGAGGCCACCACGGCCACCGTGAAGTTCCCGCACCGCAGCAGGCGCGGCATCCTGCTCGGCCTCACCGCCCCGCAACTGATCGTCGTGGGCCTGGCCGGCCTGCTCCTGCTCTCCGTGATCCTGGCCCGTGGCGTGGTCGGTGCTCTCGAACTCATCCCGCTGTGGGCCGCCATCGCGGCGCTCGTCCTCGTCCGCCACCAAGGCAGGGCCCTGGCCGACTGGGCTCCGATCCTCACCCGCTACGCGCTCCGCCGGATGCGGGGCCAGTTGATCTGGCTCGCCCGGCCCTCCCGCCGCCCGGTCCGGGAAGGACTCCTCCACCTGCCCGGTACCGCCGCCAGCCTGCGCGTGGTCACCGCACCCGACCGCCGGTACGGCGCGGTCCACAACCCCCACACCGGCACGCTGACCGCCGTGGTCAAGGTGTCCTCCCGCGCCTACGCGCTGCTCGACCCAGGCACCCAGAACGCCAACGTCAGCGGCTGGGGGCGCGCGCTGGCCGCACTGGCCCGCACCGGTCAGGTCGCCCGGATCCAGGTGATCGAACGCACCGTGCCAGACTCCGGCGACGCCCTTCGCCGTTACTGGGAAGAACACGGCCGGCCCGATGCCCCGGTGGCCGGCCAGATCTACAGCGAGCTGATCCGCAGCGCGGGCCCGGCCGCGGCTCCGCACGAGGCGTACGTCGCGATCTCGCTGGACGCCAAAGCCGCCAGGCGCCTGATCAACCAGGCCGGAGGCGGCCTGACCGGGTCCTTCAGCGTCCTGGGGCAGTTGACCTCGACCTACGACCAGGCCGCGCGCACCGCCGGGCTCAACCCCACCGGATGGCTCACCGCCCCCGAGATCGCGGCCTTCGTCCGAACGGCATACGACCCCAAATCGCTGGCCGCACTGGACCGCTGGTCCTCCGCCGGGCGCCCCGAGGCCGACCCCGCCGCTGCCGGCCCGGTCGTGGTCGTCGAGAAGTCGGACCACATCGCGACCGACTCCGCCGTCCACTCCACGTACTGGGTGGAGAACTGGCCTCGCACCGAGACATCGGCGGGCTTCCTGCACCAGCTGCTGTTCACTGCCGGGGTGCGGCGGACCCTGTCGCTGTCCTACGAGCCGAAGGGACTGGACGCCGCCCTGCGTGATGTCCAGCGCAAGAAGGCCGGCGTGATCGCGGACGCCGCCGAGCGGGCGCGGCGCGGCCAGGTCGACTCCGAAGCGGACTCCATCGAGTACCAGGACATCAAGTCCCGGGAGCGGCAGCTCATCGCGGGCCACGCGGATGTTTCCCTGACCGGCCTGCTGACCGTCTCGGCCGACTCCGAGGAGGAGCTTCGTTCCGCCTGCGCGGTCGTGGAGACCGCGGCGGTCGGCGCCCAGCTCGACCTTCGGCCGCTCATCTGGCAGCAGGCCGAAGCGTTCACCGCCGCCGCCATGCCGCTCGCCCTCGCCGTCTGATGCCGGCCCTCCTCCCTTCCGAAAGAGCACCGCCATGTCCCGTACCGCCAGCCCGACCACGCAGGACTTCGTGCCTTTCGCCACCGCCGCGCTCGACTTCCACCGCGCGCTCAACGTGCCGGGCGGGCCTCTCGTCACCACCCGGGCCGAGCTGGACGCCCTGCACGCCCACCTCGTCTCGCTGTACGGCCTGCTCGACGCCCACGCCACCCGCACCGGCCAACTCGTGCCGATCGAGGGCGACCAGCTCCGCGCCGCCCGCACACGGATCTGGCAGGCCGCCGACCACGTCCACGCCGCCTACCACGCGGCCCCCCGGCCCGGCTCCAGCGAGGTCCCCGACCGCGAAGCGTGCCAGGCCGGCCTGCCAGAAGGCGCACCTGAACTGACCATCTGCCAGCGCCACCAAGCCGCCGCCCACCTGGTCCGACGCCGCACCACCCCGGCCGACCTGCACACGCCGTTCACCGGCCTCGTCCGCTATTGACCCTGCCTCCGTCTTTGGAGAATGTTCATGCCCCGCACCCGCGCCACCGCCTCCCACCTGTTCGTCCCCCACAAGACATCACGTGCCGAGCAGCACGCCGCCCGCGCCGGTTTCACCGAGGCCCGGCGCCAGGCCCGCCTCGCCGGAGCCACGCCCAAGCGCCGCAACGAGGATGCCTTCGACGCGGAGCTGCGGCCGGCCTATTCGCCGTCCGGTCGCCCCGGCTCCTCCTCGGCACGCGGCGGCAAGCTCCGCCTGCCCACCCACCGGATGACCACCGCCACTGTGTCCGGCGCCTATCCATTCCTCGCCGAGGGCGGCCTGGGCGCGGAGGGCATCTTCATCGGCCGCGATGTCCACGCGGAGGCCGCGTTCTGCTACGACCCTTTCTCGCTGTACGGCAGCGGCCGGATCGAGGGCTTCACCAACCCCAACGCGGTTCTGGCCGGGATCATCGGCATGGGCAAGTCCGCTCTGGCCAAGTCCATAGCCACCAGGGCGATCGCCCACGGCTACCGCGTCTATGTGCCCTGCGACCCCAAGGGCGAGTGGACGGCCGTCGCGCAGGCTCTCGGCGGCTACACCATCGCGCTTGGCCCCGGACTCCCAGGCAGGCTGAACCCCCTGGATGCCCCGACCCGGCCCGCCTCGGTGAGCGAGGACGACTGGTCGACCGAGGTCCGCAAGCGCCGCCTCCTGCTCCTGGCCGGCCTCGCCCGCACCGTGCTGAAGCGCGATCTCCAGCCGATGGAACACACAGCCCTCGATCTCGCGCTGGACCTCGTCGTCGCCGAAGCCGAGGCAGGTGGCACCGTGCCCCTGCTCGGCGAGATCGCGCACACCCTCGGCTCGCCCGAGCGCCTCGACCGGGCCCTCGGCGACCAAGACGGGCACATGGGGCCTGCCGCGCAAGACCTCGCGCACGCCCTGCGCCGGCTGGTCCACGGCGACTTGAGCGGCATGTTCGACGCGCCGTCGACCGTGGCCTTCGACCCGACCGCCCCGATGCTGTCCATCGACCTCTCCCGGCTCGGTGGCTCGGGCGACGACACCGCGCTGGTCCTCGCGATGACCTGCGCGAGCGCCTGGATGGAGTCCGCACTCGCAGACCCAGACGGCGGCCAACGCTGGGTCATCTACGACGAGGCCTGGCGCGTCATGAGGCACGTCGGCCTGCTGGAGCGCATGCAGAGCCAGTGGAAGCTCAGCCGAGGTCTCGGCATCGCCAACCTGATGGTCATCCACCGCCTCAGCGATCTACTGAGCGCCGGCGACGCCGGCTCGCGCGGCCGAGTGCTGGCCGAGGGCCTCCTCGCCGACTGCAGCACCCGCATCATCTACCGCCAGGAGACCGACCAACTCGCCGCTGCCGCTTCACTCCTTGGCCTGACAGGCGTCGAGACCCAGGCCGTCGCCGCCCTCACAAAGGGCCGAGGCTTGTGGAAGGTCGCGGGCCGCAGCTTCATCACCCAGCACATCCTGCACCCGGCCGAGCGCGAGCTGTTCGACACCGACGCCCGCATGGTGACCAAGATCAACTGGCGATCGTAGAAGCGAGTCCAGACAGCCCATGTATCCCAATCGACCCCCGGTCCCTCTCCAGCCTGAGGACACACCCATCACCGTACGCATCAGCAACCCTCTCCCCCGACAAGCAACTGCCGGCACCTCAGAACCGGAGCACGGATACGGCCACCTCGCCGCACTCCTTCGGCAGCGCGGCCTGGTGTGCACTGTCGAGTACGGCCTCAGCGACTACATCGTCCACGCCGAGCTCCCCGACGGCAGCTCGTTGATCATCTCGCCACCCCAGGAACCGCCGACCGACCACCCGCCCGGGCATCCCAAAAGCTGGCTGGTGACCCGCGGGCACCCCGACGACTCCGCCGTCCACGAAGTGATCTACGACTCGGAACCCGACGGCCCCCACGCCCAGCACGGCGGCAGTCTCCCCAGTCTGCTCGTCGCCATCGACGCCCGTCTTGATCAGCTCGGCATTCTGTCCGCCGACCCGCACTCCGTCCCGGGGATGACCGACGGGCTCACCGAGACCGCAACACCCCATGAAGCCACCGGAATCACCGAGGAACTCAGCGCAGCCCTGCTCCGGGCACTCCCACAGCTGACCGAACTCGTCGCCGCAGCGGCCACCTGGATCCAAGCCCGTCTGGCATTCGAGAACCCGCACAACAACCCGACGTTCGAGACGCGGACACGGCTGGCCACCGCTACCCGCCTTCTGCGGGACGTCCAAGAGCAGCTGGAGGTCGCCGAGAACACGATCGCCGCGTGCCCTGGGGAACCCAGCGACCCCAAGTGCCACGACAAGGTGCCTTTCCCGCGGGCCGGGGACCTCAGCGGCGCCCTCGCCAGCGATGCGATCACAGACACCAAGCCTCCCGCCGCCCCGAGCCCGGAAGCTGAACGGCAACGAGCCGCCCGCGGTACTTCCCCTCACGCCGCCATCCAGCGGACCACGCCCTCCCGCGACCGCGACGCCCCAACGACCGACCAGCGCCCCGCTACCCCGATACCGCGCACTCGATGACCTCGGCCTGACCTCGACCGCGCCCCCTTCCCGGAACAGGAGCTGCCCCGATGACCAGCAGAAGAGCACCGCGCGGCCCGCCTCGCCCTGTCCGCTCTCCTCCTTGGATCCGCCATGCCCGCTCCGCGTACCAACGTGCCTTCAACCACCACCGGCTCCGACGCGCTCCTCCACCTCATGTTCGGAGTCTTCGGCGCCGCCATGGGCTTCGGCTCCCTGGCCTGGCTGACCGGCAACCTCACCAACGCTCTCCTCGGCGCCGGACCCTGGGTGCCGCTGAGGCCCACCGACGCGCTGCTGCACCCCGACGTACTGTGGCCGCACCTGAGTTCCACCACGCTGCTGATCGGCGTGCGGCTCGTCCCGGGACTACTCTCGGTCGGCCTCAGCATCGCCGGCCTGGTTGTGTGGCTGCGGATGCGCGGCGGTGCGAAGAACAGCCTCGCCCGCAAGCAGGATCTCGCCCCGCTGCTGGACAAGCAGATCACCGCCAGGGCGAAGAACCTGCGGCCGAGCCTGTCTGATCTCAAACCGAAGAAGGTCGCTCCCGCCGACCGCGGCATCCTCCTCGGCACGCACCCCCCAAGCCGAGCCGAGGTCCACGCCTCCTGGGAGGACGTGATCGTCGCGATCATGGCCCCTCGCTCCGGCAAGACCTCCGGACTGGCGATCCCCGCGATCCTCGCCGCTCCCGGCCCCGTACTGCTGACCTCGAACAAGGCGGCGAACGACGCCTTCACCGCGACGGTGGAGGCCCGCGCCAAGGCCGGAACGATCTGGACGCTCGACCCGCAGCAGATCGCCCACCACCCTCGCGAGATGTGGTGGGACATCCTGGCCGACGCCCACGATCTGGCCGGGGCGAAACGCCTTGCCGGGCACTTCGTCGCCGCCAGCGTCGACGACTCCAGCGGCTCCGACTTCTGGTCCACCGCCGCGAGCAACACTCTGGGCGCACTGTTCCTGGCCGCCGCCAGCCACCGCCGCCCGATCACCGACGTCCTGGCCTGGCTCGCCTCCCCTGCCGACCGCACGCCGGTGGACCTCCTCACCGATGCCGGCCACGAAGCGGTCGCCGCCCAACTCCATGGAACCGTCAGCGGGGCCACGGAAACGCGGGACGGCATCTATGAGACCGCGCGCCAGTACGCGAGCTGCCTGCTCGACCGGGACGTCGCCGCCTGGGTCACCCCCAGCGAGCATCTTGCCGAGTTCAAACCCTCCGCGTTCGCCACCTCCCGCGACACCTTGTACCTGCTCAGCAAGGACGGCGGTGGCTCCGCATCGGCGATCGTCGCAGCGGCGGCCGACGCGGTGATGCGCGCGGCCGTGGTCGTCGCCGAGCGCTCCGGCGGACGGCTCGACCCGCCCGCCCTGTGCGTCCTCGACGAAGCCGCCAACGTCTGCAAGATCTCCGATCTCCCCGACCTGTACAGCCACCTGGGCTCACGGGGCGTGATCCCGATGACGATCCTGCAGTCCTACCGACAGGGCCAGCGCTGCTGGGGTGAAGCAGGCATGGACGCCCTCTGGTCCGCCGCAACCATCAAGATCATCGGAAGCGGCATCGACGACGCCGACTTCGCCGACCGACTGAGCAGGCAAGTCGGTGACCACGACGTGCAGACCACATCGGTGTCGACCAGCGACAGCGGCAAGTCAACCTCAGTCAGCCTGCGCACCGAGCGGACCCTGCCCCCCGACGCGATCCGCGCCCTCCCCAAGGGGAATGCGCTGCTGCTCGCCACCGGCATCCGGGTGGCAATACTCGACCTGCGGCCCTGGTACAAGCAGCCCACCGCCAAGGTGATCGGTCCGGCCTCGGCCCGCGCGACGAAAGCCATCACGGAGCGGGCCATCGCCAAGTCCCCGGGGCACGAAGACTTCGGGCTGTCGGCATGAACGCCCCGACGCCCAACGTGCTCTCGCTCGGTGCCGGAGTCCAGTCGACGTGTCTGCTGCTCATGGCAGGCGCGGGCCATCTGCCCGGCCTGGACGTGGCGATCTTCGCGGACACAGGCTGGGAGCCCCGCGCCATCTACGACTGTCTCGACCGGATCGAGCGGATCGGGCGGGAGATCGCAAAGCCCGTCGGCATCCCGGTCCTGCGGGTGTCCTCCGGCAACATCCGATCCGGCGCGCTCGACCCCTCCAAGCACTTCGCGTCGATGCCCTTACACATCCTCAACTCCACTGGCAGCCAGGGGATGTCACGACGGCAGTGCAGGCGTATCTGCACCACAACCGCCAGCCTCTGGGTCAGGCACCGATCGACCGGGCCACCGCCCACGAGCGGTCCGGACGCCAGGGCGACATCTTCGACGCGCTCGCGAACGCCGAACTGGAGACCGGCGATCCGGACGGCTGCTCGCCCTGGTCCTGCCGCTCCGGCCCCCCGTCCAGGCCGACGTCGACCTCACGGCTTGCCCCTCCCTCTACCTGCTCAGGAGTCCCCTCGTGTCCTCGCGCACTCCGTCCTCCCCACCGGCGCGCTCCGAACGCCTCGCCCGGTCACCAGTCGTCCGGCACGCCGGCCAGTTGTGGCTGGCCATCGGTCCCGGCTCGATCCTCGCCACCGATCCGACGCTCACCGGCGAGTTGGATCGCTTCGCCGACGCGATGGCCGCCGCCGACCAAGCCGTCGCCGATCTCCGCTCGCAGCAGGCCGATCCGCCGGCCCCCCGCCCCAGGTGGCAGCGATGAACCCGCTGCTGAGTGCCGAGCAGGCGGTGCTCGGCTCGGTGCTGCTCGACCCCGGTCAGCTCGCGCACCTGGAGTGGCTCGCGCCGGATCACTTCTACCGGCCAGTTCACCAGGCACTGTTCGCCGCCTTGCGCAAGCTCCGGACCGAAGGCCACCCCGCCGTGGCGGCCATGGAACCGGTGCCGCTGTCCTGGGTGACCGAAGCGGTCAACGAGGCCAGTAACCACGTCCGGGGTCTGAGCGCCTCATACCCCCACATCCTGATTGCGGCCTGCCCGCGCCCCGCCCACGCCCCTGTGTACGGCCGGATGGTGCTGGAAGGAGCAATTCACCGCACCGTGACCGAGCACACGATCCGCCTCCACCAAGCGGCCCGCGCTGACGCCCTCCAAGGTGAGGTGAAAGGAGCGCTGCATCATGCGGACGTCCTGACCGGGGTACTCGGGGACCTCGCGCGCCGCTGGGGGTCCGAACCCCGCCCGGTCGCCCCGGCCACACCGCCCCCCACAACTCCCGTCGAGTCACCGCCGGAACGAGCGGATCAGGTCGCCGAGGACGAACAGTTCCTACTGGCGGTCCTGGTCGAGCGGCCGAAGGCGATGGACGAGGTCGTCGGCTGGCTGCGACCGGGCGACTTCGCCAGCCCCACCCACAGCCAGCTCTACCGCTGCCTGGGCACACTGCATCACCGCGGCGAACCCATCGACCGGATCACGGTGCTGTGGGAAGCCCAGCGGCGCGGTCTGCTCGCCGACGGCACCCTGACCAGCGAACAGCTCGCCGCCATCTCCGACGGCGTCGGCGCCGGAAGCGCCGAGTGGCTCGGCGAGCAGATCCTGCGCTCCTCCGTCGCCCGCACGGCCGCCGCTTCCGCCCGCGCCATCCGCGCCCTGTCCGAGAACGAGAGCCTGGCCCCCGGAAGGCTCATCAGCCACGCCCTGCACGCGCTCGGGCCGCTCGACGAAGTGAGCGCCCGCTGGCAGACCGCGAACGGCCACCCCGCTCCACCGACCGAGGGGCCCCCGACGGCAAGGATCCACGCCGCCCTCGCCCGCAGCACACCACCGGCCGCACGGCCCTCAGAGTGCCCCGCCCCAGCCTCCACGCCATCAACCGCACGACCGCCCTCGCGCACCCACGGCTGAACCGCCCTCACCCACCAACCCAGCCCATCCGACCGTCCCCCATTTTGGAGCGCCCCGTGGACAACACCCCGCTCACCGACGCCTTGGCCCTGCGCGCCACGGCCTCCGCCTTCGACGCCCAGCGCGGCAAACTGCCGGTGCCGGAGGATCCCCACCGTTCACCCGATGTCGTCGCCGTCGCACGCCAGATCTCCGAGCTCGGACAGCTGGTCACCGATCTGGGCAACGAGGTCCTCTTCCGCGCCGTCAACCAAGACCAAGCGCCCCATACCGCTCGTGTGATCACCAACTTCGCCTCCGCCGTAGCGCCCGCGGGCGAAGCGGCTTCCGCGCTGGGAGCGGTGGCCCACCAGCTCGCCTTCCTGAAGCAGACCGAGCATCTACGCGACCAGCCCGACGCCAGGAATGCCCGGGAGGCAGCCGTAGGGGTGATGGAAGAAGCACTCACCACCGCCGACGCAGCCCTGCACGACGTGGCCAACTCCCTACACTCCGCTTCGGCGATGGTCTCTCCCCCGTCGGCGCGGCTCCAGGCTGCCCGCAGCCGGTCCACGACACCCGCTCCGGGGACGCCGCCGCCCGGCGTCGCCACTGCGGTGGCGGCCCCCTCGGACCGAATCGCACGTAGCCGGTGACATGGATAACACCACAACGCGGATGCCGTTGATCGGCTCGCTCTGCTCGGGTTACGGCGGTCTGGACCTCGGGGTCCAGACCGCGCTCGGCGGCACCCTAGCCTGGCACGCCGAGATCAACCCCGACGCCGCGCGCATCCTGGCCCGGCACTGGCCCGGCGTGCCCAATCTGGGGGACATCACCGCCGTCGACTGGGCTGATGTGCCTCGGGTGTGCGTCCTGACGGCCGGTTTCCCCTGTCAAAGACGTGTCCGTCGCCGGTCGCCGGGCCGGACTCAACCCCCACACCCGCTCGGGGCTGTGGCTGCACGTCGCCCGTGCGGTCGAGGCCCTCCGTCCCTGCTTGGTGGTGATCGAGAATGTCCGGGGCCTCCTCACCTCGCCCGCCGGTTCCCCTGGCGACGTGGAACTCTGCCCGTGGTGTCTGGGAGACGACCCAACCCAGCCTCCTGTGCGGGCACTCGGTGCCGTACTCGGCTCCCTGGCCGACCTCCGGTACGACGCGAGGTGGCTCGTGCTTCGTGCCTCCGACGTCGGAGCCCCCCATCGTCGCGAGCGCACCTTCCTCGCCGCCTGGCCCGCCGAGCGCCCTGCTCAAGACCCCGACGAGCAACATCGGAAGGAACGGCGGCTCCCAGCACCCGTCGAAGAGGAAGAGCGGTGGCCACGGCCCGAACCTGGCCGACGAGGTGGAGTGGCTGCTGCCCACGCCGAAGGCGTCGGACGGGACCAAGGGCTCGCCGAACCAGCGTCATGGCAAGGGGGACATGACGCTGCCGAGTACGGCAGCGTCGCTGCTGCCCACCCGGAGGGCGAGCGACACCGGCACCGGCACCCCAGGCCGCCGTCCGGACAAGGGCCGGCGTCCGCCCCTGTCGGCGGTGGTCCTGCCGCTGTGGGCGCAGGCGGCCCCGCAAGCGGAGGTACCGACGGGCGATGGGGAGCGTACGCCTCCGCCATCACCCGATGGGAGAACCTCACCCGCCCCGCGCCAGCGCCCACGGATGCGGCCGGACGCCTGCGCGCCGACTTCGTGGAGTGGATGCAGGGCCTGGCTCCTGGCTGGGTGACCGCCACTCCGCGACTCGGCCGACCGGCTCAGCTCACCGCGCTCGGCAACGGCGTGGTCCCCCAACAGGCGGCCCGGGCCGTGCAGTTGTTGGCGCCGCCTTTCCCGCGCTGCCCCCGCTGCACCGCGCAGTAGCGCCCCATTAGCCGATTTCCCCGGCCGCGCCAAACCGCGGAATCTCCGCATCCTCCTGCTCATGCCGACCTGCGAGGCGAGCACCGCCGTGACCTCCAGAAGAGCGCGCCGCACTTCGCCCCCACCCTGCTCGCTCACTCCCTTGGACCGCCATGTCCGACCCCAGCAAAGCCACCCCCGAGCCGTTCCGCGTTCCCGACGGCGACCTCGACGATCTCGCCAGCACCCTCGCCAAGACCATCGCGGAGGTACGCCAGCACGGCGTCATCCTGGACCGCCTCGGCTCCGAGCCTCTCTCCACTCCCCAGCCCACCGCGGACACCTCCACCGCAGGTGCTGCCGGCGCCGAGAAGGCCGACGCCCCGGCCTCGGTGTTCATCCTCGCCCTGGGCGGCGAGGCGTACGCCGTCGAGCTGGCCGCGCTCCGCGACTGGGTGAACCACCTGTTCCTGCCCGTCTACGGACGGGAGATCAGCACCACCCGACCGTGGTGCGACCAGTGGCACGAGCACCCCGAGGCCGTTGCCCGGCTGCACGCTCTCTGGCTCGCGTGGCAGCAGCTCACCGCCGCCGAGGCCGGCCTCTCCAGTCCCTCGACGTGGCACCGCGACCACCTCGACCAGGCCCTGGTTCATCTCCGTGCCCCCGACGGCCCCTTCGCCGCGTGCACGACGAGCCCGACCCGGCCCAACCACCGCGTGCTCGCCACCCCGGCGCCCGACCTGACGGGAGCCACCCGGTGATCGCCGAACCCGACTTCCGCCTCGCCGACTTCGAGCCTGCCGACGCCGCCTCCGAACTCGCCGAGAGCAGCATCTGGGCTGGAGACCTGACCATACTGGCCGAGCACCACACCACCCCGGAGAGCACGCACAGCTACCTCGTCGCCCACGACAGGTCGAAGACCTGGGGCGTCCCCGGTGAACCACAGCTCGTTGCCATCAAGATCACGCGGGACTCGCACGGGCGCACGTTCACCTTCGAGACCGCGAACCACGCGAGTCTGGCCTTCGCCCAGAGCTGGCTGATCGAGCGTGGCTGCCCGCCCGAGCGGATCGCCCAGGGCAAGGGGGACTCCCTGAAGCCAGCCGACGATCTCACCCTCTGGATCGAGCAGCAGATCCGGGAGTCAGGATCTCGCTACAAGGTCCTCGACAGCTGGACCTCGGACTTCACCCCGTACGAAACCTGGACGTTGACCCGTGACGCCAACGCCACTCAGACACCGATTCGTCTCTTCATCGAAGCGGGAGACAACGAAGCCCACACGTACACGATGCGCGAGGGCACCTTCGCCGACGAGGCCGCCGCCTGCCGCTGGCTGGAAGACCGCGGCAGTCCGCTGCCGCAGCCGCCGGACTACCGCGGTGAGGCCGCCGCCCGGCTGACCCGCGCCGCCCTCACCCGATCATCGGGTGCCTCCGCGATCCCGAAAGCCGGCCTCGACACGGGCAACGCGACGCTGGCAGGAAAAGCCCAGCGCCCGAACCCCCGGCGCCCGATATGAGTCGCGCCCGCTTCGCATTCGCCGCCCACCCGGACGCCATCGCGGACCTGCGCCAACTACCCAACGAGATCCGCGACCTGGCGCTACTGGAACTGCAGAACCTGGTCCACGGCAGCGGCGACTGCCTGCCGCTGACCGGCCGCCTCGCGGGCTACCACAAGGTCTACGTCGACCCGGCCGTCTCCTACCGGATGGTCATCCAGTTCCGCCCGGCCCCACCCACCTCGACCCACAAACGCGAGATCTACCTCGTCGCGGCCGGTGCCCGGGAGGACTACGCGGTGTACCGCGCGGCCCAGCTCCGCACCAACCACACCGGCCCCAACCCGCCCGCAGACACCGACGCGGCGGCCGAGGCACGAGTCCAGGCGGCCCGGTCCCGGTCCCCCCACGCGATCGACCCGACCGTGTCCCTCCCGGCCACCGCACCGGCGGCAGCCAGGCCCGCCGCCCCGGCCGCCTCCCGAAAGGCCTCCATGTGATGACCGTCGACCGTGCGTCCCTCGACCGCACCGAACTGGCCGGGCTGCTCACCGACGCCGCGCGCAGCGTTTCGGAGGTCCTGACGACCGAGTACCCCACCTCCGCCGGCCGCTCCTACCTGCATCCCGTCCTCGGCGCGCTGTCCGCCGGCCCCCGGGTGGTCCGCGAACTGAACGACCGGCTCGAAGAGTTCGTCGTCGAGGAGCCGCTGCCTTCCGCCCCCTCCGGTCTGTTCACCCTGGCGTCCTACGCTTCCGCGCTCGGCTGGCTCACCGAGTCCCTCGCCGAGCTGACCGCCTCCGTGGACCAGATCTGCACGCGCGGCGGCATCCCGGCCGAGCCGCCGGACCCTGCCTTCGTCGCGCCCTCGCCCACGGACCAGGACGCCGAGTTCGACTTCGCGTTCAGCGCCCTGGAGTTGGCCGCCATCCGCACGGCCGCCGAGGCTGCCGACCTCAGCCCCGGCGACTACGTCGAGGTGCTCTCTCGATCCCTGCTCGCCGCTTCCCGGATCACCGACGCCTGCATGGAGATCTCCAGCGGCCTGCTCGAAGACGCCGCGTACGTCCTCGGCGAGGCAACCGATCACGTCCGAATCGGCGAGGGCCCCGACAGCCTGCCCACTCTGGTGCGCTCTCTGCTCGCCCGGATGGACGCTGCCGAATGAACCCCCACGACAGGGCGAAGTGACCCGGCGCGCACCTGGTCGCCGAGAAGTTCTGCGCCGAGGCCCCTGGCGCTGAGCGACGACCCTCCACCCGCGACCCGCGTTCCCCCGCCGGCCCGACCGCCAAGCCTTGCCGCTCCCGCTGAAATCCTCAGGAGAAATACCCCCATGTCCACCGTGATCTACACCCGCCACCTGGTCGAGCACCGGTACGGCCGCCCGCTGGAGGACCTCCAGTGCCACAGCGCGCAGGGCGGTTCGGGAGATCCCGTTCTGCCCATCGTGCTGCGGCGGCTCGACGGCCTGGCCTCGACGAACGCCCATGCCCGTGCCGCCCGTCGCAATCTCGACGCGGCCTGGAAGCGCTGCCGCTCCGGCGCACACGCCCTCGACGACCTCGTGCGGTACGCGGCCGAAGTCGTTGACCTCGAACGCCGGGAGCAGTCGGAAGCCGCGGCAGTCTGGGATCTGCTGGACGTCCGCCTCCTCCTGGACCAGCCCGCAGCCCTCCGGCCTTCGACCGCCCGGCGAACCCGCCCCGCACCGGGCGATGAGGACCTCATAGCCGTGGCCCGCCAGGTCGCCGCCCGGCTGCCCCGGCTCAATCGCGAAGCCCTGCGCCAAGGCCTGGGCGCCCGCGGCATCCACGTCAGCAACCGCCGCCTCGGCACGGTGCTCCAGCGTCTCCGCGCCGAGCGCGACCTTCACTGATCCGCACACCGCCGCCCGATTCCCCTTCGCCCTGACGGAGTTACCGCCATGTCCGCCCCCGCACAACCCGCAACCTCCCAGATCGGCTTCGTCGACGCCCAGCGCGTCGAGGAGGCACTGTCCCTGATAGTGCCGAAGTGGACCACCTGGTCGGCACAGACCCTGGCCCAGCAGGACGGCCAAATGCGTGTGCGTGATGTCGCCGCCCGCCTCCCCTTCGTCAGCGAGCAGTTCGTCGGCAAGCGGCTGGCCCAGATGCACGACGACGGGCTGGTGACCCGGGCCAGTGATCGCCACGGTGCCCCGTACCAGCTCAGTGGGTTCGGCGACGCACTGTCTTCGGTACACCGTGCGCTGTCCGACTGGTCCCACGCGCACCTGCCGCTCGGCAAGGTAGCCGGTGCCGAGCGCGTCGAGGACGCCGTGCGCCGGCTGCACCTTCGCCACTCGACCGCCGTGATCCAGGTCCTCGACGCGGGCGGGCCCATGCGGTTCGTCCACATCGCCGAACAGGCAGGACTGGACAACAGCTTCACCCGGCAGCGCCTGATCCGGCTTCAGATCGACGGCCTGGTCACCCGCACCGGGCCGCGCCACGGCGATCCGTACGTCCTGACCGCAGCCGGAGGGGCACTGGGCCCGGTCTACGCAGCCATCGAGCACTGGAGCAACCCCGTCGCCGCACCACGTCCCGTCCCTGTCCGGGTCGCGGCGGCCACGCACACCCACACGGGCATCCCGCCGGGGTCGGACGGCATCCGTACCTCAGCGGCCCTGCGGCGGAGCACCGCCGCGCCCAGCTCCCTGTTCAGCCACGCCCCGCAACCACAACCGCGCGTACCGGTGACCATGGCCGCTCAGTCGGCCTCCTCCCGAGGCCGGTGATCCGGGTGGCACTGAGAGCCAGCCGCTTCACGCCGTTGCCACGGCGCCCCCGTGCAGTCCAGCCGTTCGTTCCTCTGCGCACGCGGGCGCGTTCCCCTCCTACACCTCGGAGTCTCGACCGTGACCACCCAGCCCTACGACCAGCATCCCTATCAAGAGGTACTGGTCAGCCCCATGTACCTGGCCGGCTCCAACGGGACCGGGGACATTGGCTTCGCCCCTGTCAGTCACTGGCCGCACCACTACCCCGACGAGGGCCCCTGCCAGCTCCTCGTCACCTCGCCCGACCAGCGAATACGGATCGGCTGGTTCGGCGACGACGTCGAACTGTGGAAGATCACCGCCGCCGAGGACGCCGTCTCCGCACCCCGCTGGACGGCAACCTTCAACCACGTCACCCCCGCCGAGATCGTCGCCGGGCTCACCAGCGCTCTGGCCCGCGACTACGCCGAAGCCGAGGCCACCGAAGGCAACGCGCGCTTCTTGACGAGCCCGTCGTTGTACTGGGCTGGTGCCGTCCGGCCGCTGGCCAATGCCGGCTGGACCCGCGACGGCGCGGCCGAGCGCGGCACTGTCGAGATCGTCGCCCCCGACGGACAAGCGGGCGTTCTGATCGACAACCGCCTCTCTGGCTGGGATGACGAAACCGTCAGGCTGTGGGCCGGTCCTCCGGGTTGGGGCACGCGCGCGGAAGCGGTCTTCACAGCCCGCACCCCGACCCACCTCGTCGCGGCGACCGCAGCCGCCATGTCGGACTCAGCCCCGGCGATTCGTGAGCGGCACCAGATCAACCGCAGGGTGGAGCACCTGGTCACGCTGGCCCCGGTCGGCCAAGCCGCCGATCCTCAGATCTCTCGTGCTCCGACCCCACTCGACGTGCGCCGCACCGCTGTCGCCCAGGCCGTCCACCGCGCCGCACGCGCCTCGCAGACAGCAGCCGACCTCCGCGTGGTGGCCGCTCGCAGTCGCACCGCGACTTCGGCACAGAATCTGTCGGGCAACCTCGCACACGCAGCCGCGGCCAAGCCGCCGGCCAGCCCGTCGGCCCCACTGCACAGCCGCTGACGCCCGCCTCCGCCCCTCCGAGACGTCGCCTCTGGCCGAAGCAGCACCTCCGAATACCGGGAGTTCCGCCATGCCCGACGCCACCACACTCGACCAGGCCGACGCGATGATCGAGAAAGCCCGGGGCCGTCCCATCGACGCGCTGGAAACCCTCGCGGTTCGCCGCCCCGTCGAGGATCCGCTCCTGCGCTCGGCGATGCATATCCGTTCGGGTCTCGTCGTCTCGAACAACGCGGTCGCCGTCCACCAGGACCGCCTGCACGCCCTCACCCAGCCCGGTCATGTGTCGGCCTTCCACGACCTGGAGCGGATCACCAGCTCGGCGGTGGACCTGCGCGTCGCGCAGGCCGAGAGCCGCATAGCCCTGCAGGCGATCAGCCACGTGATCGAGGCCCGCGAAGCCGCCGTGGCCACGGACCGGACACCGTCGCTCAGCCTGGCCCAGGCCGCTGTCGCCCGCTCCGCGCACGCGCCGCGTGCCCCGGGCCAACCACCCGACCAGCCCGCCCCGTCGGCCGCTGTCCGCCCCACGGTGGCCACAACCGGGCCCGGAAGGTAACCGGTCAGCGGGAGTCTTCGTCGCCATGGGCCACGCCGAACCGGGAGTCCATCGCGCGGGCCAGCTCCACCAACGTCAGCTCGACACGCCGCCCGTCCTCGATCCGACGCTCCACCACGGCTTCCCCGCCACGCTGCCTCCGCGCCTGGATGCCCACGGCCCACTGCCCGTCGACCACCATGGCTATGTCGCCCACCGTCCACGGCCGCCCGGCGCCACGGATCTTGCGCTCCAGCCCGGCACCGTCCCAGTGTCTGCTCGACTCCTCCATGGCCTGCCCCTTCTGCTCCGTACGACCCCGCGCCGCAACCCGGTCACGACAACCGGTCGCGCCGATCCATTCCCCGGCCCGTCGGTCTTCTCCCCTCGGCGGCCAGTTCGCCCACGGCAGACCTCACCTTCCCGGAAAGGACTACGTACTTCGGCACGCCGCATGTCAACGTACGGACGTCGGGAAAACCCGCAGGTCAACGAAGGGACACCCACTCGTGAACGCCTCCAGCACCCTCCTGCCGGCTGTCGTCCGCCCCGCCGTGGAGGAACGCGCCTGGCTCTCCAGCGACCACTGCGCGAGCCCGGTACTCGAACTGCTCGGCGGGCTCGGCTGGGCGATCGTCGACACCCCGGAGGCCAACGTGCACTGCACCAGCCCGGACGGCCGGGTGTACGTCGGCTGGCTCCCCGAGGACTCCGCCGCCTGGAAGCGCGGCATCGTCTGGCAGGTCCGGGTCATCCCCGCCGACGCCGAGCCCTGGGTCCAGGAGTTCGGCCCCTACACCCCCTCCGAGGCCGTGGTTGGATTCCTCGCCGCGCTCATCGGCGCACTCCCCCGGACCTCTCAGTAACGACGGCCAGGCCGCCGCACTGCCGTCCGGCCCGACCTCACGAAGGAGTCATCGCGGCCCGGATGCTCGGCACTACCCGCCCCAACTCTCGCCGTACCTGCCGATACGCCCGGAAGGGCTGCACTTGCTACTCCACCCCTTCACCACCGGATCGAAGGCGAAGGTCCTGCGGCGCCGCGCGCAACGGCAAGCGGAGAAGCAACGACTCCGCACCTCCTGACCTCGTCAAGCAAGCCGCACCAGCGGAGGCCTGTTGCCATGTACACGGCGACCTGCTCCGCCTCGAAGCCTGGCGACCATCCATCAGCCGCGCCGATTCACCCTCCATCTCGCTCTCGGAGATCTCCCGTGCCCCAGTGCCTGACCGTAGGCCACCTGCTCCGTCAACTTCAGAACCTCGACCCCGACCTGCCGATCCGCCTGGCCGTCAACCCCGACTGGCCCTTCGCCCATTATCTCGGCACCGACGTCGTCGTGGGCGACGGCATGGCGTTCATCGCCGAAAACGGCCAGGAGGGCTACCTCCCGGCATCGGTCCGCAACGCCCTCGCCTGGGCCTGACCCTCCGTACGGACCTGTCCAGGAGGCCTCGATCTCACCGCGACCCCAACCTTCCACCGCCCACCCGCTGCACGCCCTCGCCGTGCGGCCCATGCCGCCGGAAGTGCGCGGCGCACAGGTCCAGCACGTCTCCGCCCTCCCGGAGGGACCGCTTGACACCTCCTGGTTCCCGGCGGGCACCCCTGAACTCCCGCTCGGTCATATCTGCCTGCACTGGGAGCCCGCCTCCCACGCGGGCTGGGACGTCACCGCCCACCTCGGCCTGGACACCACCGAGGTCCTCCTCGCCTCCTGGCCCGCCGCCCCCGACGACTGGCCGCGCCTGGTCCGCCCCACCATCCACGAGGTGACCGGCCTGTGCGCCGCCCTCGCGGTCGCCACCAGCGCCCCGGACCTCTCCAACCGCCTCGCCGGGGTATGACCGCAACCGCGCTGGAGGCCCGCCACCTGGCAGGGCTGGCAGCCGGTCGGCCGAGGGTCCCGCAGCGACGCGCCCGACCCGACGGCACCGCATCCGACTGACCGGCAGTCGGGCCACCCATAGGTTGCGGCCATGACGACCGACTCGCCGATGCCGCCCCCACTGTTCCCCTCGCCCGACAGCGCCGTACTCCGGCTGATTGTCGGCGACGCCATCGCGGCGGTCCGCAGCGGCGAAACCACGGTGGAGGAGGCGATCCTCCACGCAGCCGCCCACGGTTGGTACGAGGTCCACGTCCAGGGCGAGGACAAGTGCCCCGTCTGTGACTTCCGGGGCAAGCTACCCAGGTAGGGCAACCGCGGCTGAGCGTGGCCGGATCCGTCACTCCTGCTCTTCGTGCTCGACAACAAGAGGGGCGTTCCGTGGCGGGCCATGGGCCCTGGGAGCGTGGACGGCATAGCCCACAACCAGCGGGCACGCCCGTGTAGGCGCGCGTCCTTCCCCCAGCGCCGGTGGGCGTACGAGGATGACCAAGTGGGCGTCGGAGCCACGTGACCTGTGGCAAGCTCATCTCCTCGGGGGAGAGGAACATCTGATGACCAATTACCAATGCGGATCGTGCTCGTTTCAGAGCGACCATCTCGGCGAGACTGAACAGCACTCGCAGCAGACGGGCCACGTTTGCATCGGCAAGGACGGTGCCGGGCCGGCCGGAGGTAAGTTCGGCAAAGCCAAGGTCCTGGTCAAGGCTGGCGTCGGCGTTCTGGCCACCACCGCCATCGGGGTCCTCGCCTGGAAGTACAAGGGACTTCAGGACGAGCACGAAGGGCTTCAGGAAGAGCACGAGGAACTCCAGACGAAGCACGAGGGGCTCCTGTCCATGGCTGCCGGACTGGTCACGCAGTTGGCGGAGTCGACGGCGGAGAAGGAGAGTCTGAAGTCGGAAAACGACTACCTGAAGTCAGCCACCGGTGCCTCGAAGACGCTCAAGAGCTACGACTGCTGAGCGAGGGCTTACCGCGGGTGGTGCCACTGGGTGGACGGGTGCCCCAGTGCTCGATGCCGTTGAAAGGTCGAGAGGGTTGTGATCTCGTGGACCCCCGGTCGGGGAGGGACGGGGGCCACGAGATCACAACCCCGCACAGACCCTAGGAGGGCCTGTCTGTCCGTTCTTGGAACTCTGCGAGGGCGGATGCTGGCCCAGCCGCCACGGCGGCCTGGTAGCGCTCCTCCACCAGGTCGACGAACGTGCGGTCACGGCGATCACCCGCGCTCATGGTGCGGCGCCATCCAGGCCCTTCGCGCTCCCACTGTTCGCGCGCGATCTCGCCGCGGAAGTGGCTGTCGAGCTTCACGGCGAGCTTCAGAGCGGGTAAGTGACCGATGCGGAAGCGCTGCAGCAACTCGCCGAGAGCAAGGGACGTGATCAAGTGCTGCTGGTGCCTCTTCAAGGAGACCGGCGCGATGGGCGGTGACCACGCTTGGAGCAGATCCGGGTTGCTCAGCGCAAGCGTCGCGAGTTGGAGGTGGCTATCCCTGATGGCCTGTTCGTTGCTCGTACGGGTCTGGCGAACCTGGTAAAGGAGCGAGAGTGCCACGCCGGCAAGGGCTACGGCCGAGAACACGACAGAGACGGCCCCGTACGTCTGACTGACGTCACTGAGCTTTCCCCAGTCTGTGCCTGCCGGAGCCATCGCGGCCAGCAGGAACGGGGTGAACGCGATCAGTCCCATCACCCCGAGTCCGAGTAGGCCGTACGCCAGGCCCGTCGAAAGCCTCCGGGCGCGTTGAGTGCTGCCCCTGCCGGTCGTCACATGTCCCCCTGGATACCCGATTGGCGACGCTCGCCGACCAGGATGAAGCTGGCTCCGACCCGCGACAAGTAGGCCCGGCGAGCCAGCCAGGGAGCTGACGGTCGAGAACTCCGCTGTTTCTACGGTCTGTTGGTCCGTAGGGTGCGGGTGTTACGGAGGGGGTGAAGCGGGACCGTAGGCGCGCACGCGAACAACGAGATCAAGGAGTTGTTGATCGACCGCTCCCTGCCATGATCAAGCTCAGAAGCTGCGCAAGAGAGTCACCCGTGAAGTACGACCTAGATTCCGGTGCCCGCGACTCGGCCAAGCGCTCGCGCCACCCGCCGCACCAGTGTGGTCGGCTTCAGGTTCCGTTCCACCCTGAGCAGGTAGCTGACCGGAGAGCCAGCAAGCTGAGTGTCGCGTGCCTCCACGGTGGCCTGGCGCAGGGTCGCGGCGGCAATCGCGAGACTTCCTCCCGCGATCGGCACGTTGCCTGCCCAGCCGCTCGCCGCCGCGGCGAGGACGGGCACTTCGAACTTGTAGTTCAGTGCGCTGTAGAAGGTTTTGAGGTTGAGGCCACTCATGGCCTTGCGCAGGTCTTCAAGGGGCTGGGCGATGCTCTCGTCGAATGTCATCCGGAGGTGATGTTCGAAGGCTGCGCGGTCTTCGATGCCGCCCACCTGCTCCCGCAGGTCTGCCGCAGCCTTGTCAACTGCTTGCCTGAAGGCACGGAATTCTGCCTTGTAGTCGTTCCGCAGTTGGATGATCTTGGCCACCGGCACCGAGCGCAGGCCGTCCGGGAGGACGCACTGCACGGCCATCAGCCCGAGTCGTGTTGTCCCGTCGGAGTTCGCCGGTCGGGGCGGCTCGCCCAACATGGCAGCAGCGATCCGGTCGCTGTCCCATCCATCCGTGGCGCTGTGTGCCGCGACCTGGTCGGTGATCGGGGAGTAGAACGTACGGCGGCCCAGCTCCTCGGTGAGCACACACTTGTAGATCCAGGCCAGGCCCGGGTCCATGGCCAGCCACGTCACGCCTGCGGATATGGCGATGCGCGACCGCATGGCCGGCACGGCAAGACCGGCACCGCGTAGGGCGTCGGCAAGCCCTGGGTCCACCTCGTGCGGGTAGAGGCCGGCGAGAGGGCGTTCGTCGCGCGGAAGCGTTCGCAGGTCGTCAGGCGAGGTCGGCTCGGCGTTGATGATGCGCTGTCCCATCAACAGCGTCGGCTGGTTCCCCTCATGCGTGTGAAAGGGTCGCGTTTCGGCCGTTGCCAGAAAGCGCTGCCTCAGTTCGGTGCCGTGGTCCTCGACGGCCTTCAGGAAGGCTGGGGCGACAGCGGCTGCCGCTTCCCTGGGGTCCACGTCGGTGAGGAAGTTGTCCAGCCCGTCACGCAGGGCCTTGACCAGGTCCGGGTCGCTGACAGGAAATCCGCGCGGGACGACTCGGGCCAGGCCCGGCCAGTAGAGGGCGGCGGCCTTGATCCACTGTTCCTTACGAAAGTGCACATACGGGTAGTAAAGGCCGATTCGCTGCACTGCTGCCCCTTCACCGTGCTATGTCGGCCTCACCGGATGTGTCCGGGGCCGACAGCATGCTACGCAAGCGGTGTTCGCCGCTGGTGCAAAAAGCGGAACCGCGCTGCTCTACTCCAGGTAGGTGCCGGCGAAGGCGCCGTCGAAGCCGAGTGCGATCAGGCCCTGTTCGACGCTGGGGTAAGTCGTCCCGTCCGGGATGGCGATCAGGGCGTCGAAGTCGGCTCGGCTGAACTCGGGCTCAAGCCACTGGTTGCCGCAGCGGCAGCGGACCCAGACGTTGCGGCCGTGGTTGATGAGTAGCCAGTCGCGCCGGGCCTGGCAGGCCGGGCACAACACGGGGATGCCGCGCAGGGACAGCTCTGGCGGGTGGCTGAGGCATCGCGTCGCTCCGGGGCCGCTGGGCGGCTGTGTCTCGTGCTGGAGTTGCGGCAGCGGTTCGTTTCCGGCGGGGGCGGCGGGCAGGACGGGGGTTGTCTCTGCGTGGTGGTCGGTCGTTCTGAGCACGAGTGTCGTCTCCCCGTCGAGGGCCTTCTCTTCATCCGTAACAGCGGGTGGAATCGGCTGTCCAGGGGCTTCGCGCAGTCGGCAGGCCGGTGGCAGGCCTGCCGGACTGCTGGTCAGCGGCGCGGCGGGCGGCTGTGCGGATCCGGTGCCGCGGGCCTCGGCGGGGCCGGGGGTGCGGTCCGGACGCTGGCCGGGTTGGCGGGAGGCGTGGCGCGACTGGTGCCGGCCTGCGGGCGTCGAGTGCCTTCGCCCGGGTGGGCGGGGAGCTGGGCGAGGCGGCGCAGTCGCCAGACCAGGACGTCGTTGACGTCCTCGGCCGTGTCGAGTTCGCGCATGGCGATGGCCTTCTGCAGGAGGGCCTTGGGGTCGTGGCCTGCCTGCTCGGCTTGGTCCAGGGTGGCGACCAAGGCGTCGTTCTGCGTGCTCGTGCCGGGTCGGGTGCGGTTCTCGGGCAGGGCGGCACGGATGGTGGTCTCGTGGGCGCGACGCTGGGCGTCGGGCAAGGCTCGTCCCTGGTCGCGCAGGGCCTGCATGGGTGCGGCGGCGGCCTGGCGGTAGGCGGCGCGAAGGTGCTCGGCGGCCTGCTGGGAGGCTTCGGCCTGCTGGGCGTGGCCGCGTGCGGAGTGCCAGCGTGCGGCGGCCAGCGCCACCAGGACAAGGGTGGAGACGAGCATGGCGGTGGTGCCGCCGTCTTCTCCTCGGCGGAGCGCGCCTCCGGCCTGGATGATGCCACGGGCCGCCGAGCGGATCGCCCGGGTGTCGGCGCGTTCGGCTCGGACGTGGCTGCGGGTGGCACGTTCGAAGGAGCGGGCGGCGGCGGAGAGTTCGGCGCGCGTGGCGGCCGGGGAGGTCTGGGCGACGGCATCCAGGAGTTCACCGACTCCGACGAGTTGGGCTGCGGCTTCGTCGTCGTCGCTGTCCAGGAGGATCACGGCGCGCTCGGCGACCCCGGTCGCGGTGCGTCGCCCCCGTGCGGGAGGCGACCAGTTCGAGCGTCCGCTGTCGGCTTCCGGCAGCTGAGCCGCGTCGGGGGTTCCGTCGGCGAGGCGGCGCTGGATCTTCGGATAGGAAAGGTCGGGCGCCAGGGTCGAGCCGGCGAACCAGACCGGCTCGCGGTCACGGTTGCGGTCCCCGGGCAGCGCGACCGTGTAGCCGAGGAAGTCGCCGGATGGGGCGTGCCGGAGCTTGACTCGCAGGCCCGCATCGCGCAGGCGGTTGAAGAACTCGGCTTCGCTGGCGGCTCCGGCGACGGCCTGGCGGACGGCTTCGCGCAGCGTCTCGCGCGGTGTCTCGGGTCGGCCGACCCGCTCGGCTTTGAAGCGCTCGGCGCTGGTGGGCGTCTTGGCTCCGGTGCCGTCGCCGGGCTTGAGCCGGCGCAGACCCATCTCCTGTTCGATGCGGCGGCATTCGGCCTGGGCTTTCTTGAAGTCGTAGTTCATCCTTGGGCGGCGCAGGTCGCCTCGGACCATGGTGGCCAGGATGTGGATGTGGTCGTCCGCGTGGCGCACCGCGACCCAGCGACAGCCGTCAGGATCGCCTTCGGGGGCGAGGTTGACGGCGTGGACGAGGCGGCGGGCGACGGTGTTCCACTCGTCGTCGGTCAGGGTCCGGTCGCCGGGGTCGGTACGGACCGAGCAGTGCCAGACGTGTTGGGCCGGCGCCTTGTCGCCGGCCTGCTTGACCCGCAGGTCCAGGGCGGCGGCGAGCCGGGCCAGGGTGGTCTTGGGGTCGGGTTCGGGGCTGGTGTCGCGGCCAGGGTCGGGGGCGAAGCTGTCCCAACTGCCCACGAGGTGGGGGTCGGTGTGCTCGTCGCGCTTGCCGGGGCCGTAGAGGTAGACGAGCAGGCCGTGGGTGCGCGAGCCGCGTCGGATCTTGGGGACCATCAAAGACGCTTCTTCACCAGAGTGTCGGCCACATCGTCCACGCGAGCCAGGACGCGGTTCACGGTCGTCAGGGCGCGGTCGAGTTCGCCGGGGAGAGGCTGTCCTCCGGCGTTGTAGACGTAGGCGATCTGGTTGAGGTTGTTACCGACACGGGAGATGGCGGTGCGCAGAGCGACCAGCTCGTCGATGGCGGCGTCGAGTTGTTCGTTGGTGTGCACGGTGGTCGAACCGCGGGCGACGGCGAGGCCGGCGGCGGCGAGGAATCGGGCGACGGTGACGGCGCGCTGCTTGGCGGCGGCGTTGATCTCGGTCTTCTCGGTGTCGGACAGGCGGGTGGTCGTCTTGTGGGTGCGCTGGCTCGGGTTGCGGGTACGTCGGCGCGGCTTGCGGTCGGGGAACGCGGGTTGACTCGGGCTCTGCTGCTCGCGCGGGGCGCGTTCGTCTGCTTCTCCTCCCACGACCGGCGCCCCCGGGCGCCGGGAGTCCGGCTGGTCCCCGTGCGCCCTCGCTCGGGGACCAGCCGGACTTCCCCCGCCCCCCTGGGCGGGGGCAAGTGCGTACAACGGGCCGTAGGACCGTCGTACGCGACAACTTGCTCCGCCAGGAGCCGTCGTGGGGTCACGCTGCTGTCCGGCGGTGGTAACAACCGGTTCGTTGGCGGTCACCGGCTCGTCTCCGGGTTTTCCTCCCGTAGTTCGCGGACGAGTTCCTCGATCCAGTCCATGGCCAGGACCGGGTGGTGGAGGGTCCAGGCGCGACTCTCCCGGGTTCGTTGCACGGTCCAGGTCGTGTCGGGGCCGGATTGGGCCCGGTGCAGGTGGCCGCGCTGGTGCAGGACGGTCAGCCAGGTGTTGACCTCGGCGGGTGTGGCCGGGTGGGTACGCATGGGTTGCTCTCCGCTTCGCTTCGGAAGGATGTGGGGCGCGTGTCCGGGGGCGGGTGACCGGTCGTGGTGTCCGGCTCGGTCACCCGCCTTGTGCTGTCCTGTCAGTTCCCGCCGGAGGTGACCGGCTGTCCGTGCTGGGCGCGGAGTTGAGCCATCAGAGCGGTCAGAGTGTCGCTGGACAGCGGTATCTGCTGACCTCGGATCGCCTGAGCGACCACCTTGCGGGTCAGCTTGTCCTCGGCCCCGACCGCTGACCGGGCGATCTTCAGCAGCTCCTCGGTGTCGCGGTCACTCCGCTGGTCACTTGCTGTCCGGGTGTCCCGGTCAGTGACCTGCGGCGGAGTGACCGGCCGGTCGGTGTCCCGCGCGTGGCTGTCCTGGTGGCCGGTGACCGGCTCGGTGCCGATGGCGCGGTCAGTGACCGGCGGCGCGGTGTCCGGCTGTCCGGGCAGGTCAGCGGCCTCGTGCGGCTGTTCGCGGTCACCGGTTACCAGGCTGCTGTCCGCCGGGGCGGTGTCCCCGGTCAGTGCCCGAGGACTCGGGTCCTGCTTGTTCAGGGACGGTCGGGGCCGGTCGGCCAGGGCATTGACCGGCTGTCCGGTGCTGACCTGACCGGCCTGACCGAGGTCTTCCCGGTCGCTGCCCTTGACCGGGCCTCGGGCGATCAGGATGTAGAGGTGGACTGCTCCAGCCAGTGCGAGGGGGGCGATGGTGGACAACACGGCGACCACCGTGTCCCCGAGTCGCAGGCCGGTGCCGGCGACCGCTTCGTCGTTGAGCCGGACCGCGTGGAGGGCGTTGGCCCAGATGCTGGCGGCGGTGGCCGTGCCGAAGAGGGCCCAGACGTAGAGGCGGGCGCGCAGAGGCGCGTCGCGGAGGACCAGGAGTGCCCGGATGCCGTAGGCGATGAAGCCGTCGATCACCAGGGGGAAGAGGTAGGTCAGGAAACCGCGGACGTGGATGGCGACGGCCATCTGCTGGAGGGCGTCATACGACAGGGCGCACCCTGCGCTGCCGAGGGCGATGACCACCGCGCGGTCCCAGCCGGTGATGTGCGCCGTCCTCGGCGCGCTCACGGCGCTCATGCCGCCGTCCCGAAGTCATCGCGGGCTAGGCGCTCGCCGTCGGTCTCGGGGGGCGGGGTGGTCTTCGTGGTCTGCTCCAGGTCTCGGTTGCGCAGGGCGCGGCGGGTCTCGCGGTAGAGCTTCTGGGCGTGCTCCTCGGTGATCTTCAGGAGCCACGCCAGGCGCTGCTCGGTGAGCCCCTGGTGGACGGCGGCGTGGACGACAGCCCGGCGCTCTGCCTTGGTGAGGTGGATGTCGCGGCCCGCGATGACGGCGTTGACACGGCTGTAGTCGAGGCGCCTGGCGAGGTTCTCGTGGAGCGGTTCGCGTTCCTCCTCGGTCATTCCGCCCCGGATGCCGTGGGTGTCGCCGGCCTCCAGGGCGGCGTCGAGGCAGACGCGGCGGACGGGGCACTGGGCGCACAGCGATTTGGCCCCGGTGATCTTGTCGATCTCGTCGGGCTGGGGGAAGAAGATGTCGGGATCCACGGGGTTGTGCTCGGTACTCCGGCAGGCGGCGCGCTCCTGCCAGGTCTGGTCGCCGAGGAGGCGGTGGGGGGCAGCGTTGTTCGTCGTCGTGGTCATGCGGTGTGCTCCGTTCGCTCTCCGCGCGCGGGGGCGTCGGCGGAGGGAGGCGGTGGGTACGGGAGTGCGTCGGGCAGCGCGTCTGGGAGGCGCGGCCCGGGTGTCGGCACGCGGCGTGTCAGGTGAGGAGGTGGCGTCTGCGGTCCACCGGCTCGAACTGGACCCGGGTGGTCATCTGGGCGAGCCTGCTGGTGACGCGGTCGCCAAGGTGGGCGCGCAGGTCCTTAATGGCCAGGTTGGTGGTCACCAGGGTCGGGAGCATGTGGTTGTACCGGCGGTTGACCAGCCGGTACGTCACCTCCTCGACCCACTCACTGGCCTTGGCCGCGCCGAGGTCGTCAATGATCAGCAGTGGGCTGCGGCTTATCGCGGCCAGCTCCCGCTCGCTGTCAACGCCTTGGCGGGGCCGCAGTGACGCGTACAGGTCGGCGGCGGTGGTCGCTCGCCAGCGCACCCCGAGACCCATCCGGACGAGCAGCCGGATGGCGCCGTAGGCCTGATAGGTCTTGCCTGCGCCGACCACGCCGGCCATCAGCAGGCTGGGACCTGTCACAACCTGCCTGCGGGCGCCGGGGCTGGGGGCGACGGCCTGCTCGGCGACCTCTCGGGCCCAGGCCAGGACCTGCGGGTGGTCCGCGACGGCCTCCCTGTAGCGCGGGGGCATGCCGGCGGACAGGGCGTCCAGTGGCGAGGACCCTTCAGGCTCGTCGGCCGGGTCGGCGAGGGTGGCCTGGGTGATGTTGCGGGCTGCCATGATGCGGGCCATCCGGCCGAGGGCGCCTGCTGTGCCGAGGGGCTGGGGTTCGCGGGTGCGGGCGCCCATCACAGCTCCTCGGCGTAGGCGGCGGCAGCGTCGACCGGGTTGGTCCACGCCCGGTGAGCGGGCACGTTAGGGCCGGATCCCGGCCGCGCCAAACCGGCGGATCGGGAGTTCATCGCCTCGTTGACCATGCTTGTCAGCACGCTCGGGTGCTTGGGGTTGGCGGCGAACCTCGACAGCCCGGCCCGGATGTCCTGCGGGTCGATGCCCTCGGCCAGGAGTTTCTTCGTGATCCGTCCCAGGTGTCCGATCACGTCGCTGGGCGGGCGCTTGTCGCAGGCCCTGATGTACTCGCCGAGAAGATGGTCGGCCGAGACGTGGGCTGCGGGCGCTTCGCGCCCCGTAGGGAAGGAAGATCCAGGATCCAAGATCCTAGATCCAGTACCCGAGGCTTCTGCGAGGCCTCGGGGAGGGCTCGCGTAGCTGCCGACGAAGCCCGTCTGGCCTGCGACGTCGTCCCGTGTGGGGCCAGGGGCGGCGTCGGGATCGGCGGGGGTGGGCTGCTGCGCGTGCGATGCCCCGCCTCGCGGAGCGGCTGGTCCGGGGGAGGGTGGCGCGGGCCGGTCGAGGGGTCCAGGAGGATTCGTCGAGGCGTCGGCGAGCCCTCGCGCAGAGGTGGGCGACGCGTCGGTTGCCTCGGCACAGACGCCCTTGCAGGAACCGCACCGGTTCGCCGCGTGGTGCTGCGGACAGGACGGCAGCCTCGACTGGCTCGGCTTGTCGATCTTCTGGTGCTGGTGCCAGGTGACGACATGGAGGTAACGCCGTCCGTCGCAGCCCGTGTACCGGCAGATGAGGCCTGCGTTGGCGAGCTGCTGGAGGTCGTCCTCTACGTGGACGCTGGTGTGCTCGGCGCGCAGGGGCCACAGGAGCCCCGCGATGATGGCGGCGTTGTCACGGTGGCGGCCGTGGTCGTCGGCCTGGGTGAGGAGGCCGAAGAAGGTGCGCTCGGCCTCGACGGTCACCTCTCCGAGGGACTCCGAGGTGAAGGCCTCCGGCTTGATGGTTCGTATCCGGGCCATGTCAGCGGTCCCGACCGGCCGTGAGGATGACGGTGGTGGTCCGGCTCCAGACGCGGGGGGCGGACCGAACCCGAGACATCCTTGGGGTCACTGCGCCGGCTGTCGTCCTGTTCAGGTCGATCGTCGCCCCGGCCTTGTTCCTCGCGGTGGGGCGCGGATGCTGCCACGTCCGCCTGGGGCCGTTGTGGCTGACGCCGGTCGTGGTCGCTGCGCGGTTTGTATCGGCTCGCTGTGCTGCGGGGCGCTGCCGGCGGTTCGTATTCGGGCAGGACACGGTTTCGCTCGGTATGGCGAGCATGCAATACTCCGTTGCTCGTAGGAGCGCGGTGCGGCGTTCTCGTGTGTAGAAGCACGCCGCCCGCGAGATGTGAAGGGCACCCCCTCGGAGTGCCGTCCCGGCGCCCAGGAGCTGGTAACTCCCGGGCGCCGTTGGCATTTACGGCGTCGCCTGAGACAACTGGGCCTCCTTCCAGCGTGTTATCACCATCCCGGCCGTTGACCACCGCGCCAGGTCCCCCGCGAGGGACGACGAACATATGCGTCGGCCCGAGCAAGATCCAGTCCCGTGTCAAAGGTGACGACAGCGCCGCCGACCCGGTCACGTCGAGGTCCTTGCAGGGACACCCAACCGGCATGATTTTTTTAACCAACCGATCAGACAAGCGTCAAGACAAACGCTATGCGCGTAGATTCCGCTGCACCAGAAGTCCCCGGGCAGCCTCATCCAGCACCAACACATAGTTTCGGATGTCAATATGACGGATATTCAGCATCGAGACGGGTGGGTTAATCATGATCAAGTTGGGAAGGCAAAGGTGATTCGCGAAAACCGGCAATCTTTTGCCGATCCCGGAAACCGGCAAAAGATTGCCGGTTTCAATGCCGAGATTAGACCCACTTCGCCCCTTTGACCGTTATAAAGGAACACCACTCCGCAGGGCCGGGGCTTGCACATCGTCGAGAATTGATAAAAATGAATCCAGGGGGCGGCGACGCATGATCGCCTCCTATTACATGCGCCTATGCCGGTCGCCGCCACGACGAAGCGCAAGGGTGGGAAAGGATCTCAGTGGCCACGACGGCTAACGGCGTCGCGGGCGTCGGGGAGGAGTTCTCCTCAGGGCAGCTCGCCGGTCGCTACATGGGCTTCGGCCATCTACTGCGCCTGTGGCGCAAGAATGCCCGAGTCACGCAACCCGTGGCGGCCAGGGCGCTCGGCATGAGCGAGCGCACCTATCGGAAAGTCGAGCAGGGGGCAACGTTCCTCCGACTCACCCGCGAACAATGCGCCGCCCTGGCATCTGTCCTCGATCTCGACCGGGACGAGCGCCACGCGCTGCTGCTCTACAACCTCGGCACCTCGGTCGAGTACACCGAGGAGCCCCAATTGAGGAAAGCGCTGCAACTCCTGATCGACCGCCAGATGCCCAGCCCGTCCTACCTGACGGATCGCAACTGGAACATCGTGAGCTTCAACCGCGCCATGGCCGAGTGGTGGCCATGGGTGATGAAACCAGGAGCGAACCTCCTGCGCTGGGCACTCACCGAACCCGCGGCCCGCGACCAGTTCGAAGACTGGGACATGCACGCCGCAGCGTATGTGAAGATCATGAAATTCGCCCAAGCCACCAGAGACCTCCCGGACGCGGAGCTGGAGCAACTGATCGCGGAAGCGAAAAAGGACCCCTTCATCGAGCGCCTCTGGGAAGCCGGTGCCGATCTGGAGGAAAGCAGAGACGGCCATGTCTTCCGCATGCGGGTACCGGCTTTGGAGTGGGAGACCGTCGAAGTCGTCAGCCATGTCCTGCACCCGGCATCCGCGCCCGATTTCCGGTTCACGGTGCTCACCTGGGTCGAAAGCGCCCAAGCGGACGACAAGACCAACAGCCTTGGCGGGCAGCGCAACTCATGGGCGCAGGAAAACCAGCTCATGAGGACCGAGCTCGAGACACCGGTGTGAGCCTCCCCCGCCGCACGTCGACGACATCGCGAGACCAGCCTCGCCCTTCAGACAGAGAGAACCCTGTGGAGCAGTACACCTACCGCCTGCCGCTGCGCTGGGCGGACGCGGACGCATACGGACACGTCAACAACGTGCTGTTCCTTCGCTACGCGGAGGAAGCGCGGACCAGAATGTTCCAGGAGATCCTGCCGGCCGACGAGGCGAGCCGCCGCCAGTGCGCGTTCGTGGTCCGCCGATCCACGGTCGACTACCACGCTCCCTTGCTGTACCGGGAGGACCCTGTGCACGTACAAGTCCGGGTGATCCGCGGCCGCGGGGCGGTGCTCGAACTCGGTTGCGAGATCCGCGACGCCGACCAACTGTACGTCGAGGTCACGACCACCATGGCCGCCTACAACCTCGACACCGGCAGCCTCCGGCGCCTCTCCGAGATCGAGAGGCAATTCATCGCCCGCTACACCGAGTCCTGAGCACCAGGCTTCCGCAGTTGCGCGGCACATGCGCCCGTGGGGAACGGCTGCGTACTGAGGGACCGGTGATTCCCGGCCGGGTGGGTGTTCCCACGCGGCCGGGTCGGTCCTGCTCAGGCTGAATTTTGCAGTGTGATCCCCGGCGCAGGCATGATGCCGGAGTCACACAGCCGCCTTATCCGGTCGTTCATAAAGCCGGTCAGGTTCACCCCGCGACGGCCCTGTTGCTCTACATGATCCCCGTCCAGCGCCAAGGTCCCGGGACTCTGCCGCGCAGGCAGTCCACTCGGTACTGGGCCTCCCGGCGCCATGCCGGGTTGGTTGCGGCGTGCTGTGCGGCGTAGGCCGTCATGCGCATTTTCCGGACTTCGGCCATGGTCTCATAACCGGACCATGTGGTGACGTCGGTGCCGTACGAGCTGCAGAACTCCGTGTACTCGCCTCGCGTGACGCTACCGGTCGTGGTCAGCTTCACTGCTGTGGAGACAAGGTCCCACTCCGGCGGGCCGACCGTGCAGCGTTCCAGGTCCAGCAGAAAGACATCTCCGCGCTTGGTCCGCGCGACGTTACCTACCCACGCGTCGCCGTGGACGACACACTCCGCCAGCCCCGCCGGGAGTTGCGTCCAATCCTGTTGCAGGGCTGAAAGGTGATCACGCAGCCACGCGCGGTCGTCGGCCCCGAGCGTGCTCGCTGCCTCAATCCGCTCCGTGACTCGGACGAACGGCTGGAGTCGACCCAGGGAGAAGTCGGGAATCGACAGGCTGTGCAACTCCTTGAGGAGGTGCACCACATCCCTGACGGTCCCAGGCTCGTGCGGCGGCAACTCTTCCCAGAAGGTGACGGGTTGTTCCTGCACGAGGACCGGCTGTTCAACGGCCAGCAGGGGTCGCACCGCCGGAACGTCGTTGTCGGCCAGCCACTGGGCAACACGGACTTCGCGAACTGCGGCGGCCGACTGACCAGGTCTCGCAATTCGCGCGATCACTGCGCCCGGGAGGCGCCAGATCTCGTTCTCCGCGATGCGTATCGGCTCGGCGCCTGCGGTGGAGAGCCCTACGGCTGCGCACGCCTGGTCGAGCACGGACGAGGTTGTCCCAGGGGCCGTCATGCCTTGACCGTAGCGTTGACGCGCTGTTGGAGTTCGGCCACTACCGGCTCCCCGGGGTGGCGACCGGCCATGAGTCCCAACTCCCGCACGTCGTCAGCCGCCCGGCGAGAGTGCAGATGGCCTGCGTCATCCAGAGCCGCATGACCGATCGTTGCGGCTTCCGCGGGATCACCGGTCGTCATCAGCAGAGACGCCAATTTCGTCCCTGAGATGGCTCGACTCCGTACGTATTCGTCACCGTGTCCGGCAACCGCTGTACGCAGCCTCTCCTGAGCCCGCGCGGGATCGTGTCCCAACAAGGCCAGGTCGTAGAGCGCGTGGCCCGTGTCGCCGTGGTGCTGTGCGGCGTCGTAATAGGCCATCCACGGCGGGTCCTCGTGAGCCCGGGCATGGCCGAACGCGTCATCGGCCGCACCCACGGCGGACAGGGTCTGCTGCACCTCCCCCATCTTGGCGAAGGCACGGGCCCTGGCGGTGTGCAGCATGGCCTGTTCCGTAGCTGTGAGGCGATCGGCCCGCGCGAGGCCGAGCTCGGCGAACGTCAGGCCCCGGTCCGGATTACCCAGCCAGATCTGCTGCCGCGCCAGCCACGAGTAGATCTTGGCCCGCAGGTGCCACGCATCGGCTTCTTCTGCGCAGACGGCGGCGAACCTGAAGGCCCGCTGCCCGTCGTTGTGGGCGTACGCGTCGAAGGCGGCAGCACCGACGACCATGCCAAGGCGCGCGACAGCGGCGAAAAGGTCCGCTCTCAGGTCTTCACGGCAGTCGGCCTGGAGCAGTGCGCCCGCCCACTGGAGCTGAGCTGACGCCGCCTCACGGACCATTCCGTCGCCGCCGTAGTGGTTGTCCCATTTCGAGATCACCGTCGCCGCAGTGTGGATCTGCTCGATGTCACCGGGGCGGATCACGGCTGGCGGCGGCACCGGCTCACTTCGCGTGACCAATGTGGAGAGACCTGAGGTGGACAGGGCGGCTATGCCGGAGACAGCGAGAAAGGATCGGCGGTCCACAGGATCAGTTCCGTTCGGAGCAAGTGATGCGTGCCCTGTCAGGATGCGCTCTCCGTCGCCTTCGTGGAGTCGCGCGGAAGGGCTCGGTGACCGATTGTCGGCATCGGCACGCTGTCTGTCGGCGTCAGCGCATACCAGCTTCAGTATCCGGGACAGGGTGCCCTGAGTCCCCAGAACGGCGTCCAGAGCGTGCACCAGCTCCTCGTCGCAGGAACGCTTGGCCGTCTCGATGGCAAGGATGAGGTCGCCGCTGACGTGCACGGACTCACCCAGCTCACGGGCTGACATGCCGCGGACGTTCATGCGCCAGTGGCGCAGCTCCGTGCCCAGCAGTGCCCGCGACGAGCGGGCGGGGTCGAGCTCTTTCGGCGGTTGTGGCATCCCGTTCTCCCGATGCTGATGCCGACAGATGGCCGGGACTCCGGCTGTCGGCATCCGACGTCTACGCGATCGCTCCGGCGTGGTCCTCAATGGTTACCGAACTTGTTCTGCCCAGTACACGCCGCAACTGGAACCCGCACAGCGGGTTCTCAGGCGAAGGACGATCGATGCCTCCATCGCGCACTCTGTGCCGTGACCGAAGGAACACGACGGTGCCCGACGCTACCGACAGCTTCCCCCGCCGGCTGACGATGCGACTCGACGTGGAACCGGAGAAGCTGACGCAGATCCGCCAAGTCGTCAAGGCTCACCTTGACATGTGGCGGCTCACGGAGATCGCGGACCTCGTGACCCTCGCAGTGACCGAGCTTCTGACCAATGTGCACAAGCACACCCCCGGCAAGGCGGCCACGTTGCTGGTCCAACGCGTTCCGGGCGGGGCCTGCGTCGTCGTGAGCGACCCCGATCCCACCATCCCGAAGGTCAAGGAGCCGGACTGGATCGGTGAGAGCGGTCGGGGGCTGCACCTCTTGACGACCCTGGCTGACGACTGGGGCATCGCGCCCACCAACACCGGCAAGGACGTGTGGATCCGTGTGGCCGCCATCGCCGATACCCCCGAGTAGGTGAGCCCGCAGAGGACTGCGAAGTTCAGAGCGCGCGGTCGGCGTGCCCGGTTCCCGCGCAGCCACGTCCCTTGAACTCCCGGGCCCGCTCGTGCCGAGCCGCACAACGCAACACCATCTGCAGGCAGTTCCAGCACCGACCTGCGGATTCCCCCAAAACCGCTGCCCGCCCTACCGGGCAGCCAGGGCGCACCGCCGACGGCATCCGACATGTCCCGGTCCCGTTCCCCCTGACGGATCCGGTGCGTGGCACCACCCCCGGGCCGGCGCCGTGCACCCCACAGCCATGACGGCGCCGGCCCGAAACCCTATGCCCCACACCTCCAGCAAAATCCCGTACCAGTTCAGTTCAGGAGACGCCCGCCGTGTCCGGCAAGAACATCTCTCGGATCGCTGTGTTCGTGCTCGCCTTCGTCATGGTCTTCCTGGCCACATGGCTTCCGCACCGCTGACGGAGCTCCCCCGCCCACCCCGGACGGTGCTGTCCGTCCCAACCGGAGTATCCATGCCCCCCTCTTTCAGCACGACCCAGCCCTGGCACTTCACGCTGTCGGAGTCACCGCGTCCGGCAGGGCTGCCCACCAACCACGACATCGTCAGCACCAGTGTGGGCGTGGGTCTGCCCGCCGTGGAGGCACTACGCGAGCAGCACGACGCTGTCGGCCCGATCCTGTGCTGCCCACTGCACCAAGTCCTGCTCATCCCCGTGGCGGCGGGCACGGCGCACGTCTGGCATGCCCCGCATTCACGGTGCCGTCCTGGGGGGCGGTGGGACTGCGCCGAGCTTGCCGACCACGGCCCTGGACCGTGCCGCAGCCGATTTTGGATCTTCGATCACTCGCAAGCATCGATCACCAAAGCGGGCGACCTCTTCGACACCCTGAGCCTGACGCGGTCCCGCCTGCGTCGACCCGTCTCCTCCGCATGTCCTGGACACCGTGTTCGCGAGGTGGCCCATGTCTGACCACGTCTCAGGCACTACTGCGGTTCCCGACCGACGTCGCAGGGCACGCGGTGCGGACTTGGCTCGCGATCTGCGCGGCGCTCCTGCGGTGGGGACCGGCGTGCTGGCGAGCGTGGTGCTCGGCGGTGGCTGGCTGGTGGACCACTTCAGCGTCGCGCCGACGCAGGGCGCGGCAGTCGCTTCGGGCTCCGCAGTCGCGTTGGTCCTTGTCTGGGCAGGGCTGCGCGGCTCCGATGCACGCAGGAAAGCCACCGCGCTGGTCGGCAGGGTCAGCGATGAGCGGGATCGTCTACGTCGGGCGCTGGGGGACGTCTCCGCCGCAGTCGCGGTAGGCAGGGAGCAGATCGCCTGGGCGGCAGAGCAGGCCGCTCAGGGCCGGTTCCCGAGCCATACGGCTCCGCAGATGCCTCAGGCCACAGGCGACGTGCCCACGGACGCGGTCGCCGGCCTGCGGTTCGCCCTTGAGGAGGGATGGCACGTGGTCATGCTTGCTGCCAAGCAGCAGCACCGGGCCCTCACGCCAGAGGCCGAGCTGGCCGATCTCTCGCGATCGATCGCGCCGCGGCTACAGGCACTGGTCAACCGAGGTATCACGGTGATCGAACAGGTGGAGCGCAGTGTGGAGGATCCCGATCTCCTGCACAAGCTGTTCCAGGTTGATCACCTGCTCGCCCAGATGCGTCGAGCCGGGGAAAGCCTGGCGGTCCTGGGCGGCAGCATGCCGCCACGCGCCGCGGCCCCCGTGCTGGTAGCCACCGTGCTGCGCCAGGCGGTGGGCGAGATCGAGCACTACCCCAGGGTCCGCATCGCCCAGCCTCAACAGCAAAGCCAGCCGGTCGCGTTGCCCGGTTACGTGAGCCCAGGTGTCGTGCACCTGTTGGCAGAGATCATGGACAACGCGGCCCGCTACTCCACCGACAATGTGGAGGTCCACACCAGGAATGTGGCCGACGGGCTAGTCATCGAGGTCCTGGACCGCGGGCCCGGCATGTCGGACCTCAGACGCGACGCGCTCAATGACCTGCTGGCGGCCCCGGAATCGGCGGACCGGCGCACCCGGGTGCGGGACGGACAGATCGGACTGCTGGTCGCTGCCCTGCTGGCCAGGCGCCACAACATCGGGATCCATCTGCGACCGAACGTCGTCGGCGGCACCCACGCGATCGTCGTTCTCCCTGGCAGCCTGCTCCTCCAGCATGAGGCACGGCTCACCGATGCCGCCGAAGGCACCGCGGAACTCCGCAGGCCGGGCGACGCGGGCCACTCCCATCAGCCACTGCCTCCTCCCACACGGAACGAAGCAGGCACGACTGCCGGCGGACTTCCCTTACGAGTCCGCGGCGCGGCCTCGGCACCTGCCGGACAGAGTCCCTCTGAACCCTCCGGTCCGGAATCGCATGCCGGCGGCAGACCTCGGCTGATACGCCGTAGCTCCGCGCCGCACCTGCGTGTGCCGCCCAGCCCATCCCCGTCTGCGTCCGAACAGACACAAGGGACAGCCGCAGGTCCTACGGCCGACTTCATGGCCCGGTTCGCCTCCCGCCAGGACCCCGGGCCCACAAATAGTTGATCTTCCCCTTCTCCCCACGACACCGCAGGAGATTTTCCATGGAGACCAACCGCTTGATCGACGAGGATCGCACCGCACTCGGCGGGCTGCTGACTGACCTGAAGGGCAGGGTGACCGGCGCCGAGCACGTGTTGCTGGCCACCGGCGACGGCCTGAAGATCGCATGGAGCGAACAGGACACCGCGGAGGCCGAGAAGCTGGCCGCAGTGATGACAGGACTGCTCTCCCTGGCGCGTGGCGCTTTCATCACTTCCTCGGGGGGAGTGCGACAGGTCGTCGTGGAACATGACTCCGGAGCTCTGTTCGTCATGAGCGCCGAGGGCAGCGCGGCCAACCCCCGCCTCGTCGGGACGCTCCTGGGGGTACTGACCACGGAGCGCGCCGATCCGGGCGAGGTCGGCTACGAGATGAAGAAGTTGATCAAGGCGCTGGAAGAGCACCTGACGGTGCACACCCGGCAGACGCAGCCGTCCGGACGGGGTCAGTGACGTGCCAGCTGTCCCCCGTGACGCCTGGGCCGGCAGCCGTTTGGGAGACGTCCGCCCCTACGCCGTCACCGGGGGTCGTACCCGACCGCAGTACGACCTCAGTCTGACCTCCCTGCTCAGCACGCGTCCCGCAGGCACCACCGCAGTGCTCAGCCCGGAGTGCGAGGCGGTGCTGCTGCTGTGCAGCGGCCACCCGCGTTCGGTCGCCGAGCTCTCGGCCCGCACAGCCCATCCCGTGCAAGTGACCAAGATCCTCGTCAGCGATCTCCTCGACATCCATGCCCTGGCGTTGAACCCATCGGCACCCCGCGACGCTGACACCGACGTGAAGCTTCTGGAGGACGTCCTTGCTGGACTCAGAGCCCTTGCGTGACCGTCCCTCGGTGGCGGACCTGAAGATCGTGATCGCCGGCGGCTTCGGCGTCGGCAAGACGACCCTCGTCGGGGCGATCAGTGAGATCTCGCCACTGACCACCGAAGAGGTCCTCACCACCGCCAGCAAGGACACCGACAGCCTGGAAGGCATCGGCGACAAGACCACCACCACGGTGGCCATGGACTTCGGCCGGATCACCTTCGACCAGCCCCGCCCCATGGTCCTGTTCCTGTTCGGCACGCCGGGCCAAGAACGCTTCTGGTTCATCTGGGACGACCTGTGCCTCGGCGCCGTCGGCGCCGTCGTCCTGGTCGACACCCGCCACCTGGAGAAGTCCTTCGCCGCCGTCACCTACTTCGAAGAGCGTGGCATTCCCTTCGTCGTCGCCGTCAACAGGTTCTCCGACGGCTACCACTACACCGACGAGGAGGTCCGCAGTGCCCTGGAGCTTTCCCCGTCCGTGCCCTACCTGACCTGCGACGCACGCGACCGCTACTCCGCCCTGACCGTGATCGTCGCCCTGGTCGAGCACAGCCTCGCCAACGCGGCGTCCCGTTCCCTCACCAGCCACGGAGCCCACACATGACCGCCGACCTCCCCCGCAACGCGCCACCGGGCATCGAGCAGCGCCGTGCCGAGATACAGCAGGAACTCGGTCTCACCGGAGCCGCCGACCCCGAGCTTGACGCATACGCCGCACGCCTCGCCCAGAACGAGGGCGTTCCCTACGCCATGGTCAACATCTTCACCCCCGGCGAGCAGCAGTTCGTCGGCCTGCACGCCCCGGATGGCCCCGACGCACCACCAGTCGGTCGCACCATGCCCCTCAACCACGGGTTCTGCCGCGTCGTGGTCGAAAGGGGTCTTCCCCTGGTCCTGCCCGACGTCTTCGCCGCCCCCCGGTTCGCGGGCGACCCAGTGGTCGACCTGCTCGGCATTCGCACCTACACCGGCGCGCCCCTGATCCACGACGGCGTCGTCCTCGGCACCGTGTGCGCGGTCGGCCCCGAGGAAAAACCTCAAGCCACCGGCAGGTCATCCCTTGCCCTCATCAAGGAGATCCGCGACGAGGTCATGGCTCACATCCTCCAGCGGGCCGGCCGACAGCCCCCATCCCCTTGAGCCCCGCACTTTTCCGCTCAAGCAGCGTCGCACGCTGCGCCGCCGGGGCATCCGAATCCGCCCCTCCCAGGAGGCCCCGGCCCACGTAGCCGCCTACCCAACCGGCTCCCGCGTGCTGACCACTCGACCCATGCCACCCAGCAGTGAGGGGATCCCACACGATGTCCGACTGGTACCTGACGCCGGCACACCAGCAACTGCGCAAGGAAGTACGCGCCTTCGCCGAGACGCACGTCGCACCCCGCGTACCGGCCATGGAGAAAGCGGGAACCGTCGAGAGCGACCTCGCCCACACCATCGCCACGCAGGGGTGGATCGGTGCCACGATCGACCTCGCTCACGGAGGCATGGGAGCCGGCCATCTCGCCAAGACCCTCATCATCGAGGAACTCTCCCGCGTCAGCGCCGCGATGGGCGCCATGGTCCAGGCATCCCAGCTGGGTGTCGCCAAGGTCATCCACTACGGCACCAAACAGCAGAAGCGATATTGGCTGCCACGGTTCGCCGACGGCTCCTGCCTGCCCACCATCGCGGTGACCGAGCCCGTCTCCGGCAGCCACGTCCTGGGCATGGAGACCACCGCCGTCCGCGACGGAGACACCTACATCCTCAACGGACGCAAGGCGTACGTCGGGAATTCCCACATCGGCCACGTCCACGGCGCCGTCGCCCGCACCGCACCCGGATCACGCGGCCTGACCGCATTCCTCGTCGAAGCCGACCGACCCGGCCTCACCCTCCTGCCCCACGCCGAAACGCTGGGCCTGCGCGGATTCAGCTTCGGTGAACTCCTCTTCGACCAGTGCCGCATCCCAGCGGGCAACCGCCTCGGCGACGAAGGCGACGGCAGGGACATCGCCTACTCCTCCAGCGTCCTGTACGGCCGCCCGAACCTCACCGCCGTCGCTCTCGGCATCCACCAGGCCATCCTCGAAGAAGTCACCCGATTCGCCACCGAACGCCACCGCTACGGCAAACCCCTCCACCACCTGGCCAACATCAAAATCAAGATCGGGCAGATCACCTCACGCCTCATGACCGCCCGCCTCGCGGCCTACCATGCCGCCCACCTCCTCGACACCGGCGACCCCTGCGACCTCGAACTGATGAACGCCAAGCTCGTCAACGCGGAGTCCGCGATCGACTCCGCACGCGCCGCCATGGAGATCGAAGCCGCCACCGCCCTGACCACCGACCACCCTCTGCAGCGCTATCTGCGGGACGCCTTCCACATCTACCCCCCGGCCGGCACCTCCGACATACAACTGCTCCGCCTCGCCGAAGCCGCCCTCGGCCTGGGCAAGGGCCAGTGGTCACAACGCCTGCCCCTACGGATGGGCGCCCCGCAGTACACCGCGGCCGCGCTGACGTAGCCGAGGCCGAAGAGTGTGCGCCTGATCACCTCAAGCTCCCAGTGTCTCGGAGCGAGGGGCGCGCGACGCCATGTGTGGACCAGCCGGACGGGCGGATCTCTGGGGATGCGCCTGCTCAACCTGCCGTTCTGTTCCCGCTGAAGAACCCTTCCCCCGAGTCAACGGATGCCAATCGTGCTCACCAACCCGCGCCCAAGATCGCCGCTTCCGCAGAAGTTGCTGCAGTTCCACTGCTCTACCGAGTCGTCCGAGCCATTCATCGAGTGGAGCCTGGTGTGAGTATCCGTCCGGCCGGCGGCCTGGGCTTGGTCCGTTACGACTGTGGGGGCCAGCCGCGATGGGAGTTTGTCGGCAGCGACGCCCTGCACCGCGCGCAGGCCGACTACATCAAGACGGCGGACCTAGAGGCCATACCCGTCGACCGGCATCAGCTGCGCGATCTCGTCGAGAACGTCATGGGCTCTTTGGAGCGCTACAGCTCTTCGCTCGCCTCCACACCGGAGGGTGCCAGCTGGTTGTATGTGATGCACGTTCCGGTTCGGCGCTTGGTGACCGAGATCCTGCGCAAGCTACTGGCCTTGAGTGCCTGGGAGCCATTCGCGTCGACTCCTGGGCCTATGACCCCTGCCCCGCACGAAGGGCTCGTCGGTCTTCGTTCGAGCAGCTCAAGAGAGTACCTGGCCTACACCGTCTCCTGGTCCGGCGTTGCCTATCTGCTCGGCGCAGCGACCCCGAACAACCCCTTCCGCTCCGCCCCGTTACGCAATCTCTCCCAGGCAAGCACGGCGAACACGGAGCCGAGCCCGCTCCCCTTGGTCCTGCGGGAGAGAGACGTCGTAGCGCTGTCATGGTCCTCCCGTCACGCGGCCACCTTGATGCCAGTGCTCGTCGAGCTGGAGAGCGAGGGGCAGACGAGCGTCCTGCTCGACCTCGCCACCGACCCGGCAGAACGGTGCCCGACACCGGCGGCCACGGGCATCGACGTGGGCACGTCGCCGAGCGACCTTTTCTCTCTTTCCGGCACCGCCGAGAACCTCCATCTGCCCGGAGACCACCACTCCGTCCGCATCACGTGCCACTCCGTTCAACTCGCCAGGCTTGTAGGGCTTTTGTCCGTGCTCCTGGAATCGAGCGGCGGGTGCACGCAGCCCTCATGGCGGGCAATCGTCCAGGCGGAAACGTGGCTGGACGGTGTCCTCGCCGCGACTCGGCCACATACCGTCCTGCTGAGCAATGACACCAGCCCCCTGGGGGCGCTGGCCGTGTACACGGCCGAACGTCACGGCGCGAACACCGTCCACGTCCAGCACGGGGCGTGGAAGGCGGAGTCGGTGGCGTGGCCGGCCCTGCACAGCCGCCACATCGTCGTCATGGGAGAACGGGACCGATCCCTGGCAACGGCATGGGCGCGCCATCCCGCTGCCGAGGTGCACGTGCTGGGACAGCCCCGGTTCGACACACTCGCTGGCCTCGGCCGGCAGGCACAGCACCAGTACCTGGAGAAGTTGCTGACTGCGAACAACCGCCGGGCTCCCGCCCGGGTCGTGGTGTGGGCCTGCCAGCCGTTCGGACTCGATCGCTTGAAGGCGCAGGCGCAGCTTCTCCTGGACGGCCTGCGTGCAGCGGACGGCAACTGGGGGCTCATCATCGCCCCGCACCCGGCGCAGAGCACCGATGTCTTCACCCCCCTATTGCGGCGGGACCGGGGGCTGTCGGTGGCCGTGGCCGATCCATACGTCGGCGCGCGGGGCTGCCTCGCCGGTGCCGACGCCCTCGCAAGCGCCTACTCGACGTGCGGGATCGAGGCTGCTCTGCTCGGCATCCCGGTCCTCGAAATCGGCTCGCCGGGCGACCGCACGCTGGACCTGGCCAGCCACGGTCTCGCAACGCGCTGTCACAACACCCGTGACATCGCCGCGGCGCTCTCCGCTCTGCGCGATCCGGGCATGCCTGCCCCGAAGACGGCCGCGGATGCGGTGTGCCGATGGCGCGGCGACAGCGCGGCTCAGGTCGCTCGCCTCATCACCCACCACGCCGAATTCCCCGTCACGTCCCTCGACCCCGTCCACCACGATGCCCCCCGCGCGACCTCTGCGTCGCCCCAGGGTGAAGGAGTTCCTACTCGATGACACACCTCACCGCCGACAGCGTGGCCGAGCTGTTCACCGGCGCCGTCACGCTGGCCAAGTCCGGCGAGAAGGTCAGCCCCCGGGGCATGGCCACCCGGGAAGTCCGCGACGTCCACCTGCTGCTCACCCAGCCGCGCACTCGCCTGCTCTTCGCACCGCCGACCAGGATCGTGAATCCCGCCTTCGCGGTCGCCGAGACTGTCTGGCACCTGTCAGGCTCCGACGCCCCGTGGATCTTCGACTACAACGAGCGGCTGCGAAAGTACGCAGACGACGGGGTCCTGCTCGGCGCGTACGGGCCCAGAATGCGGAACTGGGCCGGCAAAGTGGATCAGCTGGCCCGTGTCGTGGAGATCCTCAAGGAGGACCCCGACTCCCGGCGGTCCTTGATCCAGCTCTACGACCCGGCCCAGGACGCCGCGGGACACAAGGACGTGCCCTGCACCCTCGGCTTCCGCTTCCACCTGCGCGCAGGCCGCCTGCACATGGCGACCACGATGCGGGGTCAGGACGTATGGATCGGCATGCCGTACGACGTGTTCTTCTACACCGTCCTGCACGAGCTGGTCGCTGGGTGGCTCGACGCGGAGCTGGGCGAGTTCCACCTGCACGTGGGATCGCTGCACATCTACGACGACCACGTCGAGCAGGCCGAGCAACTGGCCTCGCTCCAAGCGAGCCCCGCCATGCCCGACCTGAGAACGCCGTGGAGGGGGTTCGACGACCTGCTCTACCAGGTCGTGGCCCGCGGCGTGACCGGCCACCCCGGCTGGGACACGATGGCCGAGACGCTGCGCAGCTACCGGCTGTGGAAGGACGGGGATCGCGAGGAGGCGTGGCGGGCGGCCGACGGGATCGACGGTCCTCTCCGTCCGGCCCTCACTGCCTGGTACGGCGAGCTGGAGCGGCGCTCGCGCAAGCCCGTCGCCACGGCCGGGGCGAGGTGACGGCTGCCATGAAGCGCACAACTTCGGTCGTCCTCGGCCTGTGCTCGTACACCCACGACTCCTCGGCAGCCCTCCTGGTGGGCGGGGAATTGGTCGGCTTCGTCGAGGAGGAACGCCTCTCCGAACAGAAGCACACCAGGGCGTACCCGGCACGCGCGGTCGAGTGGCTGCTCAACCAGGCGAAGCTCACCGCCGCCGACGTGGAGGCAGTTGCTTACAACTTCCAGCCCGTCCGCTACCTTGCCGAGTCGCCCGCCGCCCTACGCCTGGCACTCTCCCCGGCGACCCGCGACCGGGCCTTGGCCCGAGTCCACGGGTTCGCCAAGGTGGCCGTCCGCACCCAGCGGCGCACACGTCTCATCGGCCAGCAGTTCCCCGCCGCCCGTGTCGCTCCGGTCCTGCATCACCGCGCCCACCAGCTGACGGCCTTCGCTGCCTCGGGATGGGAGGAAGCTGCCGTGCTCGTGGTCGACAGCCTCGGCGAGCGGCAGACCACCACCATCGCCCGCGGCCACGACTCGGACCACCCCCGCGCCCACACTCTGGAGGCGATCAACGACCCTGCCTCCCTGGGGTACGTATACGGCGCCGTCACCGAGCACCTGGGCTGGCGCCGGGGCGACGAGGAGGGCACCGTGATGGCGCTGGCCGCCCTCGGCGACCCCACCCGCTTCCGTCCCCTGTTTGCCCAGGCCGTCCGGACGACGGCAACGGGCTTCCGCATCAACCCCGCCTACTTCCCCGCCCGCACGCTTACGTCGGGATACCCCAGGACATCCCGCCGCTTCATTACCGAGACCTGTCCCAAACGCCACCCGCGCGAACCGCTCACTGACCTCCACCGGGACCTGGCGGCCGCCCTCCAGGAACGGACCGAGCAAGTCATGGTGCACCTGGCCCGCCGCGCGCGCTTGCTCACCGGTTCCCGGCTCTTGTGCGTGGGCGGCGGAGTCGCCACGAACTGCGTGAGCATCGGCCGGATCATCGAGGCGGGCATCTTCGACGAGGTCTTCGTGCCGCCCGCGCCCGGTGACGCCGGCACCGCGATCGGCGCTGCCCTCGCCGTGCACGTCGACGGCCGCAGCCCACGGCCGGTGGCCGGCGTCGCCCGCGCCTGCTACCTCGGGCCGTCGTACGAGGACCAGCCGCTCGACCTGACGCCCTGGCCCGGACTTCGCCAGAAGACCCTGGGCATCGAGACCGCGGAGTTCCTCGCCGACCAGCTGGCACACGGCACCATCGTCGGCCTCTTCCAGGGAGCCGTCGAAGCCGGGCCGCGCGCCCTGGGCAACCGCTCGATTCTGGCCTCGCCGCTGGAGCCCGGTGTCGTCGAGCGCCTGAACGCCACCGTGAAGTTCCGCGAGCCCTTCCGGCCCTTCGCCCCCATGGTCCTGGCCGAGTGTGCCGCGGAATTCTTCACCCTCGGCCAGCAGGCGCCCTACATGTCCATGGCCTCCGGCGTGACGAACAAGACGCGCGAGCGCGTGCCGGCCATCGTGCATGCCAACGGCACCTCCCGCCTGCAAACCGTCGCCAGGGAGCAGAACCCTTTCATGCACGCGGTCTTGACCGCCTTCGGCCGCCGGACGGGTGTGCCCGTGCTGATCAACACGTCTCTCAACGTCAAGGGCAAGCCGATCTGCGGGACGCCGGAGATGGCTCTGGAGTGCCTGTCCGACTCCGGGCTCGACGCCCTGCTCCTCGAAGGGCGGTGGATCACCAAGTGAAGATCGGATACAGCTTCTGGGGCTTCCTCGGCAATGGGGTCACCGACACTCCGGACGGTGGCCGCAGCCACCGCCGCCCTTTCATCGACGCCCTCCTCGGCCGCGGTCACGACATCGTCTTCCTGCAGGCCGACCGCGACCGCCTCGAAGCCGGCGACAACCTCGGCAACGCTTACACCTTCGACAGCGGCTACCCGGGCATCGACGCCCTGTTCCTGGAATGGCGCTGGGCGATCACCGGCCGCAACACCACCGTGTGCGGGACCGAGGGACATACCTGCGACCTGCACCGCCAAGCCCAGCTCATCAACCACTACACCGTGCGACACCAGACACCCACCGTGATCTGGGACAAAGACCGCACTCTGCGTGCCGAGAGCGTGTGGCGCCGCACGGCACACACCGCCGTGTGCGAGGCCGCCCTCGCCTCGAGCCAGGGCGCGTGGTCGTTGCTCTTCCCCGTCGCTGAGGACCTCCTCGACCACGCGGACCCTGTCGCCCTCGCCGCGCAGCCGCGGGACCTCGCGCTCGGCTACGTGGGCAACCAGTACGACCGCGACGAGCCTTTCGACCGCTACTTCGCCCCGGCCGCCGCCCGCGTCGAACACCTGGTTGCCGGAAAGTGGACGAAGACCGATCGCTGGCCGCACGTCCACTTCCTCGGCCGGATCCCGTTCGAGGCCGCCGCCGGCGTCTACGGCCGGTCCCTGGCCACGATTCTCATGCTGCCCGATCGGTACGCCGGCGTCGGCCAGATGACGCAGCGCATCTTCGAGGCCGTTCTCGCCGGCTGTGTGCCTCTGGCCCCGGCGGACATCGGCTTCGTCGACCGGTTCGTGCCGGAGGAGCTGATCGTGCACTCCGGCCGCGACGTGATCGAACGGCTCTCCTACCTTCGCCAGGTTGCCGGCACCCAGCAGCACGCCGAACTGATCGCCGCGTGCGTGGACCGCCTGCGCCTCTTCGGCCTGAGCAAGCAGGTCGACACCTTGGAATCCGTACTCCAGGGGCTCGTCGGGACCACCGCGACCGAACGGGGAGCTGCCTGATGCAGACTGCTTCACAGGACATGGCTACTGGATCATCCGAACGTGCCCTGGCGGATGGTCCCGCCGGACACCCGAACCTCTCTACGCTGGAGCACCATGAAGAAGGTCGCCATCGTCGGCTGCGGAGGCAGCGGCAAATCCCACGTGGCCCGCGAACTGGGCAGGATCCTCGACGCGCGGGTGACGCACCTGGATGCCGCGTTCTACGACGACGAGTGGAACGCGCTGCCCATGGACAAGTTCACCGAGCTGCAGCGCGAGCTGGTCGCGCAACCGCGGTGGGTGATCGACGGCAACTACAACTCGACGCTGCAGGTCCGACTCGAAGCCTGCGACACGGTGGTCCTGATGGACGTGTCGACCGTGGCGGCCCTGTACGGGATCTTCTCCCGGCAGATCCGGCACGGGGCGGGGCACAAGGGCAACGGCGTGCACAACCGTATCCACTGGGGTGTGATCAAGTACGTCGCCACGTACCGCCGCAAGATGCGGCCCCGCGTGATGGCGAAGATCGAGGAGTTCGCCGCCGGCGCCGATGTGGTGTTGCTGGCCAACCGGCGGCAGACGCGCCGCTGGCTGCGGAAGATCGCCGCCACGCAGTCCTGAACGGCCCGCGCCCCCGGACGGGGGGTGCGGTATGAACGAGCCCAACCCCTTCCTGGACCCCGCCCGGCAGCGGGAGCTGTACGGGCATGCCTCCCGGCTGGCCGGGCGGACCAATGCCCTGATGCGGGCCAAGACCGTGGGCCGCCCCGTGCCCGAGACGATCGTGAGCCTGGTACGGGCCCACCACGCGCGGCCGGATCGCCTCCGCCTGGTGCTGGACATCGGCTGCGGTCGCGGCACGAGCAGCCTGGTCATCGCCGAGCAGCTCCGGCCGCAGCGCGTCATCGGCCTGGATGCCGCTCCCTCTCTGCTCGCCCAGGCCCGCGGGCGCGCGAAGGAGTTGCCCGACGGCACGGTGGACTTCGTCGAGGGGGACTTCCACGATCTCCCCCTGCCCGCCGGGTCGTGTGAGGTCGCCGTCGCTGCGTTCTGCCTCTATCACTCGCCGCGGCCCCAGGACGTCATCGCGCAGGTCGCCAGAGCCCTCGCTCCCGGGGGCCTTGCCGTGCTCGTCACGAAGGGGCTCGACAGCTACCGCGAGATGGACCAGCTCGTCGCTTCCGCTGGCCTCGACGTGCGTGCCGACAAGCACGAGAGCCTCTACACCACGGCGCACAGCGGCAACCTCGCCGACTTGGCCGCCTCCTCACTCGACGTGATCGCTGTCCTGGACGAGGAGCACGTCTTCACCTTCGAGGGCCATGACCACCTGGCGCAGTACCTGGCCACGAACCCGAAGTACGACCTCGCGCCCGGCCTGTATGGCAACCCCGGGGCTCTGGCGGCGACCTTGCACGAGTTCCTTCCGGACCGGCCGCTGACCACGCGGTCCCTCATCACCTTCGTCGTCGCTCGACCGAAGGAGGGGCAGGCATGACCCTCCCGCAGTTCACCAAGTTCTACGAGACACCGGAGCACGCTGCGGCAGCCGTGCGTCACTACAGGTGGATCGGCCGGCATGCGAAGCCGCTGCGGCAGCCGGCCCTCATTGTCGTCGGGCTGCTTAGCTTGACGTTCGAGCGGGTCGAGGGCCACTCCGTAGGTCCCGAGGACCTACCGCGCATGGCGGAACTGCTGGGGCACGCTCACGGTGCCGCCTGGCGCAGCGACCTGCAATCGGCGTCGCTGGGCACTCCGCACCACTTCGAGGACGGCACAACCTTCGATGGCTACCTCGGCCCCAGGAAGATCGCGCTCCGACGGCGCCACGAGCAGGGCTATCTGCCGGGCAAGGCGTCCCTGGACGCGATGCTCGGCCTGCTGGAAGAGACTGCTCAGGGGCCTACCGCCTTCTACAAGGACAGCAACCCCCGGAACTTCATCATCACCGGGGCTGGGGATGTCGTCACCGTCGACACCGACGACCTGTCCCTCGCCCCGATGGGATACGACCTCGCGAAGCTGATCGCGACGCTCCACCTGACGTACGGACCGCTCACGGACCAGGCCATCAACGCCGCCCTGTTCACGTACAACGCGGCGGCCGAATGCTACGGCGCCCGGCTCGGCGCCACGGACCGCGGACGCCTCGACGACTTCCTCACCCTGCACGCCGTCCTGACCGCCCCGTACCTCGGACGCAACGGCTACCTCTACAGATGGCCGCTCCGTCCCCGCCGCGGAGGAATGTCGTGATCACCACCGAACTCGTCTTCGTACGGCACGGTCAGGCCCAGTGCAACGCCGATGGTCTCGTCGGGGGCCCGCGTACCTGCACCGGACTGACCAACCTGGGTTACGCCCAGGTCGAGCAGGCGGCACGCCGCCTGGCCACCGAGCACCACAACCAGGCCTTCGACCTCGTCTACACCGGCCCGCGCATCCGCCTGATCCAGACCGGCGAGATCATCAGCCAGGCCCTGCAGATCCCCATGACCACCGACGACCGCCTCGACGGCCCCGTGCACGGCGACGCCGACGGCAAGCCATGGACCGCGGTGAAGACCGCCGCAGGTGGCGGCCCTCACGCTCACCCTGACAAGCAGTGGGCCGCCGGCTCCGACACCTGGAACGGCTACCTGGAGCGCGCCTGCCGGTTCCTGCGTGAACTGATCGAGCAGCACCAGGGACAACGCGTCGTCTTCGCCGCTCATGGCGAGACCGTGATCACGGCCCACACCCTGCTCCTGGGCATCCCGATCGGCTCCCCCGCAGGCTTCACGGTCAACCACGCCTCCATCACGCGCTGGCAGCGGCATCGGAACCGGCTGAACCAGACGCGCTGGATACTCGACCGACACAACGACACGGAACACCTCCGCCTCGCACCGGCGGCGTCGTCGTGACCACGGTGACAGGCGACCCGCGGATCCGGCTGGCACGCGCTCTCCTCGGAGCAGTCGAGATCGTGCCAGACCCGCTGCTCCCTCCCCGAGTGGTGCGAGTGGTGGACATCGGCGGGCGGCACTTCGTCGCCAAGCAGCACGACAAGCACGCCCGGTACGTGAGCGAGCTTCACGCCTACCGGACATGGGGCAGCCTTCTGTACGGCCACGCCCCAGAGCTGGTCGGCCGCCACGACGCCACCCGCACCCTGCTCCTGACCGCGCTCGCGGGCGACCGGGCGGAGACCGCGGCGCCGGGCTCCCCCGAGGAGGAGCTGGTCCACCATGAGGCCGGCCGCGTCCTCGGCAAGCTCCACCGTGACACCTCCATGCCGCAAAGCGGAGCCATCGGCGCCGTGCTGGCACAGCGCCTCCAGATCTGGATCGAGCGAGCTGTTCACGACGACCTGATCGACACGACCGAGCAGAACCTGTTGAGCCGTCACGCGGCCGTTCTGAACAGCAGCCTCACGGAGAGCGCGGTCTGCCACCTCGACTACCAGCCGCGCAATTGGCTGATCGGCGACGCCTTCGGTATCTGCGACTTCGAGCACATGCGACGCGACGCCCGCATCCGCGACTTCGCCCGGCTCCAGTTCCGGCGCTGGCAAACAGCGCCCCACCTGCGGACGGCCTTCCTCCACGGGTACGGGCGACCGCTGAACGACACCGAACTGCGCCTCCTGGAGTCATTCGGTGCCATCGAGGCGGCCACCGCTTTGGTCAAGGGCCACAAAGAGAACGACCTCACCCTGAGCGCGCAGGGCCGAACCGTCCTGTCCCAACTTTCCTGATCCTCAACTTCGACCCCACCCCCTTGGAGACTTCCCGTGCCGCAGCACGAGCAGCACCCGACCACCGCCGCCCCTCGTAGGGTCCTGGTGACAGGCTCCGCCGGCTTCATCGGTTCCCACCTCGCACACGTCCTCGTCCAGGCCGGCACCACCGTCGTCGGCGTCGACCGCCGTGACCCGGCCACGGACGCCACCGCCGCCGCCAACCTCAGCCCGTTGTCCGGCCAGCCCGGATACGTACACATCACCGCTGACCTCATCAATTGCGCGATCGAACCACTTCTCCTCGACGCCGACGCGGTCTTCCACATCGCCGGAGTTCCCGGAGTACGGCCCTCCTGGGGGCCCCAGTTCGGCGACTACCTCGCGTCCAACGTTCTGACCACCCACCGGGTACTGGAAGCCAGCACCCGGATCGGCGTCCCCCGTCTGGTCGTCGCTTCCTCCTCCAGCGTCTACGGTCAGACAGCCAACGGCGCGAGCGTCGAGGCAGACCGTCCGCAGCCGACTTCGCCGTACGCGGTGACCAAGCTCGCCGAGGAACAGCTCTGCCTCGCCTACGCCACGCGCCCCAACAGCCCCAGCATCGTCGCCCTGCGGTACTTCACCGTCTACGGCCCGCGGCAGCGTGCCGACATGTTCACCCACCGCGCGCTCCAGGCTGCCATGACCGGACAGCCGCTGCGCCTGTACGGAGATGGCCGTCAACGACGCGACTTCACCTACATCGACGACGTGGTCGCTGCCACGATCGCCGCGGCGACGGTACCGACGGCGCAGGGCGTGATCAACGTGGGCGGCGGATCGAACGCGTCGCTCCTGGAAGTGATCAACATCGTCACCAGCCTCGTCGGACGCGACATCCAGATTCAGCAGGACCGCGCGCGCAGCGGTGACGTCCTCCTCACGAGGGCCGACCCCAGCCGTGCTCACGAGGTCCTCGGCTGGCGGCCCCGGGTCGACCTTCACAACGGGCTGCATGCCCATATGCACGCTCTGGCCGCCCAGGCCCCGAACTACAGCCGAGCCGCGTGACTCCGCGCCCCGCAACCGGAGAGGAGAGTCAATATGGAAAGTGCCGAGCGAGCACGGCTGGACGCCTTCTTCCGGCAGATCACCGCTCAGTTCTCCGCCCGCGAAGCGGTCACCACGCTGGTCATCACTCACCTGCTCCCGGAGCGACCTGCGTTTCTGCGCGCCATGGCAATGGTGTCCACCGTCGGCGCCGTGCTGCCAAAACCCCGGTCGATCCACCAGCCGACACTCGACGAGGTCCGTCGCACCTTCCCCGTCCACGACCTGACCCGGGAACGGTTCACCGACGACACTCAGGCCCTGGACTACCTGGAAGAAACGGCCGGCGGTCAGGACGTCGTCCTGGTCGACATCGGCGGCTACTTCGCAGCGAGCCTTGACATCCTCGTGGGTAAGTTCTCCGGCCGCATCCTCGGCGTCGTCGAGGACACGGAGAACGGACACCAGCGGTACGCGGCGCTCGACTCCTTGCCCTGCCCAGTCGTCTCCGTGGCCCGCTCCCCGCTCAAGGACTGCGAAGACCATCTTGTAGGCCGGTCGATCGTGTTCTCCACGGACGCCCTCGTCCGCAGCCGCGGGGACATTCTCACCAGTCGCCATGCCTGCGTCATCGGCTTCGGCAAGATCGGCCGTGCCATCGCTCAGACCCTGCGCGCCCAGGACCTGCGGGTCACCGTGTACGACAGCGATCCGATCAAACGGGTCCAGGCCCTCTCCCTCGGCTTCCACACCAGTGCGTCCACCACCGAGGCGATACGCAATGCCGAACTCGTCCTGTGCGCCACGGGCAACCTCTCCCTGCGCCAAGACGACTTCGCCGCCCTGCGCAACGGCGCATACCTCGGATCGGTGACCTCCTCCGAGGACGAACTCGAACTCGGGAGTCTCCACGATCTCTACCAGCGCACTCCCATCAGCGCCCAACTGACGCGATACGAGATCACCGGCCACTACTTCTACGTGCTCGCCGACGGCGGCGCCGTCAACTTCGTGCACGGCGCTGCCGTCGGCGCGTACATCCACCTCGTCCAAGCCGAGATAATCGCCGCCACCGCCGCGCTCAGCCAGGCCCGCTTCCAGCCCGGCCTGCACGAGATGCCGCCGGCCGATCGCGTCTCCATCGCCACAACCTGGCTGCACAACTTCGAAAGGTGACCTCCAGTGTCCCCCTCCGTCAGCCACATCCACTCCGTCACCGAGGCGTATCTCGCACGCCATCCGGACGAACGCGCCTCCCTCTCGATGTTGTTCGCCGCACTCGCCACCTCGGACCCCACCAACCGCAGGACATTCCCGACCCACGTGACCTGCAGCGCTATCGTCATCGACAACGACCAGCGCGTACTGCACATCATGCACAAGGCTTCCGGAAAGCTGCTCGCACCCGGCGGACACAACGAAGCTGACGACCAAGACCTTCGCAGCGCCGCTCTGCGTGAGCTGCACGAGGAGACAGGCATTCCGCCCAACGCCGTGGTGCCCCTACCCGGCTACGAGGGCATCCCCGACTGGCGAAGAGTCAGTGTTCCAACCTTGCAGTATTCGGGGGCGAGGTGCTCCGCCAGCTCATGCACAGGACGTAGACGATGCCCCGCAACGCAGCCCGGTCATCCGTCGGCAACCGCCCGGGAAACCGACGTCGTCTGAGCCGGCAAGGAGGCACCAGCGGAACCACCGCCTCCCACAGGTCGTCAGCCACAAGGTCAGCGGACACCCAACAGTCCTGCTGTTTGGGCACGACTCACGGGCTTCGGTGTCAGAATGCGCAGATCAACACGTCACCCTAGGGGGGCCGATGAAACTGGACCGTGTCTACGTCCGGTTCTTCCGTTCGTTCAACTTCGACTACGAGCGCAAGGCCCACCGGGAGGCGAGCGCGTTGGAGTGGGAACGAACCAGCCTCGGCTGGTACCCGTTCGTACGATTGGACGTCGATCCTTACGTCACTGCAGTGGTCGGCGCCAATGAGTCGGGGAAGAGCCACCTGCTTGATGCAGTGAGCATGCTGTTGACCGAAGAGCCCGTTGACCGTCGTGATTTCTGCCGCTACTCGGATTTGTACTCGGTGGAGCACGGGGAACGCCGCGTCTCAGATTTTGCCGGACGTTTCTCGGTAGAGACGGACGAAGACGTCGAGTTGATGGAGTCTCTGGGATACTCCGGAGACGATGCGCGCGAGTTGCACTACGTCCGTTCGGGCAGCGGAGCCTCCTTCGTCTTCACGGCGCGTAATACCGCCCGCCGTGATCTTACGACAGAAGAGGAAAAGGATCTTCGCGCTACGTTTCCGGACGTATTTCTGCTGGAGACGGAGGTCGCTTTGCCGGCGAGCATGCCGATCAGTCGGCTGGCCGGACAGACCATCGATGGTCACCCGGACCGCGCGGGTCGCCGTCGGCTTCTGGACTCCCTTCCCAAGTCCGACGTCGCTGACAACGAAGTGCCCGCCCTATGGTCCAGGATCTCCGGCTTCCTCACGCCGCCAGCAGTCGATCCCATCGTCGCCCAGGCTCGCGAGAAGGAGTTTGAGCTCGGACGCAGCCTCCTGATCGATGTCGCACGAATCGATCCCGCTGCGTTCCGTGACCTCGACGCCGCGCTAACTGCCGAGCGCGAAGGAGAAGTCAACGCAATCATTCAGCGGATGAACGACGCCATCGCCAAACATCTCAACTTCCCGAAGTGGTGGGCACAGGACCGCGACTTTCGACTTCTTCTGTCGCCGCGAGAGCGGGAAGTCGCCTTCACGATTCGGGACCGCACCGAGACCGAGTACTCCTTCGCCGAACGCAGCCGGGGCCTGCGGTACTTCCTCTCCTACTATGTTCAGCTTCGCGCCAACCAGCGCCCGAGCGGACGCGAACAAATCCTGCTGCTTGACGAACCAGACGCATACCTGTCCGGCGTCGGCCAGCAGGACCTCCTGCGCATCTTGGAAGAGTTCGCGAAGCCGGAAGACTCCTCACCCGGTGGACAGGTCATCTATGTGACGCACTCGCCCTATCTCATCAACCGCAATGCCGCGCACCGAATCCGTGTACTGGACAAGGGCAGCCACGACGAAGGCACACGCGTTGTCACCGACGCCAGTCGGAACCATTACGAGCCGCTGCGCTCCTCGCTGGGCCCCTTTGTTGCCGAAACAGCGTTCATCGGCGGCGCCAATCTGTTCGTGGAAGGGCTCGCCGACCAGGTCCTGCTTGCCGGGGTCTCCTCGCATCTGCGCGGCTGCGGCGCGGCTCCCAGCCAGACGCTCAACCTCAATGAGGTCACGATCGTGCCCGCCGGATCAGCAGGCGCCATTCCCTATTTGGTCTTCCTGGCCCGGGGACGGGACGAAATTAAACCACCGTGTGTGGTCTTGCTGGACAGCGACAAGTCCGGCAACGACGCGGCGTCGCGACTTCGCAAGAGCCCAGTCGGCCGGCGGTCCTTCATCAATGCCAATTTCATCCTTTCCGTCGGCTCATGGGCGAAAGACGCCAGCCTGGCTCTCGAACCTAGTGTGGTCGTCGAGGAGCCGGAAGACCTCATTGCGCCCGCGGTCGCCGCGGCAGCTGCCCGCCGCTACGCCGAGCACGTGATCGGCCTCGAATACGAGAACACAGCTAAGCTCACCCCGGGCACCATCAAGACGGCCATGGATGAGAAGCCGCACCTCTGGGACGCAACAGTCAAGGCTTTTTCCCTAGTCTTTCCCGGAGAGCACATCGAGAAGGTTGGCTTCGCGCGTGAAGTCGTGTCGGTGCTGGATGCCACGACCACAGATGAGGGAGAAAGCGTGCTCGTGGAGGCTGCCGAGGCCACTAGAGAGAACTTCAGGCAACTGCTGGGACATCTTGCCGACCTGCTGCACGACGCCAGGACCGTTGAGGACGACGCTCAGCAGCGAGACCGCGTCACCCGGCTCGTTCGGGGTTTCCTGCGCGATCACGCAGATGGTGTCATCCGAGATCGTGCCCGCATTCTCTTCCGTGAGATCGAGAAGGCACTGGAAGACACAGACGAAGGTGACGCTCGCCGGACGCGGCTCGCTGACATGCGGCGCCGGTACGACCTCGGCAGTGAGCCGTTGCAGCCCGTGCCGAACTACGACAACTTCAAAGAAGAGCTCGACGCCTTGCGATATCAGGAACGGCTTGCACACCAGGACCGGCCACGGGAACCGGCGTCACCCACCGAACTGCCAGCCACCGAGCCGGCCATGGCGGCAAGTACACCAACGACAGAACCGCAGTTGACCTCAACGGAAGCACCTACGACGGCATCTGCAACGAACGGATCGACCGCAGGGTGACCGGAGCACAACAGTGAGAGACCATCTGCTGTGAGACGCAGGCAGCTGCGATGCCGGTAGACGTATTTCTCCGGGGCTTCGCCCAGGTGTCTGATGCCTGCACTATTCCTGGAGCGCGAGGTAGTCCGTCCAGTTCTGTTGGGCGAATTTAGCCCACTGGAAGGCGGTGGAGGCCGACAGGCCGAAGAGGTCGCTGACCACGATCGGCGGCAGCTCGGTGATGGCGGTGATCATTGCCGTGTTGCGTGCCGCGCGGGTGGGGAGATCGTGGTTCCGCAGCCGTTTGATGAGGTGGCTGGCGCTCAGGGGGCGACCTGCGTGTCGACCAGGGAGAAGGTAGTCGGGCCCGGAAGACGCGCGGGGCTTGAGCATCGAGCTGGCCTGCGGGCTGGCTATGTGGGCCTTGATGAGCCGGGCCAGCGTCGGAGGCAGCAGTACGGGGTGGCGATCGATGGTGAGGAAGGCGCCGGCGTCGTTCAGTTGGAACTGGGAGGTGGTGATCTCTTTGATGCGCGAGATGGGGAGTGCGTAGAGGCGGATCAGGGCTCCCACGATGCGGACTTCTCGGGGCAGAGCCTCGTCTGTGAGGCATCTCCGCAGCTGTTGCTCGTGCTCGTCGTCCGTCTGAAAGTTCGCAGGGAATCCCTTGCGGGCGAGCTGTGTATCGAGCGATCGAGTCAGCTTTCGCTTCGTGAGCCATCGGACGAAGGAGTGGACGGCTTGCCGTCGGGTGGGGTTCTGCGTGAGCCACAGATCCAGGTCCTCTTGGTGCAGGTCCGGGAGGGTGAGCTGCTGCTGGTCGAGCCAGTTCAGCAGGAGGATGGCGGCTCGGATGTTGCCGCGGTCGGCGGTGGCAGCGCCGGGGGTGTAGCGTCCGCGCACCGCTCGGCGGCGTGCGTCCTTGATGACGTGCCATTCCGCGAAGGGGCTGATGATCCGGGACTGGTGTGGGGGCAGGGCTTCGAGGGTGGCTCTCGCCCAGAGCTCGAGCCGGGCGAAGGTCTCGTGGCGTTCGGGGAGGGCTCCGGTCGTGACGAGGTGATGCCGGACGTTGCGGGTGACCGTGCTCTGAGGCAATCGGTCGAGCAGCCCATGGCTGATCTCGGTGTGCTCCGTAGTGAGTTCGTCAAGGAGTCCAGCCGCGGCGCTGGTCCGCAGCCAGTTCATGACCGACCAGGGCTTCTCCGCTTGGGTGAACGCGTCGGCAAGGGGCTGGAACGGTGGGGCGATCGTGCCATCGGGTCCTGCGAGAAGGTGGGTGACTCGGTCGGTGATGGCACAACGGGTGCATCGGCCGTCGGCGTAGATGTCTCCAGGGTAGTCACATTGTCTGCAGGTCGTGTGCAGGTCAGGGCGTCCGCTGCAGGGGCCGCAGAGGTCCCCGCCCTCCGAGGTGCGTCCTGCGGCTATGCGGGTCTCGCCGCATTCGACGCAGGTTCGAGGGTTGCGTCGGCGGTGGTGGTAGCAGGTGCTGCACAGCACGCCGACCGGGTAGGTCGCGGTCACAGGCTTGGACTTGCCGCAATCAGCGCAAGTTCGAGGCGTCCGTGGCTGGCAACTGTGACAGAGGAAGTTGCCGCCTCTGCGAACAGCGCCTCGGCGTTCATGGCCGCACGCCTCACAAACCGCGATGCGGTGGCGCGAGCACGGCTCGCAGATGTCGGGGCTCGTGTCCGTGGCACGGATCTTGATGGTGGTCTTCTGCCCGCAGATGCCGCATGGGCGCGTCGGCCGTTCGTAGCAACGGGGACAGATCGGGCCGGCGTCTGTGATGGTGCTGGCCCGGGCGACGGTTCCGCAGTGGACGCAGGCGCGTTTGGGTCGAGGGCTGCAGGAGGAACAGAGGTCCGTGCCGTTCGGGCGCCGGCTGGTGGGGCGAAGTCGCTGACAGCGGTCGCACTGACGGTGGTTGGCAGGATCCTTCTGAAAGCAGGAGCGGCAGACCGGGCCGTCTGCCGTACGGCTGTGGATGCGAGTTTGACGTTCGCATCGGGTGCACTGCTGAAGGCGGTCACGTTCGACGCACCAGTTGCAGAGGCGACCGACAGGCGAGTTGCGAGGCAACGGGTCGTCGATGCGTCCGCAGCGTGCGCAGGCGAGCCTGGTGACGGCGTAGCCTGCCGCAGCCAGTTCCAGCAAGAGCCTGGGAAGAGCTGCCGGGCTGTGGGAAATCGGTGCTGTGAACGCGTCAGGATGTTCGGCCAGGTGGGCGGCCAGAGCTCGGGCGGGCCGAGGTTCCCAGGCGTTTGCTGCCTCCAGGATGCGCTGAGCGTCGGTGGAGGTGAGTTGTGATCCGGCAACGGCCCGGACGTGGCGTATCAAGTCAGCTCTGCGGCTTCCCAGTTCGGCCTGGTGGCGCCGCACTCGCGATCTGGCCCGACTGGGCCGACTCGCTGGGTCGCTCACGTGCCGGGGCGACGGACGACCGTCCGGCGCGGTTGTGTGGGCGGGGCGATGTCGGAGTCACCGCCAGCGGTCTTGCGGACCTGAACGTTGACGATTTCGGGCTTGATGAGGTCATTGGGTGTGCAGTCGAGAATGTCGCAGAGAGCTACCAGGGTGTCCATGCTCATGCGCTGCGGGGCCTGGGTAACGAGGCGGTAGACCTGTTCGCGCGAGAGCTGGATTCCGCGCTCGGCGAGCAGGGGAACCAGGTCGGTGGTCTGGAACATGCCGCGCTCGGCCATCAGCTGACGCAGCTGCCAGTGGTATCCCATCTTCTTGATCACGCGGTCACGTCCCAGACGTCGCCCAGTCGGTTCTTCAATGCCGCCTCCAGCAGGTTGTTGCGGTACTCGTTCGACACTCCCATATAGATCGCCGTCGTGGATGCGTGAGAGTGCCCGACCTGCTCCTGGACGAATCGTGCCGGATATCCGAACTCGGTGAGATGGGTGATGTAGCTGTGGCGAAGGCAGTGCAGGTCCAGATCGGGATCCAGCCCGGCCGCCTCGCGTGCGGCGGTGAAGGCGGAGTTGATCGAGCGAGGCGACAGGGTCCCGCGCGCTCGGTGACCCACAGCGCCGGGTGGCGTCCCGGGGCCAGGAGCGGGCGTATCTCGGCCTGCCAGTGCTTCAGGACCTCGACCACCCAGTCCATCTCCGGGACGGTCAGGACCATCCGCCGCTTCGGAGGAGCACCCTTCGACGACTTGCCGAAGCGCACCATCATCGAACCGAAGTTCCCGAAGTCCGGCGCTTGCCTGTTGCGTCGCAGGTCAACGAGGTCCAGACGCGACGCTTCGGTTCGTCGGATGCCGAAGGCGTAGATGGTCTTGATGACGGCCGCGTCCCTCATCGCTGTCAAAGCGGCCTTGCGTCCCTGTCCGCGGATCTTGGAAGGAAGGGAGTCAACGGCGTCGAACAGGGCCTGGACCTCGTCGTAGGTGAGCGGCCGGCGCCGAGGGTCTCCCTCGTACTCGACCGTGTGCATCACCGAGTTGCCTTCGTGAAAGACCTCTTGAGGCAACTCGCCGAACCGCTCTTCGCAGACCCTAAGCCAGTCGTAGCGACTGTCCCTCAGGTACTCGACGAAGAGGCTGATGATGACTTCGTAACCGCGGGCGGTCGACATCTGGATTGGCGTCTGGCCACTTCGCAAGTCTGCGATGAACGCCTCGCCCTCCGCCGGCGTCCACTGCCACGGGTAGAGCCCGGTGAACTCCTCGAACCGCTCGATCAGCCGTCGCCGCGGGTCGATCGTCGAGCTCTTCAGGAAGCGAGCCGACTGCTGCCTCGCCCACCCATCGAGCATGGCCTTGAACACCGCGGCCGCCGGGTCCAGATGGACCACGTTCCGGGCGAGGACAAGGGAGGCCGAACCCGGCGCTGTCGCACTCACGTGACTGTTGTATCAGGTGCAACATTGTTGAATCAATACGCGACGCCCCAGGCCAAGGTCACGCCGACTCAACCACCCCCGTTCCATCGACGTGCTGGAGCAGCCAGAATGGCGTCTTCATCACCGGACGGAATGTTGCATCCAATGCAATTCATCCCGTTTCTCCGGAGACGTGAAACGACATCGCCTCTCACGAACAGGGGACCGGCAGTTGAACTCCGCCCTGCACGTCATGGCCATCACCCAGATCCGCCACCCCACCGCCGGACAGGCCTACTACCAGCGCAAACGCGCCGAAGGAAAAGGCCACAAAGAAGCCCTCCGCTGCCTCAAGCGCCGGCTGGCCGATGTCGTCTACCGCACGATGATCCGCGACCGGGATACCTCTCTGATCGCCCCTGCTTGACACAGAGAGGTGCCGTTCGATGGACAGACCCGGCCCTGGAGAACGTCACCGGGCTCCCGGTCGAGTCGCTCGGCTTCGTCATGCCTGTCCCCGTGGCGCGGGTCTCCGACGACGGACACGGCGGGCACGACATCGAGGCCTCGCCGATCGGCATCGCCTCCTCCGCCGGCGTCCTGGCCGCCCAGCCCACCCCGCACGGCAACTACACCGGCGTGTGGCTGTCGCAGTACGAGTACTTCTCCAGCGGCAGGAGCGGCTCGTTCACGGGCCTGCACTACGTGGTCCTGCTCCAGCACGGCAACCGCGTCACCGCGCGGTCCCTGCCCGGCTCGTCGGACTCGCCGCTCACCATGGACCTGGAGCTCGACGGGCACGTCGTCACCGGTACGTGGACGGAGCAGACCGCGACCGATGGCTACTACCGCGGGGCCCGGTATCACGGCGCGATCCAGCTCCTGGTGGAGCCGACCGGACGGCGCATGTCGGGGAAGTGGGTCGGGTTCGGCAAGGCGTTCGGCGTGAACACCGGCCCGTGGGAGCTGGTCTTCCAGGACGCGTCGACGAACCGCGCCACCCTCGACCAGTACAACCGGCGCCCCGACGCCTGAGCCTGGACGCACGAAAGCGCCCCGCCGTCCCGGCGGATTCTTGGGGTCTTCGCAACACCTGATGGCCTATGTGGTCGTCAGTAGCAGGCGCTCGGCTGGGGTTCTCCAGCCGAGCGTTTTGCGTGGTCGGCCGTTGAGTTGCTGAGCGACGTGTTCGAGGTCTGCGGCGCTGTGCACGGACAGGTCTGTGCCCTTGGGGAAGTACTGCCGCAGCAGCCCGTTGGTGTTCTCGTTCGATCCGCGCTGCCAGGGGGAGTGCGGATCGCAGAAGTAGACGGGGACTCCCGTGGCCAGGGTGAACTGCTTGTGCGCGGCCATCTCGCAGCCCTGGTCCCAGGTCAGTGAGCCGCGCAGATGCCCGGGCAGGGCCTGGATCAAGGGCACTAGGACGTCGCGGACCTCCTCGGCGGTGTGGCCGCCGGGCAGGTGTCCGGGCATGACGTAGCGGGTGGAGCGCTCGATCAGGGTCACGATCGCGCTCTCGCTGCGGGAGCCGACGATCAGGTCGCCCTCCCAGTGGCCTGGCACCGCCCGGTCCTCGGCCTCAGCCGGGCGCTCGGAGATCATCACCATCTCGTCGACGAACCGCCCCACCCTGCATGGCGCTTTCCGTATCGGCCTCCGAAGCCGTGACCGAAGCGCCTTGGACGCCCTGCGTGGTGCGCCCGGCATCGGAGGACACCTGCGGTGTCTGTTCAAGGTTCCACTGCTGCTCGAAATGCGCGTTCAGCGCGGCCAGTTGCGCCCGCGTATCGGGCAGTCGCCTCAACTCTTGCGCGACGCCTGCTTCCACCTCGAAACAAATCCTGGACATGCGAGACATGCCTACAAACATGCGCCAGATGCCGTTCCCCAACCTGGATTTCTTGCGCTGATCACATCTGTGTGCGACACCACAGTCAAGACTTCAAGCGGCCGAGGTTCATATACTTTGGGCGGTAGACAAAGTGACCACGCCTGGCCTTTCGCGTCGTGTGCCCAGATTCAGAGCATCAGGAACAGGTGGTGGCGCAGTAGGGAGATGCGCTCCCCCTGCATTCGGCCACCGTCGTGCTCACGACCCCAAAGCCATGGGCCCGTCATGGGTTCGGTATGTAAATTTCTCGAGTCGATCCGGTTGCATTTCAATCCCCCGCCGACAGCAAGCGGTCGGCCATAGCCCCAGCCGTCGAGGCCCTCGCGGGGATGTACCGGAGGGCTGCGGCTCGGATTACAAGGCGACTACAACCTGCACAATCACGACGAAAAGGCACCATGCCTCTGGTGCCATTTTCTGAATAATCCGACATAGTGGTCGACCTGTCCGCGCAAGCCCCTAATGGAGACACCGCGTCTCCGGCTGGGTCATGTCCCGGAAGCAACGTCGGCTTCGTGTCAACTTGGTGTGTATTTGGTCAACTCGAGCCCAGTACATTACTCCGCGCAAGGCTGATTTCTTCAGCTGTTCATCGACTCCGGAGTTACTGTGAGGCTCTCCCCTCCCCGAAGACATGCGATGTATCTGGGCGTTGCCCTTCTCGTCGCTCTCATACCGCCTGTCACGGCCCAGAGTGCCGCTGCTCTCACGGAGTCGCCCGCGCCATCGACGGCCGCGAGTGACAGCACGGCCCACGCACCTGCCACGGTCACACTGATCACGGGCGACAAGGTGACGGTGACTCCGGGAGCCGCCGGGACAGCTCCCGAGGTGAGCGTCAAGCGCGCACCGGGTGCGACGGGCTCGGTTCGCGTCTCCACCGAGGGCGCGAGCACCTATGTGTACCCGGACGAGGCCACGGCCTACATCGCGGCCGGCCGGCTCGACAAGGAACTCTTCAACGTCACCCAGCTCATAGCCCAGGGCTACGACGACAAGCACACCAGCGAACTCCCGCTGATCCTCACCCACACCAAGGATTCAGCCACCCTCGCGGACGGTGCAGCGAAGAGCAGGACCACCCAGGAGCACGACGCGGCGCTTCCGGGCACCGAGACCACACTGAGCCTTCCCACCGTCCACGGCGAAGCGGTCCGCACCCACCGGTCGAAGGCTGCCGCCTTCTGGTCGGCGCTCACCGGTCCGGCCCGGCACCGGGCCGAGCAGTCGACGGACCGGGAGAGCGGCACGCGGGACACCGCGGTGGCGCCCCCCTTCACCGCCGGCGTCGACCAGGTCTGGCTGGACGGCAAGGCAAAGGCGACCCTCGCCGAGTCCACGGCGCAGATCGGTGCCCCCGCGGTCTGGGCCAGTGGAGGCACCGGCGCCGGGGTCCGCGTGGCCGTCCTCGACACGGGCATCGACGCCGAGCATCCCGACTTCGCGAAGCGCATCGTGGCGTCCCGCAGTTTCATTCCGGGCGAGAGCACCGCTGACGTGCAAGGGCACGGCACCCACACCGCTTCCACCGTCGCCGGGACCGGCGCCGCGTCCGGCGGCACGGAACGGGGAGTCGCCCCCGAGGCCGATCTGCTGGTCGGCAAGGTCCTCAACAACCAGGGGTACGGGCAGGACTCCTGGATCATCGCCGGCATGGAGTGGGCGGCACGGACCGAGCACGCCAAGGTGATCAGCATGAGCCTCGGCGACTCGGCCCGGCACGGCCAGACCGATCCGGTCAGCCGGGCACTGAACACGTTGAGCGCCGAGACCGGAGCACTCTTCGTCGTAGCCGCGGGCAACGGAGGGCCCGGCCCCTACACCCTGGGCGCGCCGGGGACCGCGGACGCCGCGCTCACCGTCGGTGCGGTGGACTCGTCCGACACGATCGCCTCGTTCTCCAGCACCGGGCCGCGTCTGCTCGACGACGCTCTCAAGCCCGATATCACCGCGCCCGGCGTCGGCGTGCTGGCAGCGCGCTCGCACTACCTCAAGGACGGGAGCGAGGACTACTACAGGTTCCTCGACGGCACCTCCATGGCGACGCCGCACGTCGCCGGGGCGGCCGCTCTGCTGGCGCAGAAGCATCCCAAGTGGACCGCGCAGGACATCAAGAACACCTTGATGAGCACCAGCAAGAGGACTCCCGACTACACCCCCTACCAGGCCGGCTCCGGCCGGGTGGTGCTGCCCGCCGCCTACGACGCCGAGGCCTTCGCCACCGGCTCGGTGGACGCGGGGCTGGTCCCCTGGTCGCCCAAGGCGGACCGCCGGCCGATCTCGCGCACGATCACCTACACCAACGTCACGGGCAGCCCCCTCACGCTGAATCTCTCCGTCGACGCGGGCAGCTCTCCCGCCAAGGCCTTCGCGCTGGGCGCCGGCCACGTCACCGTGCCGGCGCACGGGACCGCGCAGACCGAGCTGGTGGTGGACCCGAAGGGGCTCGCCGCCGGTCAGTACTCCGCGCAGGTCGTGGCGAGCGGCCGCGGTCCGGCGGGCCGCGTCACCCTGCACACGGCTGCGGGCGTCTCCGTCGAACCCGAGAAGCGCAACCTCACCATCAAGCTGAAGGACCGGTCCGGCCGGCCCATGAGCGGTGCGGTTCTCATCACGGGTGACAATGGTGTCGACACCAGTGTGTACGTCCCCGAGGACGGGACGTTCACCAGCCGCTGGATCCCCGGCACATACACGCTCCGCAGCTATGCGGACGTGGAGGGCCTGCACGGACCCCACTCGCTGGGGGAGGCCGTGCTGGTCGAGCCGGAGGTCGATCTGACGTCCGACCGCACGGTGGTGCTCGACGCCTCGAAGGCCCGGCAGGTGAAGGTGGCGACACCCAAGCCGACCGCCGTCGTCCAGACCAGGATCGACGTCTGGCGCTCCTTCTCCTCGACCGAGCCCGACCCGGACGCCGAGGACATGTTCGACGCGGTGTTCCCCCCGCTCGCCTACGACAGCCTGTGGGCCCTGCCGACCAAGACCAAGGTGAAGAAGGGCAGTTTCGCCTTCGGCACCAGGTTCCGCGCGCAGCAGGCGCCGCTGACGTTGTCGTACGGAGGACAGGACCTCGACGACGCGCTGCTGCAACCCGGCACCAAGGCGCTGCCTGACGGTACCTCTCACCTGGACGCCGTCTTCGCCGGCGACGGTGAGCGGGCCGACTACGCCGGTCTGTCGGCGCGCGGCAAGGCCGTGGTCGTGCGCCTCGGCGACGCGGTCTCCACGGACCAGGCAGCGGCGGCCGCACAGGCCGGTGCCGCGATGCTCGTGGTCGTCAACAAGGAATCCGGCCGCCTGGGCGACCTGTGGTACGGCAAGCCGGACTTCAGCACGACCGGGCCGGTCCCGGTCGCGTCGGTGACCCTGGACGAGGGCGAGGAGCTGATCAAGGAGATCTCCAAGCCCGGCAAGAAGCAGGTGAAACTGGCGGTGGAGGTCCACGCCACGCCCGAGTACCTGTACGACCTGGCCGACTACCACATCGGCGCGGTGCCCGAGGATCCCTCCGCCGACACCGATCCCCGCGACCTCGCCCGGATCGACCTCGACTTCACGCCGCCTCCCGGTCAGGCCGCCACCGAGCGGCGGAACGACTATCCTCCGTACTCGTGGCCGGGCGAGACCGCGCTCCAGTGGGGCGCCGTGCACCTTCCGTTCCCGCTGACTCCGGTCGTCGCGGGGAAGCGCACCGACTGGGTCTCCACCAACGGAGTCCGGTGGCAGCAGTTCGGCAACGCGGGAGCGGAGTCGACGCGCGCCGACACCGTGACCTACCGGCCGGGCAGCGAGCAGCAGGACCGCTGGTTCGGTCCCATCAACCGGCCACGCCTGCTCAGCAACGAAGGCCTGCACCGCCTCCCGATGGGGGCGCTGGCCATCGACCTCGGCGGGGGCAGCGATGCGGGATCCGCGCACAGCGGAGGGTCCACACACATGACCTCGCTCTACCAGGGCGAGAGCAAGCTCTCCGAGAGCCCCTTCCCCAGCTTCGGCGCCAGCGACCTGGCGCCGGAGAGGCTTCCGTACCGGCTGGTCGTCGACACCACCGGCGACCCGGCAGCCGGCCCCTACTCCTCCACCACCCACACCGAGTGGAGCTTCACCTCCGGCGCCGTCACCGCATCGCAGTCGATCCCCCTGGTCCAGCTGGACTACGAGACGGACCTCGACCTTCAGGGTCGGGCGAAGCACAGAACGGACATCGCCATCACGCCCACCGTGGTCGGCGGATCCACCGCGAAGGACACGGTCTCCTCGCTCCTGCTCGACGTCTCCTACGACGACGGAAAGACCTGGCACGCACAGAAACTGAAGGAGAAGAAGGGAACCTGGCAGGCGTCCCTGACCGCGCCGTCCGCAGCGCAGTACGTCTCGCTACGGGTCACCGCCGCCGGGCAGCACAGTGGCGACGGCATCACTCAGACCATCAACCGGGCCTTCGGCCTCAACCCGTGAGGAAGGAGGGATGAGGCCGAACTGAGGTCCGGCCAGCCGGCCGAACCCGGGGGAGGGGCCGCACGGCCCCTCCCCCTCCCTCCCCGACACCGGGAGGACGGCAATGTTGGACCGACGGTGGCTGACACAGGCATGTGACGGGTGCTCGCCCGGCCTCTCGTGTTGCCCTGGCCGGGGCCGGCAGCCACTTCTTCCGGTGCTCGCCTTCAGGGCGGGTCACAGCCCTCACCCGCGCGGCGGTGGTCCTGCCGCTATCGAGCGTGCGGGCGATCCACTGGGCCGACAACAGTGCCCCGGTAACGGCTTAGCTTGATGTTTGACCTCGCTGGGCCACCTGACCTGCTGATCTTGGTTCCTTCCTGAGACAGCAGGACGGCCGCTCTTCACGCTTCGAAGACGAGAGCCTTGGCGCAGTGACAGCCATCCCCACCTTCTACACATTTCATACCTTCCTACTGTTTCGCTTGCAGAGGTTCTCTTGAGTAAGTCACGCCCCGTCAGACAAGGGTTGATGGCGCTCGGCGTCGCCCTGACGACGCTGACGGCCCTGATACCGGTTTCCGCCAGTGCCGCCGCCCCGCCAAACCCTCCGACGCCCGTCGGCGCACCCGCGGGTACTTCCGCTCCCCGCACTGTCACCCTCATCACAGGTGACAAGGTCACCCTCACCACCGCGGCGAACGGCACCGCGCCCAGTGAGGTCAAGGGCCCGCACGGCGAGGCCGTTGATTTCCAGATCAACAAGGCCGGAAAAGACACTTACGTCTACCCGGACTCCGCCCTGCCGTACGTCTCCGCCGGGCTCCTCGACAAGGGCCTGTTCAACGTCACGCAGCTCCTCGCGGACGGCTACGACGACGCGCACACCGACCGTGTTCCCCTGATCGTCAGCTATGACGACAGCGCCGCCCGCTCCCAAACGCTTCCCGTCGGGGCCGCGAAGACTCGCACCTTCAGCAGCATCGGCGGCGCCGCGCTGACCGAGAGTCACGACCGCGCCGCCGACTTCTGGTCCGAACTCACCGGAGGGGCCGGCGCCGCCCGCGCCACCGGCGGCGACCAGCCCTCCTTCTCCCACGGCATCACCAAGATCTGGCTGGACGGGAAGGTCGAGGCATCCCTGGCCGACACCACAGCGCAGATCGGCGCCCCGGAGGTGTGGGCGTCCGGCGACACCGGCAAGGGAGTCGATGTCGCGGTGCTGGACACCGGCGTGGACGCCGGGCACCCGGACCTGGCGGACCGCATCACGGCCTCGGCCAGCTTCGTGCCGGACGAGAGCGCCCTCGAAGACGTCATCGGCCACGGTACGCACGTCGCCTCCACCATTGCCGGAACCGGCGAAGCCTCGGGTGGAAAGGAGCGGGGCGTCGCCCCCGGCGCCGCGCTGCACATCGGCAAGGTCTTCGGCGTGCGGTGCGATTTCTGGGACTGCAGTGCCGTGGGCCAGGAATCGTGGATCCTGGCGGCCATGGAATGGGCTGCCCGGGACCAGCACGCCAAGATCATCAACATGAGCCTCGGCAGCGGCCCGTCCAGCGGCGACGATCCGATGAGTCAGGCCGTCAACGAGCTGAGCGCCGAGACCGGCGCGCTCTTCGTCATCTCGGCGGGCAACAGCGGCGCCCCGAACTCCGTATCCGCGCCGGGCAGCGCGGACGCCGCACTCACCGTGGGCGCCGTGGACACCGCCGACCGGCTCGCCGACTTCTCCAGCCAGGGCCCGCGCTCAGGCGACTACGGGCTGAAGCCGGAGATCACCGCACCGGGAGTGGACGTGCTCGCGGCACGTTCGCAGGCGGTCGAAGGTGAGGGCTACTACCAGACGATGAGCGGCACCTCGATGGCCGCTCCGCACGTCGCGGGAGCCGCCGCGCTGCTGGCCGCGGCCCACTCGGACTGGACCGGTCAGCAGCTCAAGGACGCCCTCATCAGCTCCACCAAGTCCACCCCGCAGTACACGCCCTACGAGGCCGGCGCGGGCCGGCTGGACGTCGCGGCCGCCGTGCGGTCCACGGTGTTCGCGACCGGCAGCGTCTATTCCGGCTACGCCCCGTGGCCGTACAAAGCCGGTGAGAAGGTCGACAAGACGGTGACCTACACCAACACCGCCGGCACCGCGGTCACGCTCAATCTGGCGGTCAACACCCCCGACGCCCCCAAGGGTCTGTTCGCCCTGTCCGCAACCCGGGTCACGGTGCCCGCTCACGGCACCAGCAAGGTCACGCTCACCGCCGACCTGGACCGTGCCCCGGTGGACAGCCATTTCAGCGGAATGATCAACGCCACCGGCGCCGACGGAAAGGTCGTCGCCCACACTCTCATCGGCGTCGCCAAGGAGGCCGAGCGCTACAACCTCTCGGTCGTCGCCAAGGACCGCGGCAGCAAGCCGCTCTCCGGGGAACTCACCGTGGCGGGAGCGAATTTCCTCGATGAGTCCGTGATCGACGCGTCCGGCACGACCACCTTCCGGATACCGGTCGGTACCTACGCCGTGTGGCTCAAGGCCGATGTGCAGGGCACGCACGGCCCGCACTCCCTGGGCATGGCCGTACTGAGTGCTCCTGAGATCGTCCTGGACCGCAACCGCACGGTCACCCTGGACGCCTCCGCCGCCCAACAGGTCAGGGCCGTCGTCCCGAAGGAGACCGCCGACTCGGAGATCCGTATGGACATCTACCGGGCCTTCGGCGCCGACCAGTTCACGGCCGGAACCCTGCAACCCACCACGCCTGAGTACGACAGCATGTGGGCGCTGCCCACCGGCAAGAAGGTCACCAAGGGCGACTTCACCCTCGGCGCGCGCTGGCGCAAGGAGGAGCCCGTGCTGAAGGTGTCCGCCGGCGAGCAGAGCTTCGACGACCTGCGGGTGCAGCGCGGCGAAAGGCTGCTTCCCGAGGGACGGACGACCCTCGACGCGGTCTTCGCCGGACAGGGTGATCCGGCCGACTACGCCGGGCTGCGGGTCAAGGGCAAGATCGCCGTGGTGCGGCACAACGACACGGTCTCGGTGGAGAGTCAGGCGATCGCCGCCGCGGAGGCCGGCGCCCGGCTGCTGCTGGTCGTCAACGACGGAACAGGCCGACTGGCGCCCTGGACCAGCGCCGTGACGTACTTCAGCGCCCTGCCGCCGGTCTCGGTGGCAACCCTCACCCGGGACGAGGGAGAGGAGCTCATCACCCGGATTCAGCGCGGCAAGACCTCGCTGCACCTGGACTTCAGCCGCGTCACGGATTACCTGTACGACTTGGTCCGTCACTACGACGGCGCGATTCCCTCCGACCTGACCTACCGGCCGGAGAAGGACGACCTGGCCCGCGTCAACGTCTCCTTCCGCAACTACCAGCCGGACAGGGCGGCCGACTACCGCCGGGACGTCTGGCACGGAATCGCGATCGACTCCTCCTTCTTCCACGAGGCTCCGGCGCAGGGTGAGCGCACCGACTGGGTCTCCGCCGACCAGGACATCCAGTGGCGTGAGTACGCCCAGATCCCCGGCGAAGTCCAGGAGTGGGCCCCGGCGACGCGTTACAAGGCGGGTACCACCAGCGACGTTCACTGGTTCGGTCCGATCCAGCGTCCCCGCCTCGACAACCAGACGGGGACGGAGGTGAGGACCGACGACAGCTTCTACATCGACGTCCCGGGCTGGGGTGACTCCGGTGGCAACCACGTGGGCGCCACTTCGGAAAATCCCATGGCCGACAACACGGTGACGCTGTATCAGGGAAGCACCTTGCTGTACCAGAATTATGGCGAGTCTGTGGAGGCCTTCGAGCTCAGCCCCGACCGCCTTCCCTACCAGCTCGTCTCGGAGAATGCCCGGGGCTTCTGGGAGAACCCCTACTCCACCAGCACACGGACCGAGTGGGGTTTCACCTCGGGGGCCGGTGAGCCCGGCAAAACCACGACCCTGCCGCTGATCCAGCTCGACTACAAGGTCGACATCGACACCGCGGGCAAGGCTCGCCGGGACGCCAAGCTGGTGGTCACCGCCTCCCATCTCCCCGGAGGACCGAGCTCCAGGACGATCGACACCGTCACGGCCGACCTCTCCTACGACGACGGCGCCACGTGGCACAAGGCGACCCTCACCCACCGCGGTGACGGCTGGGAGACCGAGCTCCACGCTCCCGCCCGCAGCACGTACGCCACCCTGCGTGCCTCCGCGCGCGACCGCCAGGGCAACACCGTTTCCCAAAGCATCATCCGGGCCTTCGGGCTGAAGTAACCACCCTCGACCCCGTCGCCCGGCGGGCCGCGCACCGCGGCCCGCCGGGCGACGGGCCCATACCGTCCCGTGCAACCACCTCTTGGCTCTTCTTGGCTCCTTTCGGCTCCTCGTGGCTACTAAGGATTAATGCGTGATGTCGTCGGGGCTTGTGGCGAGGCCGGTGCCGTGGAGGCAGCCGGTGATGATGGTGGGCCGGTACTGGATCTGGCGCAGGCCCCGGCGGACTGCGGTGACCAGGTGCGTGTAGTCGGCGAAGGCGATGTTGGCCAGGCTGGTGCGTCGCAGGCTGGACCAGATCCCTTCCACGGGGTTGAGGTCCGGTGCATAGGCGGGCAACTGGAAGACGGTGAGCCAGTCCCGGGCCGTGGTCCAGGCGCGCATCGCGCGACTGAGGTGCAGGCCGACGTTGTCCCAGACCAGCACGATCGGTCCGCCGAGCTTGCTGTGGGCGGAGGTGAGCAGGTCGCGTAAGGGCTCGCAGAGAATCAAAGTGTTGCTTCCGGGCCTGTGGCTCGTTGATGTGGTATGGGCATCTCTGATGAGGTTCGCGGTCAACTCACTTTGAAGTTCGCAGGGTTGTTCCCACATCTGGACGAGCGGCAGCGGCGGCTGTTGATGGGTGCCGAGGCCCGGGTCCTGGGACATGGAGGGATCCGGGCCGTCGCGCGAGCGGCTGGAGTGAGTGAGACCACGGTCCGCGGAGGCGTGAACGAGCTGGAATCCGGGGCGGAGCCCTTGGGGCGGGTCCGCAGGCCCGGCGGCGGACGGAAGAAAGCGGCCGAGGTGGATCCGGGGTTGAGGACGGCCCTGCTCTCCCTGGTCGAGCCAGACGAGCGTGGAGACCCGATGTCGCCGTTGCGCTGGACCACGAAGTCCACCCGGAACCTGGCGGCCGAGCTCACCCGCCAGGGGCACAGGGTCGGAGCGGACACCGTGGGAGACCTGCTGCGCGAGGAGGGGTTCAGCCTCCAGGCCAGCGCCAAGACCATTGAGGGCGCACAACACCCTGACCGTGACGCCCAGTTCCGCTATGTCAACGATCAGGCCAAGCAGCACATGGACGGCGGCGACCCGGTGATCAGCGTGGACACGAAGAAGAAGGAGCTGGTCGGCGACTACAAGACCAACGGGCGCCAGTGGCGCCCGGAGGGAGATCCGGTGCAGGTCAAGACGCACGACTTCCTGGACCGTCAGCGATCCCGTACGGGATCTACGACGTCGCCGCGAACACCGGCTGGGTGAACGTCGGCACCGACCATGACACCGCGGCGTTCGCGGTCGCCTCGATCCGCCGCTGGTGGCAGGCCCGTGGCCGGCTCGACTACCCGCACGCCAGCCGACTGCTGATCACCGCGGACGCCGGCGGGTCCAACGGCCACCGCACCCGCGCCTGGAAGACCGAACTGGCCGTATTCGCGGCGGAGACCGGCCTGGAGATCACCGTGTGCCACATGCCGCCGGGCACATCGAAGTGGAACAAAGTGGAGCACCGGCTCTTCTCCCACATCAGCATGAACTGGCGCGGCAGGTCACTGATCAGCCACGACGTGATCGTGAACAGCATCGTCGCGACCACCACCGGCACCGGGTTGCGCGTCGAGGCCGAACTCGACACCGGCACCTACGACACCGGAATTAAGGTCACCGACGCCGAGATCGACGCCCTGCCCATGCACCGCCACCGGTTCCACGGCGACTGGAACTACACACTGCGTTCCGGGCACCCGCAGCCAGTCCCCGGCAAAGGTCCCGAGGCCAACGCGCCGACAGCCACGATGCGACGGACGGCGCAGCGCATCACCCCCGGCCAGCTGCGTGACCCAGAGCTGACGGGCATGACAGGAACCCAACTGAATTCCCTGGTCAATGAGCTGACGCCCGCCCTGCAAGCGGAGCACGAGCTGGGCCGGTATCGTCAACGCGGCGGCGAGCGCCGCCGGGCACCCGGAGCAGGAGCCAAGCCGAAGCTCTCCCCGGCTGACCGGATCCTGGCCACTGTGCTCTACCAGCGCAAAGTCGGCACCCAGGACCTCATCGGCCGACTCTTCGCCGTCGACAGGAGCACCATCACTGGTGCGGTCAACGAGGTCCGACCCCTCCTCGAGCGCCACGGCCACCACATCGCCGCTTCGACAGCCCGCTTCCGCACCCCTGCCGACGTGATGAACTACCTCACGCCGCGAGCCACCGACCCCACCCACGCAGACATCAAATCGGCGTGTTGATTCTCTGCGAGCCCTAAGTCCTTCCAGGAGAAGCCTTTGCGGCCGTCGGCCCGCCGGTCACCGGTGCACCGGAAGACCAACCGCGGCCGCTCGCCGGGCTTGTAGCAGCACAGAGCGGCAACCGACAGGTGACGTCTGCTGCCGCCGTTGACCCGAATCACCGGGGTGACGCCTGTGCGGGACCAGGTGCGGGCGGTGTGCGGCGTCATCGAGAACCCGGCCTCGTCGGCGAAGACGGTCCAGGCCCCGAGCGCCGCCGCAGTGGTTCCACGGCCGGCCAGGTCTCCTTCACCCACGTCGCGACCGCCTCGTCGTCGCGCTGCACGGCCCTGCGAGCCGGGACCTGGGGCGACCAGCCGTGCCGGTGCAGCAACAGACACACCCCGGGCACGGTGTAGCTCTTGTGGAACATCCGCCCGATCAGCGTCCTGATCCGCGCGAGCGTCCAGCGCTCGTCAGACCAGCCGTGCGCCACCGCCCCCAACGCCAAAGCCGCCTCCAGCTTCACGAACAACTCGTCACTGAGCTTGGGCAAGGACGCCGACCCCTTGGAGACCAGGCCCGCTTCACCCCGCTCCGCCCACTCACGCCGCCAGCGCTGCACCGAACGCACATGAACCCGCAGCACCTTCGCCACCTCGGCGTTGCCGCAACCACCGCGAACAACTCGCCCGCATCCAGACGGATCTGCTCGCGAAACGCCCTCCGCTCGGCAGTCAGCCCACCACCCTGCACGTACCTCATGACCGTGGTGTACCGCGACGATCACGACCTGTCAGCACCCCACGACATCACGCATTACAAGTCAGGAACCCAGAGTCACTGACGTGATCACCTCGTGGCTGGGAAAATGGGCCCGGGTGTCCCGGCCAGGCCGGTGCTACTGCGATGCCGGTGAGCTCGTAAGTCAGGATGGTTTTGGGGGTCGCTGAGGGAACCACGGGTTTGTGCCAGGGTCGCCGACCGGCGCCCGGAGCACGCGTGTCAGTCTCCGCTTCGTCCCGTTGACCCCTCCGGGCCACTCGTTGCGTTCATGCGTCACTGCGTGGGAGGGAGCCGGTTATGGCCCGGCTGGACGTGAAGGACGAGGTCATCCATCTGCGGTCGGCAGGGGTGGACCTGGGCAAGCGGTTCCTGCTCGGCTGCGTGCGCACCCCCAGCACCACGCACGCGGGCCGGTGGAGCCTGGAGACCGAGCGGTTCGGCACTACCCAGGCCGAGATCCGCCGCTTGCTGGCCTGGCTGGTCGAACGCCGGGTCGAGGTCGTGGTGATGGAAGCGACCTCGGACTACTGGCGCAGCGTCTACTACCTGCTGCAGCCACACCTGAACCTGATGCTGGTCAACCCCTCCCACCTGAAGGGCATCCGGGGCCGCAAGACCGATCCAAGCGACGCGGCGTTCTTGGCCCGCGCGGGGGCCTCGGGCATGGTGATGGGCTCCTTCGTTCCGCCCCGCGCCGTCCGGGAACTGCGGGATCTGACCCGTCGTCGGACCGAGGTCGTCCGGGCCGCGGGCGCGGAGGCCCAGCGGTTGGAGAAGGAGCTGGAGGACACCGGCTTCAAGCTGACCTCGGTCCTGTCGAACGTTGTGGGCGTCTCGGGCCGGGCGATCCTCGAAGCGCTGGTCGCTGGCGAGCGCGACCCGGAGCGGCTGGCTGACCTTACCGTCCGCCAGGCCCGCGCCAAGATCCCACAACTGGTCGAGGCCCTGGACGGGGACTTCACGCCCCACCACGCGTTCATGGTCCGCCACTACCTCGACCAGATCGACCACCTCAACGCGACGGTCGCGATGTTCGATGCGCGGATCGCCGAACTGCTGGCCGCTCAAGAGCGCGCCCTCGACCTGCTGGACACCATCCCCGGCATCAGCCGCCTCGCGGCCGAGATCGTCATCGCCGAGACCGGCGGGGACATGGCCCAGTTCGCCACCGCCCACCACCTCGCCTCCTGGATCGGGGTCTGCCCCGGGCAGAGCGAGTCCGCCGGCGTGAACCGCTCCGGGCGCACCCGGCACGGCAACACCAGCCTCAAGCGACTGCTCGGGGTCGCCGCCATGGCAGCAATCCGCAACAAGGACTCCTACCTGGCCGTCTTCTACCGCCGCATCGCCTCCCGCCGCGGCGCAAAACGCGCCCTGGTCGCCGTCATGCACAAGCTCGCCACCGCGATCTGGCACGTGCTCGACGACCAGGTCGCCTACCGCGAACTGGGCGCCGACTACTTCGCCAAGCGCAACCCCGAACGCGCCATGCGCCGCATGATCAAGGAAGCCAACAGCCTCGGCCTGACCCTCCGCTTTGAACCCATCGAAGCCGTCTGACCTCACACACTCCGAACTTTTCGTGTCAGTAGGCTGACACATCGCGCCCACCGCAAACCAGCATGACGCCATCGCCGCCGCCGAACTCGCCATCAATTAGGCCGAACTGCTGGGCGGCAGGCCGCTGGAGGAGATTGCTCCGCGCGACACCGACGGCGCGGTCCAGCCGCTCGTCACCATCGTCACCGACAACGGCGGTTCGTTCCCCTCGTTCCGGTTCGAGGCGTTCATCGCCACCAGGCCCGAGCTGCGGCACGTCCGCACCCGGGTCTGCACGCCGGGGCAGAAGGATCACGCGAGCGCGGCTTCGGCTCTCTGAAATACGAGAAGCTGTTCCTGGAGGAGATACCCGACGCCCTCGACCTGGTCCGCCACGCCGAGGACTACCGGCTTGAATACAACACGGTCCGCCTGCACGAGGCACTCGCCTGGAACCGGCCCCACGACGTCCACACCGGCCAGGCCGACCCACGCGCCCCCACGTTTCCTGAACCCGAAAACCTGCCAATTACTTGACGCGGGACACTCCTGTGGGCAATTCAGGCGCCACTTTGTCCCAGCGGGCGTCGTGCGCCAGGATCGCCGCCTGAACGCGGTTGTTCAAACCGAGCTTCGCAAGCGCTCGGCTGACGTGCGCTTTCACTGTCGCCTGGGCCATACTCAGCTCTTTGCCGATTTCAGCGTTCGACAGCCCCCGCGCCACGGCCCGAATCACTTCGCATTCTCGATCGGTCAGCACGTTCAACCGGGCACGAGCCTGATCAGCTACGGACGGACCACGCTGGGCAAATGAAGTGATCAGACGGCGCGTGACCGTCGGCGACAGCATCGCGTTCCCCGCAGCCACAATGCGTACGGCTTCGGCCAGGTCGTGGGGAGGTGTGTCTTTCAGCAAAAAGCCCACAGCGCCTGATCGCAGTGCAGCATGAACGTACTCGTCCCGGTGGAACGTGGTCAGCATGATCACTCGAGGACGATCCGGGATCTCAGCCAGCGCCGCAGCTCCGGCGAGCCCATCCATTCCGGGCATCCTCACGTCCAGCAGGACCACATCAGGCCGGCACTGCCGCGCCGCATGCACCGCCTCGGCTCCATCACGGGCCTCGGCAACGACGGAGATGTCTCCAGCCGCTTCCAAGATCATCCGTAGCCCGGAACGCACCAGCGCCTCGTCGTCGACCACCAGCACGCGGATCACTCCGGCACCCCCTGCCCAGTGGAGCACGGCGGAACGTTGGGGATCCGCGCCGTCACAGTGAAACCGCCGTTCAGACTGGGCCGCGCGTCGATGCTTCCGCCTACAAGCACAACGCGTTCGGTGAGACCGACGAGCCCCAGGCCACTCGTAGGTGGAAGCTCCACCGGTTTCGAGGGAGCAGAATTCTCCACGGTTATCACCAATTGGTGACGCTCGTGCCGCAGAGTGACCGTGGTCGGTGCAGCCCCGGCGTGCTTGGCCACATTGGTAAGAGATTCCTGCACAACCCGGTACGCAGTGCGCTGCGCAGAAAGCGACACGGGCCGAGGTTCGCCTTCGTCCATACGGGACACCGGCAGCCCTGCAGCACAGCTGGCTTCCAGAAGCTGGTCCAAGTCGTCCAGCGTCGGCTGCGGGGCCAAATCGGGTCCCAACACCCGTACACCGTCGGGATCACGCAGCATTCCCAGTACCTCACGCAATTCTTGCATCGCTTCCCGCCCAGTGATGCGGATCAACAAGGCCTCCTCTGCCGTCCGCGGGTCAGCAGCATTGACCTCAAGTGCTCCGGCATGCAACACCATCAATGCGACCCGGTGCGCAACGACATCGTGCAGTTCGCGGGCGATACGACGGCGCTCCTCAGCCCGGGCCCATTCGGCCCGATCACGCTGCTCGCTCACCGGCGGCTCACCCCGCGTCTTCGGCAGCATCCTCATCCGGCGCTGTGCATGCATCCACAACACGCCCACCGCCGCGGCTGCGCCCCAGCCGGCTGAGGCGGCTAGCCAGCACAAGCCTCGGGACGACTCGACGGAACTCACCCCTGCCGCTCCTGCACACCGTGCACCGCGTACTCCTCACCGATCGAACCGCCCGCGTCAAGCCTGGCCCGTACGCGACGCCGTTTCACCCTCCGTAGCCCCTTCTTTTGGTGCACAGGTACCTTAAATCGATACCACGCTATGACCCTTGACGATTCCGACAGTCCTGCCGTGAACGAACCACCTTCGACCAGAGCAACGCCTCAGCCGCGTCGTGGCGATCTTCCACCTTTAAATGGCGCTGATAGGCCACATGCACGATCTGCGTGTCTCCTGAAATCAACATTCCCCGACCGTGGAGCCGGCTTCCGGGCCTACCGTGCAGTCCAGGAAGCCCGCATCTCACACTCCGCTACCAAGGTGCACTCGTACACGGTTTCCACCCGACCTGCTTCATAATGCGAGAAGACACCAGGAAAGCTACAGACAGTCCAATTCGAGACTCCTGATCCATCCAATTCGGTCGGCACAGAGTTAAGAGACCAATGGGTCGCACAGGAGCCGATTCCGATCTGATCAGCCCTTGGCCCGACGAGCCCGGCTGCGCAGTGGATCCATCGCTCGCACCGCCGTCTTCTCTCGGCTCACTGACCGGAATAAGGTGCTTCTGCCATCTGCCACTCGGGGGGATTCACGCCTTCCAGGACATGGCGAATGCCCCTGACCCCGTGTGACTGCTGAAAACAAATATTTCGAACGCCTGGCGCAGGAGCGGAAGCCTCAGGAATTTCCACACGAACACTCGGAGCTTCGAAGTGTGGAACCGCGGCCTCGGCTTGCCGAGGCCGCGGTGTCGCCACACGTGGCAGTGAGCGCGTCCACCCTCACCAGAGGTGTACCTGAGCCATCCAGCTGCTCATCAGGCATCCCGAGAAACGGGAGTCGGGGCAAGTTCCCAGTACTCTGCTTCATCCGGAGGGAGCCAGATCAATTTCGACTCCGAAGTGAGGTAGGGACCCAAATCTCCCACGGTTCCGCCAACCTCCAGGGTTTCAGCGACTTCATGAAGGTAGGTCCCCAAGGAGGACCAACCCCAGCCCTCGCCAAACCGCCCGCAGTCGTCGCGCACGGCCCAGCCGATCCTGCCCCGATCCGGACCGACCCGCATGTCGATGACCTGGACGTCACCGTCCGTCTCGGACCAGGGGATCCACTTGCAATGCCACCACGGTTCGCCGTCGCTCCCGCCCGGTTCCTCGTCCTCTCCTGAAAGCCTCATGCGCATCTGCCAGACGTCCACAGCCTCGGCCGATCCGAGAGGAGCTCCGGCGGGCAGGACACCGGAGTATTTCTCCGCTCCGTTGTGGCAGGCCAACGACTCCAGGAGTTCAGCAGGAAATCGCAGACCCAGCTGTGCCTGCGCTGACTCAATCTCGTCCGCGGAGGCTCCTGGAGCCAACTCGGCAAACGACGCGGGTGCGTGGCGCCGAAGCCATGCGTCGATCCTGGCCCATGACGACCGCACAGAGGCGTCTGAGAATGACATGCCGATCCTTCCTACCAGACGCGCTAGACGCCGTTAATGCACGACACTTCGACTAGCATGAAGTTTCCAACCGGTGTCCGAATGACAATAAGGATCCGTGCAAGTATCAGACCGCATGAGTTCCGATTTCTTCTCGATCCGTGGTGAGATCGGCTGAACCATCAGCTCACCCTTGACTGGAAGTAGGCGTTCCGCCCTCCTGGGTGAATTCCTCATTCTTGCCGAGTGCGGCCCTTGCACGCGACCTCGCCAGCCAATACGACGACTGCTGTTGCGATCGGTATCCGCCATATCCCACGTCCGTCGGCGGACACTGCCGCAACAGACGTTTCGGAACTTTCTCCGTCGCTCCGAGCGAGCCACGAAAGGCCCAGCAGCCACAGGGCGGAGGCGGTTGTCCCGGCTCCGCCGGAAGCGGGAGCCGGGACAACCGGTGTGCTCCAGTCTCTCCACTCTTCGAGCGCATAAAGGCGACCATATCCGCTCTCGGTGGCTCACTGCGCAGCCATGGGGACACCTGTGAAGGCAACCGCGCAATGCACCTGAATCACATCCACTTACATATCACGTCAGACGCAAGTTCGCCACTCACAAAAAGCACGCGCCCCCGCGTTGCCCGGAAAGGGACGAATTCCAGATACCCTGCCTTCAAATGCGCGATCAGCAGGGCTAAGGTACCTTAGGGATAATTCAGGCGCACAGGGCTCTCTGCCGAGTACTGGAGAAGCCAGGGACAGTGGCGATCCGCGCCTGCTCGGAACATCCTGCCGCGCATCGTGGTTGCGCGTGTCGACGACGGCTTCTCAGCTGCAGTCATCCCGGGTCGGATCCGAGTCGCTCAACGCGGGAGACTTCGTAGTTCCGTATTGAGCCCTTCGAACATAGGAAGCAGCCGCTGCTCATTCTGAGCAACCAGCGTTTGCTGTGCATGGCGAACGGCGGAGACGATCAGATCAGCCAGCCCCTGCGTGTTGCCGGGGTCGGCAACTGCCGACGAGATAGACAAGCCCTCGAGGTCGCCCCGGCCGTTGAGCGTCGCCCGGACGGCGCCGCCCCCTGACACGCCCTGAAAGGTTGCCGTCTGCAAGTCCTCCTGGGCCCGCGCCACCTTCTCTTGAAGTTCCCTGGCAGTAGCCAGGAGCCTTTGTACGTCGAAGCTGCTGCCACGATCCATGTGTGTGCTCCACTTGCGTTGACTGGACATCGTCCCGGGGGGGGGAGAGATACCTCGACGGTCGAACGGATGAAGATGCCGAGCAGAGCAAGTCCGCTGATCCGCGTGACACGGGCGTCGGCTCCGCCTTGGGACGAGTACCAGCTCACAAAAGGGAATCACGGCGGACACCATGAGACCGGACGTGGATCAGTATTTGCTCCACTTCTGGTTGTCAGTGCCGGCACAGCTCCACAGTTGGAGCCTCGTCCCGTTTACAGTGTGCCCGTCAGTGACATCGACACACTTGCCGATCTCGCTGTTCACCAAGTCATGCGAGCCGTTGAGCCAGAACTGCTGCGCCCAACCACCGTTGCACTTTGCAAGCTGGATAGCGGCACCATTCTGCTGAGAAGCCCACGCGATTTCCATACAGAGGCCGAACATTCGCGCAGTTCCGTCGGAACGAAAGTCGACCTTCTGCCACGAACCTCCCGCGCAGTCTCGGATCTCAAGAGATGTGCCGACCTTGGCCGGTGAGGTCCGGGCACCGGCTGCGGTCACGCAGCGGCCGCTGGCGTGACTGTAAACGGCGACACCCGGGTACGTGGTGCCCTGCGCCTGCTGTGTGGCCCTGGCCGAGGCCCCGCCACCGACTCCGCGCGAACTTCCGGAACCGGCCCCCGCACGAGTAGTGGCACCGGATTGCGGTCGCGGGGATGAAGAGTTCAGTGCAGAGGAACCCTGGCTCGGGGTGGCACTGCGGGTACCCTCAGCCACAGTGTTGCTGTCACTCCCTCGGGGAGACTGCCCGCCAGCGCCGACCGGACGTCTCGGCGACCCCGATGGAGCCGGCGTCGACGGAGTGCCGGACGGCGAACCGTTCGACGGCGACACGCTGGGCCGCAAGGCAACCGTCTCCGCATTTACGGTGTCCTTCTTGTCGGGGCCGGTTCCGAACGACGCGACCGCAAAGACGATCAGAACCACACATGCCGTGAAGGCGACGGCACCTGCTATCCAAGTCCACGGGCGCACGCCCGGAACGCCCCCTTCGCGAAGCTGTGTGGTGCGTCGCGTGAAGGCGTCCGCAAAGCGCGAAGATGCTCCGTCGAGCAGGGCCGGCTCCTGCGGCTTGGGCTGGGGCGCCACGTGGTCTCCTGTGAGTTCGAAACGACGGAGCAAACATGGAACCGCGCAACTGCGCGCTCTCATGGCCAGTCCTGCGGCCACCACTCGGATTGTGGTTGCTATCCGTCCGCTTCCAGGCTAGAGAGCCCTCAAAGCACTGGGCAGCCGTCTTTCGTCGACGTGACCCGATACTTAAGTAGCAGGAGTTGTCCGGCCTCAGCTTGCGATCGCGATACGGGGACGCCAAACACTTCGGTGCTGACCGTCATTCGCCTTCAAACACATCGGCGCTGGGGCATCGACTGGCGTGACTTTTCATGGCCTGCGCGCCATGGCAAGATCGGGATCTCTGTTCGACTCCGGTCCGACGACAGGGCTGATTCAAAGTCGTGATGATCATGTGGCGTCGCTGGTCAGGGCAGGCCGATCAGGTTCAGCGGGCGGGTGAAGGGCGTGTAGGAGACCTCGCGCAGGCTGGAGGCGATGCCGCGATGCCCGGCGGTGCGCAGGGTGCTGATCGCGAAGTTGCGCAGCGTGGCCATGTTCTCCGGCCCGTGCCGGTTCGGATCTTCGAGGCGTCTTCGCTGAAGGTGGTGTCTCTGACGTGGTGCACAGCCTCGATACCCCACTGCGAGTGGGCGAGTTGGCCGATTACCTGCGGCGAAGCCGCGCGTGACGGAAGGTTGGTGATGGTGTAGACGGTCTGCGGGTGATCTTGCCGGTCTTGAGGTCGGTGCGGTGCCGGTGGATCTTCGCCGCCTGTGCCACGTGCGGGAAGTCCAGGCCGAGGTCGGTGACGGTGAGGGTGCGCACCGAGTGGGTCTCGCGCCGCCCGTGTCCGCTCTCGCGCTCGTAGCGCCGCGCGGTCACCTGTTTCCATGGCAAGGAGCGCAGCGCATCGTGCAGCGTCGGCTGGTTCCGCTTGAGCACGAGCACGTAGTGCGCCTTCTTCTCGTCCACCAGCCACCTGGCGTGGTCGCGGTGGGTATGCAGAGCGTCGGCGGTCACCACGACGCCGGCCAGGTCGAACGGCGCCAGCAGGCGGGTGAAACCGGTGACCTCGGTGGTCTTGTCCGGCACCCGAAGTTGACTGCCGCATAAGCTCGAAGGACGGCGGTGCCCCACAGCACGACGGCCCCCACACGATCGGAACGGAAGACATGGACCTCGACGACGGCCACGCCATACAGAAGCTGCTGGACAACACCCGCCGGATCCAGCAGCACCTCACCCGCGCACAGGAGGAGTTCCGCGCGCTGACCGTCCAGGGCACAGCCGGCGGCGGCGCGGTGAAGGCGACCGTCGACAGCAAGGGCATGCTGCGGGACCTGGCGATCTCCTCGGTCGTGGCCGACCCGGGCAATGCCCAGGGCCTGGCCGACATGATCGTCTCCGCCGTACGGGACGCGCAGCACGCCCTGGCCGCCCGGCAGGAGGAGCAGTTCGTCCCCATGCTGGAGTCGCTCCGCACGGGGCTGGGGGACTTGTCCCGCTGACGTCCTGCTGAGCCCCGAGAGCCGGGGCCGCGGCTGGTTACCACCGGTCCCGCGGCCCCGGCGCTTTCATGTGCGGGGCCTCCCCCACGCGGCGTGCCGCAGCTCCCCGCCCACGGCAGGCTCACGGAAACGCGGCCTGAATGCCGACGCCGGGGCCGCGGCCGGTTACCACCGGTCCCGCGGCCCCGGCGCTTTCACGCGGGGGCGTCGGTCACACGACGTGACGCAGATCACCGCCCACGACCAGCTCGCAGAAGCGCGACGTCTGGTCGCCGGCGTCGAGCAACCGCGCGTCGGGCTTGATCAGCCGTGCGCCCGGGTCGAGGTCGATCGAGACCACCGTGGCGTGCGCGGACTGCGGGGGCTGCGTCGCCTGCGCCGTGCTCTGCTCCAGCCAGCGCACCGTGCCGAGCACGTTCACCGCCCACAGCTGCTCGCCGGGCACCACGCCCATCACCAGCGAGCGGGCACCCGGACCGGCCTCCAGCAGGGTCGCCTCCAACCGCGCCACCTCTTCGGCCACCGGCCCCTGCCACTCGCGCTTGGCGAGCGCGATGCGTTCGCGGTAGCCGAGCGGACCGGTCGGCGACACCTCCGTGGTGCCGGCCGGCGCCTCCTTGGGTTCTGCCTGCCCGCGGTACGCGGCCGCCCGGGTCTCGGCCTGCTCGACCAACTGCTGCACGACCTGGCGCCGGAACTCGTCCTTCGTGGTGGTCACGTAGGAACGGGCCTGCTTGACGATGCCGTCGAGCGCCGTGGCACGTTGCGCGTGATCGTGCTCGTCGATCGCCTGGTAGTCGTGCAGCATCCGGTCGAAGGCCACCACCCGCGAGAACGACCGGCTGCCGGAGGCCGCGGGATCGGTGGTGTGCGCGCGGAAGCGCTCCGGGTCCAGGAGGTCGACCGCCTTGGCCTGCTGGTCGGCGTCGACGGCGTGGCTCACGGCAGGGGCCTCGACCTGCTCGGCGGGCTTGTGCGCGTCGGCCTGCTTGTCCGCGCCGGCCGTGTGGACCGCCGCGGCCTCATGCGGCACGGTGACCGCCGGTGCCGCCGCGTTCTTGAAGAGGACGGGCTTCACGGGGACGCCGAGATGCTCGCTCATGCGCCGCGCGGTGTTGGCAAGCCACTGCTGCGCCTCCCCCGCGTCGACACTCGGCCGGATCTTGTTGCTCATGTACCGGCCGGACTTGTCCGTCAGCTCCCACGCCCCCGAGGCGCGATCGTACGAGAGCTCTCCGCTGACCCGCGCGGGCCGGACGGCGGTGGTGCCGTCCTCACGGAAGCCGGCCGCGACCGTGGGATGCCCCTGGTTGTCGATGCCCGCCTTGAGCTGCTCCAGGGTCAGCTCCGGATCCGCCTGCCGCATGTGCGACCAGAGCTCGTCGAGCTCCTCCGGCGTCATCACCGACAGGACCTGGTCGCTGCCGATACTGATCCGCCCGTCCTCGTCGACGGCGTAGTGCCACACGCCGTCCGTGCGCTCCAGCAGCGCCGGCTTGAAGTCCTCCAGCCGGTACCACAGCGGGTTGAGGCGGACCTGGTCGAGCGCCACGTGGTCGCGCTCACGGTCCTTGACCTTCTTCGGGCCCGCCAGGGGACCGTAGTCGCGGTCCAGTTTCCTGGTGCCGGTGCCCGCGACATGCGCGCCGTGGGCGATGGTGGGCTGTTCCGCGTCCCTGGCCCGGATCGCCATGCCGAGGGCGGAACTGAGGGCCTCGGCCGCGTTGCGCACCCACCGGGAAACGGTGGCCGCCTCCACACCGGGGCGGACGGCAGGGCCCACATAACGACTGGACGCGTCGATCGTCCACTGACCCGTGATCGGATCACGGAACAGCTCACCACCGACACGAGCAGAACCGATCACGGTGGTGCCGGACTCGTCGAACCCCGCGGCGACGGTCGGCACGCCCTGATCGTTGAGGTACCCCTTCAGCTGCTCCATCGTGAGATCGGGGTGAGCGGTCCTCATCGCGTCGAAGAGCTCCTTGCGCTCTTCCTCGCCCGCAATCGACCAGACATCCTCACTACCGATGAAGAACTGCCCGTCCTCATCGATCGCGTACGCCCAGACACCGCCGCGCTCCAACAACGCCGGCTTGAAGTCCTCCACCCGGTACCACAGAGGATTCAGACGGACCTGAGGCGGAACGGCGTCGTCCTTCTCGCCGCGCTTCACCGTCTTCGGCTGAACCGCCGGACCATACAACTCATCCAGCGACCCGCCCTCCCCGGGCGCCGAGGTCTCGGCGGCACGGGCCACACCGTCACCGGCGCCCCCAACGATCCGCGAACCCTCCGACCGCAGCAATCCGTCGTCCGCCTCCCGCGAGACCGACCGGACGCCCAACAAATCCACCTGCTCGGCCGCTTTGACCGCGGTGACGGGGTCGGTTTGGGTTACCGCCTCGGCCGGCTCGTGAACCTCCGACCCAGCGGTCCACACACCGGCGTCGGCGCGCTCCCCGGTCAGCGGCAGCACGACGGCGCGGCCCGCCCCGTCCGCGGGCACGACGCGCATCCGCGACTCGTCCGCCGCCAGTTCGTACGCCACCGCGTCCCGCGGCAGGATCGCCCGCAGTTCCTCCCAGTTCGCGACACGACCGATCCAGCCGTTGTCGCCCCGCAGCACGTACCCCTGCTCGTGCAGGAAATCGTCCCCGAACCGCGTCCAACGCCCCCGCAGAGCCCTGCCGTCCGGCAGCAGCACCGTCCCGGCGGAACCGACCTCGTAACCATACGACCGCGACGAGTGCAGGAACGGCCGGCTGAACGCGTGGAACACCTCCGCGCCCTTGCCGCTCTCCGGCATGGCGAACAGGTGCTCCAGCTCCCGCTCCGGCAAGCCGTGGCGCTCGGCCATGATCGTGATCTCGCGGCCCGTCTCCCAGCCCTCGGCCTGCGGGTCCAGTCCGTGGTCGCGCGAGCCGCCGTCGAGGCCGAGCCGCATGACGCGTTCGTGCTTCGCCACCTCCTTCTGCCGTGCAAGGCCCTTGTGTACGTGGTCTACCAACCGGATCACGTCCCGGATCGCAGGTTCCGTGAGCCCTCCGCCCACCAGCGACCGCGCCGGACCCACGTCGCGCCCGATCACCGAGGCGTGCACTGTCAGGTAGAGGGCGGCATCGCGCAGCTCTTCCAGAGCTTCCTCCATGTCTGTCGGCACCCAGCCACTCGACGACAGGGCGTCGACAGCCCTGTAGACGCGCATCGCCAGACCCGCGAAGTCCGCGGCTTGGGCCTCCGTGTACGTGAGGAGGTGCTCGACCGTCACATCGCGCAGCCCCGCCGCCTGGTCGTGCAGCGAATACGGCACCCCGAAGTTCTGGGCGATATCCAGCGTCTCATGCAGCGTGTGGTAGGCCAGCTCCTCCCGGTGGTCGTAGTGCAGCCGCCAGAAAGCGAAGATCCCCCAGGCAACCGCGGCGATCTCGTGCTGTGACGCCCCGGCCCATTGCGCCAGCTTGAACATGCGCATCGCGGTGAACGACTGCCCCGCCCACACGGGGATACGCAGCTCGCGCGCGAGAATCGTCGACGCCGCGTTCTCGTCCCGCGTCGACGGGTGGGTCGTGCCGTCATCGAGGCGGTTCTGAGCGCGATCGGCCGTGGAGGAGGTGCGGCGGCCGTGCTCGTCGACGCGGGTGGTGCTTTGTTCCTCCTCTCGACGATCGTCGGGCAACCGCCGGGTGCCGTACGTCACCGGGTAGTGGCGGGACTCCTTGAAGTACTCCATGAGGTCGTGCAGAACCATCATCTTGTCGCGTATGCCGAACCCGGCGGGATCACGCAGGACTCCCGCCATGCCACCCCGCTCCCACACGGTCGTCGCCAGGTGCCGGAGGTCCTCGGGTAGATTCTTCGCCCGGAAGTGCCGGAGGTAGGTGCCCAGTTCCCTGCCATCGACGTGCGACACGCCCGATTCCATCTCACCGAGCATCCTCTCCCCGTTCGGGAGGGCCCGCACATGTGCGTGGATGCGGACGATCAGGATGTCCAGGAGCTGCTCGACATGCCCCTCGGACTCCACCCGCAGGGCGAGTTCCTTCTCCTGGTGTCGGCTCGGCTTCGCCGCGATCCAGCCCAGCAGGCCCCGTGCGAGGTCCGTGTAGGTGTCGACCTTGATTTGCTGCCGCTTCGCACCGAACTGGGGGTGCTTGCCCACCTCGGCGTCCAGCACGGCGTGGTACCCCCGGTGCCCGGTCGGCTCCACGATCAGTCTCGCCAGCCGCTTTTGAATGCGGTCGCGATCATGCGCATAGGCGCGCCGCTCCGCCGCGCTCAGCGCCAAGCTGTGATGCTCCTGCTGCAGGCTCCTCTCGATGGCCGAGATCTGGTCAGCGAGGAACTTCTTCTGCTGTCGCAGCATGCGGTCGGGCAGCTTCGCGATCTCATCCTGGAGATCGCTCTCCGATTCGCCATCCCACTGGGGCCCGGCGAGCTGCGGGGAGCGCCATCCCAGCACCCCCCAGATTCTGCCGACGACCGACGAACTACTCGCGGCATCCGCCTGACGGGTCTTCCACTCGAGCTGGCTCCGCAGCAGCCGCAACTCGTGCTCGTACTCCTCCTCCAGCTCCTTCGTCGCTTTCCGGAACTGCTCGGTCAGGTTAACGCCCGCCACCGTCAGCGCTCCCCCGATCATCTTTCCCGGATGTGTCCCGAGCTGCTCGGAGAACTCCGCCGCGACCGCCCGGGCCGCCGCCTCTCCGCCCCCCACGAGCTGGGCCGCCACGGCGATCCGCGCCACAGCGTGGGCGTCACGCATCACCCGCACGTGCCGCTCCGAGCCGAACGCCACAGCCGGGGCTCCCAGGAGTTCCTCGGCCCGGACCATGGCGACACGGAACGCCGGCGCCGGAAGATCGCGCATCTCGTCCGGGAGCAGCGCGTCGTCCCTGCCCGAGAGGTCGCCCAGCCCCAGTTCCACCATCCGCCGCTCGGCGGCGTCAAATCGCGACTCCGCGGCGGCCAGACGCTGCTGGTGCGCATCGACCGACTGCGCGTCCGCCGAGGAACCCGCACCCGCGATCCGCTCCTGGACCGCCCACCGGCTCGAGAACGCGGCGGTCAGCTCCCCGACGGCCTCGGCGAACTGTGTCATGGCTTCAACAGACTCGGTGTGCGAGGTGTCGGCGACAGAGACGAGCTCGGGCTGGGGCTCGGTGCCGGTCGGGTTCGGCCGGACCACCGGCCGCGCCAGCTCGCGGCTGAAGCGGTCGAACCACTGCCGCTCCACCGGCTCGACCGGTGTCTGGCGCGCGATCTGGGCCTTCAATGTCTCGCCCGCCGTCACCGAATCTTGCGCCGCTGTCGGCTGCAGGCCGCCCGCGTACAGCCCCCGGCGGCCGGCGTTCTCGCCGAGCTCCCTGGCCTTGGCCTTGGCCATGGCCTTGGCCGCGTCCACGCCGTCCTCGCGAACGGCCCGCGCGATCTGACCCAGAGCCTTCATCCGCCGCTCCCGCGACGCCTGCGCCACCACGTCATGGCCGATGATCGGCGTCGGCGGATCGACCCGCTGCTGGATATCGAGGGCCGTCTTGACCTCGTCAAGGGTCAGACCGTGCAACGCCGGCTCATTCGCGATCGCTTCGCTCACGGCCTCGTCGTACGTGCCAACGTGCGCCTCCGTCTGCGGGACGGCACCGCTGTCCGGCAGCTCCGCGAGTTGCGAGCGGTCTACCCCCTTGCCCTTCCAGGTCTCGGCGGCGCGTGGGACGGCGGCGAGGTATGCGTCGCCGCGCCGGTAGACGGTCACCTGCGGAAGGGGGTCGGAGGTGTCGGCGGACGCACCGGAGTACGACTGGTGGGAGCCGTCCTCCTGGACCACGGTCAGGTCCACCTCCAGCGTCTGCGCGGTCAGCCGGGCGGCCACGTCGGCCGTCTCCGCGTCCCAGCCGCGCGCCGTCCGCAGGTTGGTCCTGACCAGGTTGCGGGTCACGTTCTTCGGCAGCTGTCCGCCGCTCGCCGCCGAGTGCCGGACCCGCCTGCGCAGTTCGGGTTCGTACGGGAAGGCTCGGTCCACTGCGGCGTCCAGTTCCCAGCTGTAGAAGACCGCCTGAGGGTCGAGACGGGCCCCTTCCGGCAGATGCCGGCTGCGGGCGACCCTCCCCGCCAGGGTTGCGGAGTCCCCGGAGCGGCCGCCCCTGGCCTTAAGGACAGCGGCGTAGAAGCCGTTTCCGTCATCCTGCGGCTGGTGCAGGTCGAAGATCCGGCTGCTTCCGTCGGGTTCCGTGACGGTGAGGGTGCGGTGGTCTGCCGCCGCGTCGAACTGCCGCTGCTGGTCGGTTGCGCCTTGGCGCAGCCAGGGCGCACTGGTGTGCGCCTGTCTCACGTCGGCGTCCTGCCGCGCGGCCTTCGGCGCCGGGGTCGCGGGAGCCTTCTGCTTCGTCTTGGGCTTCGTCTCCGGCTTGTCCCTCACCTCGGGGGCCGGCGGTGCGGAGAGGACCGCCTTGGCCGGCTCGGGGATGTCCTTGATCTGGTCGCGGCCCTGCGGGGAGGCCTGCAGCTGGTACCAGCTGGTGAGCCGGTCGGCGAGCCCGCGCACTCGGGCGTACTCCTCCGAGAGGGCCTCAGCGTAGCCGAGATGGGCATCCAGGTCGGCCTTGACCTCGTCGAGCCGCTGCTGCGCGGCGTCCCGCGCGTCCTGGGCGGCGGCGACCTGCCGCGCCCGGTCCAGCATTGTCCGCGCCTGTTCGATCTGCTCGGACAGCACCTGGGCCCAGCCGTCGTGGGCGGGTTCGGCCCAGTCGTCTTGCCTTTCGAGCGCGTGGAGCGCCTCGAGGGCGTCCTCCACCGTCGGCACGGGCTGCGGGTCACCGTGAGTGAGGGTGTTCAGCACCTCCTCGGCGGCGGCCAGTTCGGCCTCCCGCTTGGCGGCGTCGCCGCGGCGCAGGTCCCAGTACGCCTTGTCGGCGGCAGTCCACTTCTTGTCCGCCTTGCTGACCGAGTCCCAGGACTCGGCCACCTTGGTCGGGAAGTTGACGCCGTCGACCAGGCCGAGCTGCCGGGCGACGTCCTCGCGCACCCAGGCCAGCACCGTGGCGTCGGTCTCCATTGCCTGCGGCTCCCGTTGCGGGTTGCCGAAGGCGCTGCGGACCGCCTTGACCGGGGTGCTGTCCTTCACGTGGTGGTGGACCTGCGCGATCGACAGCCACTTCGCGGGGATAGCAAACAGGAACGCCCGGCCCTTGTCCGGCTTGACGTTCACCGAGGCAAGCCGCTCACCCGCCGGGCCGATGGTCACGGAGTCGACCTCCTGCGAGCCCGAACCGCTGCCTATCTGGCTGGTGCCGACCGCCGGGGAGGAGGTGGTCGGCCCGGCGGTCAGGATGTGTTCGGCCGCACCGACACGGGAGGAGGACGAACCGATGCCGTGCACGTCCCGCTTGGGCGTCTCAAACTTCATTCCGTCCGCGACGGCCATCAGCCGGGCGCCGGTGAAGTCAGGCTTGGAGTAAATTGCGAGACTGCCGTCCGCACCGCCGAAGAAGCCGCGGTCGGCCAGCCCCGCCACCTGGTAGCCCTCCGGCGTCAGAGTCCGATGGAAGAAGGCCGTCAGCGCCCCGTTGGACGTGCCGTCCTCCAGGCTCTGGGCCGCCCCCGTGCCGGCACGGGTCAACGGCGTGTCCTTCGCCTGTGCCAGGAGGTCCGCGCCGAGCGGGCCCTGATCGGGCACCGACAGCGACGCGTCGTACGCGGCGCCCAGGGCCAGCGTGTTGGCGGTGTGCAGACCGTCCAGGCCCACGATGGCCCGGACGGCAAAGCCCATCTCGGGCATCTCGAACGGCTTGACCTCGGCACCGGCACCGCGGTGCCGGACGTCGTGCCAACCGCCCGCACCGAGCGACTGCGGCAAGGGGACCTGGCGCGGCGGACGGTCCTGCGTCGGCAGCCGCGGTTCGAGCGAATCGACCTGCCGGGTCCCCTCATCAGCGTCGGGCCGCATCAGGCTGAGCGGGAGGTGCTCGATCAGTTGGCCCGCCCTCTCCTGCACCGAGATCGTGTGCCGCCGCCGCCCGGTCCACATCCGCAGCCATCGGCCGGCCGTGTCCTTCAGCCTGCCCGCGCCGCTGTGCGCGACGGCCGGGTTGGCCGGCTCGGCGTCGGTGATCTCCATCTCGAGCCGCAGCTCGTACTCCGTGGTGTACTCCGCGTGCGCCTGCGTGGTCGAGATGGACGAGAACTCGACGGTGCCGTCGTTCCGCGTCTGGACGCTCCCCTGCACCGACGAACCCGCCTGCGAATACGTCGGGCCCGCGGACGTGACCACGGGGTCGGCTGTGTGCGCGCTTTCGGAGCTCGCGACACCGATCAGCTTGCCGGAGGCCCGGCCGTGGGCCAGCTGCACGGATTCCACAGCCTGGCGGTGCTCCTGCAGATCCACACTGTGGCCCAGGCCGCCGAAGCCGTCCCCGGAGCCCTTCACGGGTACCAAAGTGGCCCGCAGGCGCACTTGCCGGTGACCGATCCACGTCTGGGCCCACTCCGCACCCCAGCGGCCGATGCGCGCTGGCACCGAGGAACCCGTGCCCGCCATCTCCTTGTTGATGGCCCGCACCACACGGCTCGACACCAGTCGGCGCAGTTGCTCCCGGTCCTGCGCGGATAGCCCCAGCGGTTTCAGTCGGTCCTCGAACCCGCGCAGCGCAGCGGCTGTGTGGAGCGAGTTGACCGGCCAGCTGCCGAAGGGGTGGTCCCGCAGCCACGGGAAAGGCGACCAGGTTCGCTTGGTGTACAGCGGCACGTCCCCGAAGCCGTCCTTCAGCACCCCGAGCCGGTAGGCGCTCTTCTCAGGAAGGTGGCCCAGCCAACCGTTGGGGACCACCAGCCTGCGTCCCGACGCTCCGACCAGGGAGGCGGGAAGGTGGCTCCTACCGTGTGCCCATGCGCCGATCCGGTCGGAGGCAGCCGCGATCTCATGATTCACCGGAGCGGTGACCAGGACCTGGCGTCCGGTGTCCTGGCGGCTGATCTCTGCGATCGCCGCCCGCTGAACCGTCGCCGACCTGGAAACGTCCGACCGATACGGACTGAGCGCCACGGTGTAGCTGCCGGTGACGCCGTCCCCCACGTGATGGACCCGCCAGAGCCCCAGTTGACCGCCGAAGAACAGCGTGCTGATCTTCGCGTTGCTGCCGCCGACCTGCGTGACACCGCCGATGGTGGTGTCGGTCTCCAGCTTCTCCGCCGCGGTCAGGGCGGTCATACCGCCCGAGACGCTGGTCCGGTGAACCAGCCACGTCGACCGGTTCAGATACGGCGCCGGGGCCCACAGCTCCGGAGCCCGCCACCCCGCCTCAGCGGTGCTCTGGTCGAAGTTCGCTCGCAGATGGCTGCTCTCGGTTATGCGCACCGCCGCGTCATGCACGGGGGCGCCCTTCCGCGTCACCAGCCACGAACCGCCCGACGCCTCCCTGAGCACCTCCTCGACGGCGCCGGTGAGCTGCTTGGCACCCGTCACGGAGATCGTCAGATGGGGGTGGGCCAACAAGGCGGCGTCTGACGCCTGCCACGTCGGGAGCTGTCCGGTTCCCAGAGCCAGGTTTCGAGCGTCCTCGGGGGACAGTGTCTCCGCCTTCGGGGGGGACAGTGTCTCCGTCTTCGGCTGGTCGTCGGAGCGAGCCGGGGCGGGCACGGGCGTGTGCTCGACCGGGATGCTCAGCAGCACCCGGCCCAGACCCGGTGCCTCCGGCGTACCGCCGGACTCCGGGTGCCGGATCAGGGTATGTTCCCGCTCGCCGAACACGAACGGCTGCGTCCCCAGTGCGTTCAGGAGCAGCAGGCCACGCAGCCACCTGCGGGGCCGCCAGTAGCCGCCGCGCTGGGCGTCGAGGCTGATCCGGTAGCTGTACAGATGGGAGTCGCTGGTACCGATGGACATGGCCTCGTGCGCGGCGCCCATGCCGTAACCGCTTTCGGACACCTTGCCCAGGCCGACCCGCGCGCCCACCGACGCGGTACCCGCCTGCACCGTCCGACCGGTGTGGTCGGTGGCCGTGTCGCGCACTGACACCAGACCCTCAAGACCGCCCTGCAGCGAGCGGGACCCACTCTGCTGGCCAGCCAGGCTCTCGGTGCCCGGGGCGCTGAACCGAAGCCGCAGGTCCTCCTGCTTTCCCTCGTACCGCCGCCCGGTCAGCTTCGCGTCCACCCATACGTAGCGATGGCCCCGCGACAGCCTGGCCGACTCGACCAGGTCGATGCGCAGACCGGTGGTCATCATCGTCTCAAGGTTCGACGCCATACTGTGGTGCGACAGCTGGTTGAGGACCTCCAACGTATTATGCTGCACGGTCTGGAAGTGGTCGGCGTCACGCCACCGGGGATTGCGCGGGTTGAGTTCGCGCAGGGGCGCCACCAGGTCCGGATATGCCTTGCCGACCTCCTTCAGTACCGCGTCGGCAAAATATTCCGGGAAGGTCACCTTCCTGCCGTCGATCTCACGGCTGATCTTCCCGTTCGCGAAGGTGAACTCCTCCACCCGGCTCATTCCCAGCGTCGACGGATCGGCCTCCGTCAGGTACGCCGGAGTCTTGGGTGCCTCCCCGGTCGGCCTGACCTGGCCAATCCCGGCCAACCGATGGGCTTCGGTGTGGGGCAGACGCTCGACCGCCCATGTCTGGAACGTCCGGGAACTCGGCGGCTCGCTCCACTGCTGCGGCGAGTTCTTCCGCAGCTTCCCGCGCTGCTCCTCCTTGTCGCGTGCGGCATCAGGCAGCGCCGCCTTCGTGTCGGGCGGCGCGGTCACCATGACCGTCTTCTGCACCAGGTACAGACCTGTGGTGGCACCTTTGACCTGCGCGGCGGCCTTGACGGCCGCCGAGCCGCCCGAGCCGGCTCTCCGGCTCCGCGACGCGCCGTAGCGGGCAGTGAGTCCGGCCAGCAGCCGCAGGTCGAAGGCGCCGTTCTCCAGCCCAAACAACTGGAACCCGGGACCCACCGACACGCCGACCTCGGCGCCGTAGGACTTCGCGATACGCCGGTCGGTGCGCGCCGTACCCTGCGCGATGTCCCGCAGCTCCGCCGCCGTCGTCTCGCTGATCAGCACCGCGTCGCCGGACTCCACCCTCACCGAGAACACGCCCAGCGGGTCGCTGCCGTTTCTGCCGCCGAACAGCGGGGGGGTGTACACGGGACCCGAGTTCAGCACACGGGACATCGCGTGGAAGCCGTCGGTGGAGAAGAAGCGCTCGATCTGTGCAGCGGCCATGCTGTCCGGCCTCACCCCGGCCTGCTGCATCACCCATTGGTTGATGTGGCGCACCGGGCCGAAGGCCTCGGTGCTCACCGTACGGAAGTGGGACTCGGCACCGAGCTTCATCCGGGGCGGCAGCGATTCGCCGTCGGTGCCACCGGTCAAGGAGTCGGCGATCCGCACCATGAGACCGTCACGTACGGCGAAGCCGAACTCCACCGCCCGTCGGGCCCTGGCCGCCCCTTGCGGCACCGGCCGTCCGCTCAGTTCGATGGGGAAGCCGTGGCTGTCCTTGACCACGAAATCGAACCGGACGTCGTCGAGATGGACATGCGAGTTGTCCGTGGTGCGGGTCTCGGTCTGGTTCACCACCTGCCGCTGCTGGTTGTACTGAGCCTGCTTACCAAAGTTGAGCTGCAGGTGCAACCGTCCCCACGCGGACAGCAACTGCTTGACGGGTCCTAGGGGCGCCGTCGGGGCGAACCCGACGGAGGTTCCGTTGACGTCCATCCGACCGCTGGTGGTGGTAGACCGCTGCATGGTGTCGACCTTGGCCGGGTTCGCGTATCCGAAAGTGAACCGCTCCCAGTTCCCGTACGGACGTGCGGTTACCTCCAGGATCCGGGTCTTCCCGTCCCCCGCCTCGTAGACGAATGTCGCGCCGTCGCCGAAGAACCCCTGCGGGTTGTTCTGCAGACTGTGCCTCACCCTGTCCAGCAGACCGAAGCCGTCATGCGCCCCGCTCCCCTTGACGGGAGCCGGGCGGCTGCCGGCCGATTGGTCCAGCCGCTCGCCGAGTGCCCGTACGACAAGGTCGATGCCGCGAAGCGTGTGGTCGCCCTGGCCGAGGGCGAACGAACGGCCCACGACGTCCTGCGGCAGATCGGGAAGCAGGGAACCGACGCCGCCGGTCATGTAGGGGGGCAGCTCGGTGCCGTCGCTGAACCGCACCGGGCCGGTGGAGAGCGGCGCGGGCGGCAGTTGCAGGTCGAGTCGCGGCGGCCGCCGCTCGTCCAGGTCCACACCGATCGAAGCGAGGCGTGGGAGCCGGGGGGCCATCCGCTCGGGCTCCCGGACCGGGCCGGGGGCCTTCTCCTCGGGAATAATGGCCAGTCGGGCGGACCCGAGCGTGCGCTCCGGCGCGCCGCCCATGGCGGTGCCGTTCTCGCTGTACAGGGGATGTCCGGGAATGCCTTCCGTGGTAGGCAGGAAGGAGACCGCGCCGTCGGGCGCGTGCACGGGGAAGCCCGCCTGTCCGTCTAGGAACACCACACCGTTGTGATCACGCGTCACATTCACTACGTGGTCAATGCCGCCGGCGGCGTCCTCGATCACCGCCATGCCCCGAGACCCGACCGGTGCCGCGGACATCGCGGCCACGACCGCCTGCGGCCCGGACACCGGATCCGGATCACGATCCAGGTAGTTCTCCAGGTAGTTCCGCAGCCCCGACGTCTCCCCCATGTTCTGCCGGACAGCACCAGGGTCCGAAGGCGGAGCCTGATGAACACCACCGTCGCGCAGCGTCATGTCGACCGCGATCGCGGTCAGAACACAGTTCGTCTCGAAGCCGCCACCCTGCTCCCGATACGGATTGACCTCCTCCAGCCACCCATACGCCGAACGCAACTCCTCATGCGGACGGACAAGCGCCGAAGCACCCGCACCCGCGGCCCCCAGACGGCGCTGCCCCGACGCCGAGGAGGACGCCGCGGCGTCGCGCGACGTGCCGACGCGCGCGTCGCGGGTCCGCCCCGGGCCACGCTGCGGGCCCCTCTGCGCACTCCGCTGCGGGATCGCCTCCTGCCGGTCGGTCCTGCCGCCCCGGGTGGTCGCCGCGCCGCCCGCCTCGGCGGCTTGACTCGGGGCGGACCTGCTGCTTTGCATGCGCCCGGGGGCACTGCTGTGACCGTTGCGTGGGACACGCGACTCCTGCGCGACGGCGGACACCCCGGATGCGGCAGCTGTGGGCTGCGGACGCAGGACCGGCTTCGGCCTCGCACCCGTCAGGTAGTCGGTGATCTTGTCCAGGTCCTCGGCGGCGAACCCCTTGGTGAACTTGGTCCTCACCTCCGGCGGCTTCACATGGTTCTTCTGTGCGCCGTACACCCAGTCCGGGTGCAGCGCGTCGTGCAGGTTGTTGACGCCCTGTGCCTTGGTGAGCGCCATCTTCTCGACCAGGAACTTGCCCGAGCGGGTGGGTGGCGCCGTCACCGTGAGTCGCTCGTAACCGGTCGCCAGCGACAGGCCCACGCCTCCCTTGCCGTTCTTGGGCGGCGCGCTGAGCAGCGAATCGTTCTTGGCGTGCCACTTGGCCATCCGGGCACCGCCCACGCTGTCCGGTTCCTCCATGTACCGGACGGTGTGACCGGCGAGCGCCATCGCCTCCAGGTTGCCGCTGCGGAAGCCGAGGTGCCGCAGGCTGCCGCTGTTCATCCGCAGGTGCTCGTACAGCTTCATCTGGCCGATGCGGGTGTTGCCGCCCCACGACGTCAGCGCCGCCTTGCCCGCGGCGTCGGTGTCCCAGAAGTGCGTCAGGTTGTGGACCTCGAGGCCCTTGCCCCTGAACTCCTCGACGATCTCCGCGTATTTGCCCTTGTGCGCGGGGTTGGCATACGCGTCACCGGCGATGACGACCAGCGGTCCTTTCCCGCTCGTCTCACCCTTCACCGGCGCCAGCCGCCCGAGGATGTCCCGGACCCCCTGGTACGAGGTGTCGTGCTCGACGTGCACGTCCCCCTTCTTGCCGCTGAACCGCGACCACAGGACGATCGTGTCCCGATCCTTCGACGGCTCGATGCCCCGCTGCGCGAGCCAGTCGCCGAGGTTCGCCCTCTGCTCCGCGGAGAAGCCCTCCTCGTCCAGCTTCCAGCCCGCACGCACCAGATGCCTGACGCGCAGCGAGAAGTTGTCCGCCACCCATGTCGTCCCCTCACTCACGGGGGACACCCGCTGCCTTTCGGCAGCGGAGGGCACGCGTCCGTAGACCTGCTCAAGGGCCCGGTTCACGGCCTTGTCCGGTTTCTCACCCTGTGCCAACTCGACCAGGTGCACACGCGAGGAGTCGATCCCGCTGTCCCGGTAGAAGGCCGCGATGCCCGGTCCCTTGTCCTGCGCCTCGCGGCCGGGAATCTTTGTGTAGACGACGACATGCAGATCCGGGTCGGCCATCAGCGCCGCCGCGATGCCGAACTGGTCGCCCGTGGCGTAGCCCGGCTGCTTCACGACCCGCGTCCGGGGCTGCTGGCGCTTTTGCAGCGCTGCGCCCAGATCGCCGCCCAGACGCTTTTGCCCTACGGCCCGCGCGAGGTCATGCCCCATGGACGGGGTGTCCAGGGCCTCCGCGAATCGCGGCCGACCCAGCGCGGCGGCCAGCTTCATGCTCAGCTCGGTCTTCTCCGGCCCACTCAGTCGTAGCTGGCCCGCGAGGTCCCGCCCGGCATCCGGCCGGCCCAGCGCCGCGGCCAGTTCCAGGTCCAGCTCCGGGTGCTCCAGCACGAACGCAGCGCGTTGTGCGTCCGTGAGCCCCCGATCCCCGACCTTGACGCCTTCGTGCACCTTGTTCAGCAGCTCCGGACGGTTGAGCCGCTCGCGCAGCACGTCCGTCAGGTCGCCTTCCGGCACGGCATCGCGGACGCCGTGCGCCGGCGACTGAAGCGCCGTCGTCTGACCCTGTGCGGTGCCTGGTGCACGGTCCTGCGCGAGAGCACGGCCGGTGCTCGCCCCCTCGATGAACTCCGGGCGCCGGCTCTCCGTCGTGAGCGCCGTGCCACGGTCCGCGCCCCTGTCCAGCGGGACCGCACGCGCCGTGGTGTTCCGCGGCTCCACATGCATGCTGGGGGCGCCACCGATGGTGGCATTGCGGGCCCGTCCCGCGAGGTGCCGGGCGATCGCCTCCTGCCGGAACACGGAGTTGCCGCGGGTGAACGTCGCACCACGGGAGGACTGCAGTTCCCGGTGCGCCTGGTGCACCTTCCAGGGCGACACCTTCGTCCCGCCCATCCCCGTCAAGTGGCTGTTCACCGACCGGACGAAGAAGTCGTCCACCTCGGTGGTCTGCGGCCCGCCGTACAGCGCGTCGGCGATCTGCCGGGCCCGGGCGGGCAGCGGCTGCGCCAGAGCGGCGGTGTCCAGCTCGTCGTAGGCGCGCTGCGTCCGCAGGTCGAAGAACCCGTCCTCCCGGCTCCCCTGCGGCAGCAGGTCCTGGACCCGCTGTCCGAGTTCGTGCTGCTCGGCTCCCGGCATCCGGTGCCAGGCGCTGCCGTCCATCAGAGCGTCGGTCTCGTGCCGCAGCCCCGAGATCCAGTCCTCCATCCGGGGTTTGACCAGACCGTCCAGCAGGCCCTTGACCTGCTCGTGGAACAGGGCGACCTGCTTGCGGTCCTTCACACCGTGGGTCAGTGCCTGATAGTGCGCGTCCGCCACGATCCGCACGGTCTCGCGCTGCTGCCCGAACCGGTCCGCCAGAGCGCGCAGGCCGACCATGTCCTCCGCCCGGCCGAGCTGGTCGATCTCCTTGCTGATCTCGGCGCGCACCTGGTTCATGACCTCGTGAACGGCCCGTTCCACGGGGCCCTTGGGCTTGGCATCCACGATTCTCCTGAAGGCGATGTTCACCGTGGATTGGTCGGAGCCCAGCTCCGTCCGGGCCTTCGACTGGTACAACCCGCCCAGAGTGCTCGGGTGCTGCGGGGCGGACTCCGTGCGCAGCAGCTCGATCCAGTCCTTGCCCGGGTGGTTGACGAACAGGTCCACCATCCGGACGGCGTGCCCGCGGCGCACCTTCACGGCCTGCTTGCCGGCATCCGTCCGGACCGACATCGCGTCCGCCCCGGCCTCCGCGATGAGTTTGTCCAGGCGACCCCTCATCGCCGCGCGTTCGCCCTTGAACGTGTCCGCCAGTGCGCGTAGTTCGTTGAGGTCCCGGGCCTGGCCGAGCCGGGCGATCTCACTGTTGATGTGCTGCTTTATGCGGCTGTGCACCTCGCGCAGGCGCTCGAGGTCCGGCCCGGCCGGCGTCACGCCCTCGATGTTCCGCATCGCCTGCGGCAGGTCCCAGTCGTGGAGCTCACTGTGGACCAGGCTCTGGTACGCCGTGGCCGTGTGCTGGAGCTCGTTGCCCGAGAGCGTGTCCACCCGGCGGCCGTGGACGTTCGCCAGGGTGACGACGCCCCCGTCCTTCGAGCCCGTGTGGTTCTCCTGGCTGAGGAACTCCCATCCGTTGCTGCCGTGCCACATCAGGTTCGCGACCTCGAAGAGCCTGCCCTGCGGTATGGCACCGGCGTACTCGCCCGCGCCGTACCAGTCCGTCGGCCGCTGCTCCCGCCGGAACTGCACCGGGAAAGGCATCTTCGAGTCAGGCGACTGGTAGTGCCATACCGTCATCCGGTCCGCGTCCGCGTGCGGCGTCACCGCGTAGGCGCATCCGTTCATCGTCGGTGTCACCACGAGACGAGGATCGGACAGCCCGGGCTCCCGCAGCACCTCCGTGTGCCCGACGGTGTTCGTGTAGTCCTGCGCACCACGCGTCAGGTACGGCACGAACGCGGCGTTGACATAGTCGCCGTCCGGCCGCACGGCGGGCAGGGACGTCCCCTCCTGGAACCCGAAGCGCTCCGCGCCGTAGCGCTGCACGTACCACTCGACCGCCGGCGCGATCGCGAAAACGGGCTTCCCGCTCGTGTCCACACCCCGCTCGACCAGGACGAACCGGTGCTCGGACAGATGCCCCTCGCGTCCCGGGAGCACGTCCAACGCGTCGAAGAAATGCTGCCGGTCCGCCGCGCCGAGGCCACCCGCATGGATCTCCAGGCCGTGGGCCATGTCCATCGACAGGACGTTCCCCTGCAGGAACGTCCTGGGGTCCACACTCAGCAGCACCTCGGGAGCGGAGTGGTCCGTCACCGGGGAGGCGTGCGTGGTGTGAGCCTGGTCGCCCGACTGCGTGGCCGACGCGGCCGCCGTCTCGTCGTTGACACCACCGCGCATGCCAGGGCGGTGGCCGTGCCCGGACAGCCGCTCGGCCAGATCCCGCGCGGCGTCCAGGCCGTGCTCGTGCAGCTCCTGTCCGATCCGGCCCAGGTCGCGCATCCGTCCTCGCTGCGGCATCCCCGGGATCGCGGGGTCGGTGCGGTCCTGGATGCGGATGGCGTCCCGCACCTCGTCGTCGGTCAGACCGTTCAGCAGCGGCTCCTCGGCGCGCGCCTCGTGCACGGCCTGGCCGAAGTCGTGCTGATCGTGATCCAGCTCCACCGAGGCGGCGGCCGGACCGCGGTCCATATCCTTGCCCTTGTCCACCGTGTTCGAGGGCAGCGAGTCCGACTCGTGCAGACTCACCTCTTCGTCACCGAAGCGGCCGGTCCGGGGCAGGGCGGTGACCCCGTCCAGATCTCCGGCGGTGTGGACGACGCCGCCCCCGGCCGAGTCGTGCACCGTCTCGGGCGGCACCGGCATCGTCTCGTCGCCGTCGACCCGGGGCAGGACGGTGTCGGGCGTGCTCCTGTCGAAGGGGGCCCGGACGGAGCCCTGCGACACGTCGGCCGCCGCGTCGTGGAGACCGGGCAGCCGGCCCAGCATGTGTGCGACGACGACCTCTGCCTGCTTGACAGGCGTGAGCTGCCGGAACTCGGTCCCGAACTGCTCCGACAGCTGCCGGTGGACCTCCTGGATCCGACGGCTGTCGGGGTACACGCCCGTGTACCGCATCAGCAGGTCGGTTGCGGCCCTCACCGTCTGGCCCATCGAGCGCACCAGGGACTGGCTCACCAGCGCGGCCTGCATCTTCACCGACAGGTCCGCGAGACCCGGTCGGGCCTGCAGCAGCTCCTGGTGGACATCGTCGATCTGCGTGCGGGTGAAGGTGTGCTCGTAGCTACTGCGCAGCCACCTGTGGACCTCGCCCGCTAGGTCCAGGGCCGGGGAGTCGTCCTGCCCGGACGACTGCGCCCTTCCGCGCCCCTGCTCCCCGGGGCGGTGCGACGTGGCAGACACCGAGGTGGGGACCGTCGCGTCGGTGTGGGACAGGGCTCCGAGGGAACCGGCGGTGTCCCGCTCCGGGGTGACCTGCACCTGCACCTGGTCCTGGCGCTGCGGGGTGTGGTCCGTCTGCGTCCGCGTCTGGGAGCCGGCCGGCCCCTGGTGGTTCTGGGACGTCGGGACGGCCGGCGTCTCCTGCAGGCCGCCGGTGTGCTCGCGCAGCGGCACCGGGACGTCGACGTCGTCCCCGGGGGCGGGAGTGTGCCCCTCGGGGGCGGAGGCGTGGCCCTCGGGGGCCGGGCGCCCGGGGACGCTCTGCCCGCGCGCAGGCACGTCGGCTCGCCAGTCGCGGAAGGCGGGGTAGGACAGGCTGCTGAGGTCGGAGTAGTAGTCGCCGTCCCGCAGATCGCCGAGCCGGGACTGGAAGGCGTCCTCGTGGCGCGACTCGTGCGACAGCCAGGCGTGGGTCTTGTGCCCCTCGGGGGCGAACAACTGGTCGTACTTGACAACGCGCTCCGTGCGGAAGTCGTTGCCCAGCCTGCTGACCGTGTCCTCATGCAACTGGAAGGACTCAGTGCTGCCCGGGTGGCCCAAGATCTCGTGGAACGCGTGCGCGGACTCGCCGACCACGGCCTGCAGGTCGCCCTCGTGGCGGATCCGGTCAGGCAGCGTCGAGCGCAGGTCGTCGCGTACGTCGGTCCACTGCGGAGCGGAGTCACCGGTCTTCGGGGTGTCGCCCCAGCGGTCGGTGAAGTGCCGGCCGGCCGTGCTGCGCACGGAGTCGAGGTACTCGCCGATGACGCGCTGCCGCCCGTCCTCGCCGAAGTGGGCGAGGAACTCCTCATCCAGGTCCGCGAAGCGGTCCTGCACGTGCAGCGACTCCTCCGCCAGCCGGCCCCGGATGAAGTGCTCCCTCGCGATGCGGCCCGGGAGTTCGTCGATTGCTCGGGTGGTCGTCAGGTCCCACAGCGCACGGGGGCCGTCCCCGTCCCCGTACCGGAAGACGAGGTCGTACTGGGCGCGCAGGTCGCGCTGGAAGTCCAGCCGCACCTGCTGCACGAAGTCGTCCGGCAGCGCCTCGGCGCCCCGGGAGCTCCACTTGATGAGGTCGTCGAACTTCTCCCCGGTCCCCACCCGGATGTCGCGCTCCCGGGTCGCGATCGACCCGATGTCGTCGAACACGCCGTCCAGGAGCCGGTCGATCTGCCATCCCGTGTGCGCGGGCAGTTGGCCGCTGGTGTCGCCGTCGCGGACGAACCCGTCGAGGATCCGGTTCAGCTCCTCGTGCTTGCCTATGTAGTACTGCTCAAGCACGTTGAAGTCGTGCGTCTTGTCACGGAAGTGGTCGACGGAGGCGCCGTCGCCAAAGGTGTGCTCGACGAAGGTGAAGTCCTCGGGACGGGACCCGTCGGCTCCGTCCTTGAGCTTAGCGACGGGACCCTGAACGCCGTCGTCCGGGTACCCGTACGCCTTGGAGTCGTCCTTGACGTACGTCTGCAGATCGCGGTCCAAGACGTACTTCGAGGAAAGACCGTCGAACTGCGGCAGGTCGCCGCCCTCCCCGTACCGGTTGGCCTTGTAGGCGTCCAACTGCTCCTTGAAGCGGGCGGTGAACCTCTCGTTCTCGTCGGCCCGGACGAGGTACTTGTACGCGTTGTTCCTGGCGCGGTCGACGATGCGCGTGGAGGCGTCGGAGGAGACGTGGCCCGTCCGGTCGACCTCCGCGCGGAACTCTCGGGTGATGTCGTTGCGCCACCGCCACTTGGCGTTCTGCGCCTCGCGCCCGTCCCGGGCCAGGTGGGAACCGCCGAACAGGTCGTTCTCGGCGAACGTGTCATGGGCCTTGCCCCAGGCCGAGTCGAGGTCCTGCCGGTGGTACTCCAGGCGTGCCTCCGCCTCGACGACCGGCAGGTTCCTCGCGTCCTGCTCCTGCTTGAAGGCGTTCCACTCCGCGACCTTGCCCCTGCCCTCGGGGGCAGGGGTGTGCGCGGACTGCCGGCCGGGGGCGCCGCTGTCGGTGCTCGCGGCGTCGTCGCGGGCCAGGACGGTGTCGGCGTCATGACCGGGGCGGTCGCCGGGGCCGTGGGCGGTCTCGACGGCGCGGCCGCCGTCGTGGGCGCCGTCGTGGGCGCCGACGCCGGCATTGGTCCCGGATCCGACGTCGTGCTGCCTGGTCGCCGGCGTCTCGGACGCCGACGAGGCGAGGGAGTCCCCGGACCGCCCGGCGCCCGCGGTGTCCTCGGCGTCCGCCGAGGTCTGCGAGCGCGTGACCGTGTCGTCCGCCTCCGCCTTCCCGCCGTGGGGCTCGGCGGGGCGACGGCTGTCGCCGCCCCCGACACTGCGCGAGGGCTGCGGCGCGTCGTGCGTGCTGCGGGTGACACCGCTCGTCTCCGGTCCTCCCGGACGCGCCCCGCTCGGGGGTACGTCCGCGCCACGACCCGCGCCCGCCGACGGCTGCGCCTCCGGACGCGGCACCGCACCTTCCGGCGCGTTCGCGCCACGACCCGGAGCCCCCGTACCACGAACGCCCTCGGTAGCCGAACCGGCGCCATGCCCGGCCGACGGGGTCGTACCACCACCCGCGATCACCGACGGCTGCGCCTCCGGACGCGGCACCGCACCTTCCGGCGCGTTCGCGCCACGACCCGGAGCCCCGGTACCCCGGCCGCCCTCGGTAGCCGAACCGGCGCCATGACCGGCCGACGGGGTTCCACGGCCCACACCGGCTCCCGCGCCGGCGACGGCGTCGACGGCGTGTACGGACTCAGGCCCGGCGGCGTGCGAGGTAGCGGTGTCCGGCCGTACCGTCTCTCCCCCGTCGTCCGCGTGCGAAGTCGTCGTGGCCGGCGCGTCGTCCCTCGCACCGCCGGCGCGGGTCGGCACGCCGTTGCTCGGCAGGACGTTCTCCCGTACGCCTCCACTGTGCGGGACCGCCGTGCTCGGCGGGATCTCGTTCCGCACCTCGACGTCGCCGCCACCACCCCTGCCACCGGTGGCGTTCTGGTGCGCGGCCGGCGGGGTGGTGGTTTCTCCGGGCACGCCGCGGGTGCTGCGGGGCGGCCCGTCGAGGAACGCGTTCGGCGTCCCGGTCGTGGGGGTGGTGTCATTGCGGACGAGGTTCGACAGCTGTCCGCCGCCTCGCGTGGTGACGGGGCCGGCGGACGTGTTCACATCGGAGCCGGGGGCCGGGGTCGGGGGCCGCGTGGTGCCGGGCCTCTCCCCGCCGGGTCCTCCGGTCGTCGGCCGGACGTTGCCCGGCAGCGGCGTGGCATTGCCGGGGAGCCCGGCGTTCGGGCGGGGCGTGCCGGTCACCGGGTTCGTGACGCCGGCGTTCGTCGGCGGCGCGTGGTTGGTCTGGAAGACCGAGTTCGACGGGAACGCGGTGAGGTCTCCCACCGACGGCAGCCCGGTGCGCGGCACCACGGACGAGTTCGGGATCGAGGAGTTCACCGGGGTGGGTGTCGGCGTGGTCGTCGGGGTGGATAGGTGCGGGATCGCACCGCCGTTCGCGAGGTTGTGGGGGGCCTTCAGGATGTCGATGCCTCCCATCCCCCAGCCCATCCACACGCTCAGGCCGATGTTGATGCCTTCGCCGGCCCAGTCCATCTCGAAGGGCGCGTGTGCGGCCTTGGATCCCATGAAGTTGGCGAGCACGTCGGTGCCGAGCGTAGTGACCGCGTTGAGGGCCGTGTCGGCGGTGAAGGCGGCCGCGCGCCCGATCGCTGCGGCCGCGGAGGCGATCCTGGAGATGCCGAGCATGACGCTCTCGACCAGCTCGCCGACCAACTGGGTGAGCCGGCCCAGGAGTCCTCCGATACCGAACGAGGCGATGCCGAGGACCAGGCCGAAGATCGTGCTGAGGGCCTCGATCAGGTGCGCCCGGTTGATCTCCTTGATCGCCTTCTGCAGCTCGTCGGCATACTCGATGATCGCCTTCCCGATCTCCTGCGCCACCTCGCCCGCGTCCCAGATGGCGTGCCGGATGTTGTGGCGAGCCACTCCGCTCCAGACCACCTGCGCCGCGCGGCCAGCCTTGCCGGTCCAGCCGCCACCCATGGACTGGACGCTGCCGTCCATCGTCGTCAGGTACTCGTGCAGCTTCAGACCGGTGTTGATCCACTGATTGCCGAGATCGCGGATCTGGGAATCGTCGAAACTCGTAGGCATGGGGTGTGTGTCCTCACAAGCGGGCGGCCCCACGGGGCCGCCCGCTGGTCATTCGCTTCGGGTGGTGTCGGCTGATACGGATCGAGCGGACAGGGTGGGAAGATCGGTGTGCGCGGTTAGTCGTCGGCCGTGTCGTGGACCGTCTGGACGAGGGAGGAGCCGCTGCTGCGGGAGACGACGATGCCGCGGCCCGGCGGGAGGCGCCGCGCCCGCTGGTCCTGGAGCACCGCGCCCTCACGGGGATCGCCGGACAGGATCAGACCGCCGGAGCCGAGTTCGCGGATGCGGCCGGCCACCGGATCCGCGAGGGAGCGGCCCAGTCCTCCGTTCCTGCGGGCGAGCACCACGTGGAAGCCGATCTCGGCGGCCTGGGTGACGTAGTCGCCCACGGCCGCCAGCGGTCCGCGCCCGTTCCCACCGCCGGAGGCCACGAGGTCGTAGTCGTCCACGACCAGGTACAGCTCCGGCCCGGACCACCAGTCGCGCTGCTTCAGCTCGCGCGGGGTGATGCCCGGAGGCGGCATCCGCTCCTTGAGCTTCTCCACGACCTGTTCCACGTAGACGGCGGCGGTGTCCGGGTCCCCGGCCGCCGCGCCGACGTAGTCGTCGGGCACCGCGCCCAGCAGTCCGCGCCGGTAGTCGACGACGATGAAGCGCACGTCCCAGGCCGACCGGCGCTTGGCCGTCGCGCGCATCCACGAGCGCAGGAATGCCGTCTTGCCCGATCCGGAGTCGCCGTACACCAGGAAGTGCGGTCCGTCGGTCTCCAGATCGAGGAGCGCCGGCTGCAGGTCGGACTCCCTGAGCCCGATCGGCACGGCGCCGGCGGGCAGTTGCTCGGTCCCGCCGGGCAGGGCGCTGCAGGCCTCGTCCAGCTCCTGCGGCGTGATCAGTTCGGAGAGCACGCGCAGCTGCGGGGCGACGGCGCCCTTCCAGCCGGCGACCAGCTCGTCGATTACGGTCTCCTGCGCCTTGCTGAGGTTGTCCGTGGACGACGTGCCGTCCAGGCGCGGCAGCGCCGCCTGGAAGAAGCTGCCTGGCGCCACGAGGCCGCGGCCGGCCACGAAGGCCCGCAGCTGCTTGGCCAGGGGCCGGTTGATCTCCGACTCGGCGGGTTCGGCGAGGCGCAGCTCCAGGCGGCCGGTGATGGTGTCGCGCAGGTTGGCCCGCAATTCCGCCCAGCGGTTGGCGGCGAGGACGAGATGCACGCCGACGTTGAGGCCGCGTACCGCGATGTCGGGTACGACTTCCTCGGCCTCCTCCATGGCCGACCGCAGGCCGGCCCAGTTGTCGACGACGAGGACGACGTCGGCGGCGTTGACCCCGGCCGGCAGGGCCCCTTCGTCGCGCAGCCGGCGGAAGTCCGCCGCGGAGTCGATCCGCAGCTCCTGAAACAGCCGCTCCCGGTCGTTCACCAGCTGGCGGACCACCGAGAGCGCTCGCCGGGTGCGCGCCTCGTCGTGCCGGGTCGTGATGCCCGAGACGTGCGGGGCCCGCTCCAGGCCCATGAGGCTGCCGCCGCCGAAGTCGATGCCGAGGAAATGCAGTTCGTCAGGGGTGTGGGTGAGCATCGCGCTCACCATGAGGGAGCGCAGAAGGGTGCTCTTGCCGGACTGCGGCGCGCCCACCAGGATCAGGTGGCCCTGCTGCCCGGACAGGTCCAGCAGCATGGCGCGCTGCTCCTGACGGGCGGGCAGGTCCACCACGCCGACCGGGAAGGAGAGGCCTCCGCCCTGCGGCCACATCCGGGAGTGGAACCCGCGCTCGTCGTCGGCGCCCACGGGGCCCAGCATCGAGTCGAGTTCGACCGCCGTGGGCAGTGGCGGCAGCCACACCTGGTGCACGGGGTTGCCGTGCGCCCTCACCTGCTCCACGGCCACCTGCATCTCGGTGCGCCGGCCCGGCAGGGGCCGCGGAAGGTTCGCCGAGGGCTCGGCCTCGTCGACCTCCTCCGCCTGGGCGTCCTCGGCGGTGCGCAGGTCGAACGGCAGCGGGGCCGGGGGCGGCCCGGGCTCCGGCTCGTGGTCGTCCGTCTCGTTGTACGCGCCGGAGATGTGGGCGACGCGGAACCGCTCGTAGACGGACTCGTCGACCTTCAGGTAGGCGGAGCCGGGGATCGAGGGCAGCCGGTAGGCGTCCGGCGTCCCGATCACAGCCCGGCTCTCCTGGGCGCTGAAGGTGCGCAGGCAGACGCGGTACGACAGATGGGACTCCAGGCCGCGCAGGCGGCCCTCGTCCAGCCGCTGGGTGGCCAGCAGCAGGTGCATGCCCAGGCTTCGGCCGACCCGGCCGATCTGGACGAACAGCTCGATGAAGTCCGGCCGCTGGGCGAGGAGCTCACCGAACTCGTCGACAACGATCATCAGGAACGGCATCGGCTCCAGGGGCCTGCCGTCCACGTCGGTGCCGCCGCTGGCCTGCAGGATCTGGTACTCGCGGACCGAGTCCACGTTTCCTGCCCTGCGCAGCATCTGCTGCCGGCGCTGCTGTTCGCCCTGCAGCGCGGTGCGGACCCGGTCCACCAGCGCCAGGTCGTCGGCGAGGTTGGTGATCAGGCCCGCCACGTGCGGCAGTTCCGTGACGCCGGCGAAGGTGGCGCCGCCCTTGAAGTCGACCAGCACGAAGCTCAGGTGCTCCGGGGCGTGGGTCATGGTCAGACCCGTCACGAGGGTGCGCAGCAGCTCGCTCTTGCCGGAACCGGTCGCGCCGACGACCAGTCCGTGCGGGCCGATGCCGCCCAGCGCGGACTCCTTGAGGTCCAGCACCAGCGGGGCGCCGTCGCCCGTGAAGCCGATCGGCAGCCGCAGCAGCGCCTCGTCGTCGGGCGCCCGCCACAGTGCGGTGGGGGCGAACGAGCCGAGGTCCGTCACGCCCAGCATCTCGGGCAGGGCGACGGTGCGGGCGAGGACCTGCTCCTGCTCGCCGGACAGCCTCAGCGGCGCCAGCGCCCGGGCCGTCTGCTCGCCGAGCCGCGGCGGACACTCGTCCGCGACGGCGTCCTGCGCTGCCTGGACCAATGCCGGGTAGCGCGTCTCCAGGCTGAGGCCGCCGGCGGCGTCCACCCGGGCGCGGGCGTCGACCCGGCTGGGCTCCTCGCTCTCCTTCGCAACCACGCAGACGACGTGGATGCCGCTCTCCGGGCCGGCCTCGGCCAGCAGGTCCGCCACCAGGGGCGACCGTGCCCAGTCCGCTCCCGGCCGGAAGCCGTCGAGCACCACCACGAGATGGCGGGACGCCCTGGCTTCACGCCTCATGCCCAGGGAGCCGGCCCGCTCCGTGCGTTCCTCCCGCACCCGGTCGACGTGGGACTGGAGCAGGTCGGCGAGGCCGTCCATGCTCGCCGCCACCATGGGCACGGAGTCCCCCCGGCCGGGTTGCCGCGCATGCGGCAGCCACTTCGCCCACGACCACGAGCGGCTCTCGCTCGCGGCGAGGGCGGCTATCTGGACGTCGTCGGGAGCGTGCAGGACGGCGAGCTGCATGAGCAGCGCCCCGGCCAGCTCCTCGGTGCGCTCCTCGGACCCGAGCAGGGTCAGGACGCCGGTGTTCGCCAGGTCGACCCAGGCCGGCTGGAGGCCGACGGTCTCGAAGTCGCGGGCGAGTTTCTCGGCACGGCGGTGCGCCTCGGTGTCGTGCTCCGTCGTCGGGTCGCTGTGCTTGCTCAGGGCGATGCGCAGCGCCGGAGTACCCCGGCCGATCCCCAGCCGAAGCTTCATGAAGTCCGCGTCGGCGGGCCTGCGCTCCCATACCCGGCGCGGGCCCGTGGTGGCGATCGCCCACAGCCGCTGGGGGCTCGGGTGGACGAAGGCGCTGACCGCGCGCTGCGCCGCCGCCGACTCCCGCGCCTGCCGCCGGATGTCGCCGAGGTACTCGAAGTACCGGCCGCGCTGGCGGAACTGCGTGCGCCGGCCGGCGTTCTTGGTCTGCATCCTGACCATCACCATGACGCCGACGGAGACCACGACGAAGCCGATGCCGAGGATGATCATCCACGGTCTGCCGAAGGTGACCATGTAGGCGGCCATGCTGACGCTGCTCAGCAGCGGCAGCAGCATGTACAACCAGGTCTGCGCCTGGTTCTGCGGGGCCTTCTGCGGTGCGGCGGCCAGCGAGACCTGCTGCTCCGGGACCGAGGGCGGGAAGGTCCGGGCCGGGCGGTGGAAATCTGTCCTGGTCATTTAGTTCGGGAAGTCCTGAGTGATGGGGAAGTCCGGTCCGGTGTGGTCCGTCGGGCCGGCATTGCCGTCGCCGGACGGAACCGCGAGCTCATTGGAGAAGTCGATGAACGCCTTTTCCAGCTCGACTTCGAGATGACTGAATCCGATGGCCGTCCCCAGGATTCCTCCGGCTAGTGCGGGAAGAACACCGATCGGCCCGTCTTCCTCTCCGAACATCTGCTTCATCACCCGGACCCAGCGCTCGGAGAATGCGTGCGCCTCGTCGGCGCTGGGCGCCACCCATCCCAGCTTGAGGGCGGCGGCGGTATCGTTGATCCGCTTGATCGACTCGCCGATCTCCGTGGCGAGCGCCACCAGATCCTTACCCTCCGCTCCGAGTGCCTGCGGGTCGATCTTTATCGAGCTGACGTCGTAATCCGCACTGTCCGGCATGGTCAGCCTCCCACATTCTGGGTGTTGGAGCGCTCGGCGGCCGCGTAGTTGTCGTAGGCGGTCTGCATACGGCGAGCCATGTCCCGCAGCAATTCCTCCAGTTCGCGCGAAGTCCGGGAGAACCAGCCCGACATCGTCTCGAACGACGACGCCGACGGGCTCTGCCAGGAAGCGTGCGCCGCCTCGAAATGCCTCTCGACCTGGCCGAGCAGGCCCGAGATGTGCTCGCTCTCCCCCCGCACGACACCGATCGCCCGCCCGAGCTCACCCAGCGCGACCCGGAACTCGCCAAGGGGCATCCCGCCGCCCTGGCCACCCGGATCGTTGTGGCCGCCGCCCGAAGCTTTCTCTTTCCCATCAGCTGTCTTTACCTCGACCTGGACTTCGGCCGGTTGCTGTACCACGCGAGTCAACGGCTCCGCTTCGAGAGCCCCCCTCCGAACGGCCTCGGTGAAATCTTCCCCTGACGCTGTCGCCATAAGTCAACCCTCCTTTTACGTTGCCCGCCGACCGCATGCCGCGGATCTCCGTCGGGCTCCTCGGAATTCCGGCTCCGGACCTCATCGCCGGACCCCGGTATGACAAACTGGTCCGGGTCGGCGTATGCCGATCGGAGTACCGGCCCCGCCTTGTCGGCGGACGCACCAACGGGAGAAGAGAATGCCCAATCCCCAGCAGAATCACGACGGCGACACCGGAGGCGACGGCGGGGGCGGCGTCGAAGACCCGGATGCCGGAAAGGACTTCAGCGATATCGTCCCCACCATGTCGGTCGGCTGGGACACCCCACCCAGCTTCAACCTCGACCCGAGCGGCCAGGCGGGCGGCCAGTCGTCGAGCGACGTGGCGGACAGCGGCCCGATCGCCTTCGACGCGGCCACGGTACGGGCGACCGAGAACACCCTGCTCACACAGGGCCGCAACGCCGTCTTCAACTACGAGGCGCTGCGCCAGAAGGTCGACGGCGCGGTACAGGGGACCTTCTGGGGCCCTGCCCGGCCGGATGCGCCCATCTCCTCGGGCCAGTACCAGGGTCCGAGTGGCTTTTCGCCCACCCCCACCAGCAGCTGGAGCCCTTCGTCGCAGGAGACCGACGACAACGACCAGCGCACGCTCGCCGAGATCGGCGAGGAGTTCGCCCGGCACATCAACCCGGCGATGCAGAAGGCGCTGGCGATGCAGAGCAACGCCCTCGAGCTGCTCGGCAACTACATCGCCATGATCAACAGCGCGGGCCAGTCCTACGCCAAGATCGACCGGGCCGCACGCTTCCCGGAGCCGCCGGGCTCCGTCACCAGCTGAGCAGGGGGCCGCGTGCCCGCGGTGCCGGGCCATCAGCGCACCACCGCGGGCACGTCGGCCGGCAGCAGCAGCGTCAGGTCCTCGTCCCCGGCATCGGCCAGGTCGGCCATCCGCAGGGCGTGCTGCTCGGTCATCTGCTGGAACGCCTGGCGGGCGGTACGCCCGTTGCCGAAGCGCTCCGTTCGCTCGATCGCGTCGAAGTGGGCCAGCAGCGCCGCCGACGTCTCCTCGCCGAGCCGGTAGTCGTGCTGGGACGCCTGGTGCTCCACGATCCGCACCAGATCCTCCGATGAGTAGTCGTCGAAGCGCAGTGTGCGGGTGAAGCGCGAGGCCAGGCCGGGGTTGGAGTCGATGAAGCGCTCCATGTCCTCCGGATAGCCAGCCGCGATCACCACCACGTCGTCGCGGTGGTCCTCCATCAGCTTCACCAGCGTGGAGACGGCCTCCTGCCCGAAGTCGTTGTTCTGCCCGGCCGGTACCAGGGCGTACGCCTCGTCGATGAAGAGCACACCACCCAGTGCCTGCCGGAAGACCGCCGTGGTCTTCGGCCCCGTGTGGCCCACGTACTCGCCGACCAGAGCGCTGCGGTCGGCCTCCACCAGGTGCCCCTTGGCCAGCAGCCCGAGCGCCGCGAGCAGCCGGCCGTACAGCCGCGCCACCGTCGTCTTGCCCGTGCCCGGGTTGCCCGCGAAGATCAGGTGCCGGCTCAGCGGCGGCGGCTGCAGTCCCGCTTCCTGACGCCGTTTGACCATCTGCATCAGCTTGGTCATGGAGGCCACTTCGCGCTTGACGCTCTCCAGGCCCACCAACTGATCGAGTTCGGCCAACAGCTCCGGCAGCCGCTCCTCGCCGGCGCCCTCCTGGACACTCACCTCGGCGCTCTGAGCGCCGCCCGTGCCGCGCGGGGACCGTGTCAGGCCCGCGGCGCCCACCACGGCGGCCGCTTCGCCCTCGTCCGTCGTCGGCATGGTGGCGGACTTGACGTTGCTGCTCCGGCACTGCTCGAAACGGGCCTCGGCGTCGTCGGCCTGCGACAGGTCCTCGTCCGTGTCGTGCACCAGCATGCGGCGCAGCACGGGGGAGGCCTTCGCCCCCACGTACACCGCGGGATAGCCGGTGGCCGAGACCGCGCAGTCCTCCAGCAGCCCCTCGGCGCCGTCGCCCGCGTACACGCCGTTCTTGGCGGCGCCCGCGATGGTCACCGACCGCACCCTCGGCCGGGCCCCGGCCCAGATCACCAGTCCGCTGCCCTGCGCGTCGGCGATCGTCAGCTCCTCGATCCAGGGCTCACTGCGCTCGTCGAGGAAGACCCCGGCCGACCCCGAGCCGTCGACCCGGCCGCCGAGCACCACCGCGCCGGCGCCCGCGGCGATCTCCATGCCCGTCTTCGAGGGCCGGAGCACCTCGCAGCCCTCCAGCAGCGGGCGGTGCCGGGTGTCCAGCCGGATGCCGGTCTCCGCCTCGCCGACCACGCAGCGGCGCAGCACCGCGTCGGCGTCCATGATGTCGATGCCGGTCATCCGCGCCCGCTCGACCCGGACGTCCTCGGCGGTGAGGTCCGCCGCGCCCTCCACCCGTATCCCGTGCTGCGCGCTGTCCCGCACCGTGCACGAGTGCAGCTGCCCGCGAGCGCTGCCGCCGAAGTGCACGGCCGTGTACGCCGTGGTGGAGATCTCACACTCGGAGAGCCGGACGGTGCACCGGTCGGTGGCGTGCACGCCGTTGGCCCCGGTTCGGGCCACCGTGCCGCCGCGTACCCGCAGCTCGGCGTCCTCCACGGCGGCGAGTCCCGTCCCCGGCACGTCGACCACGCGCGTCTGCTCCAGCTCCACCCGGCCCGCACCCGCGGCGATCACTCCCGCGCCGCCGGTCTCCCGGATGTGGCAGTCCTGCAGGCGCAGTTCGGCCGTGCCGGAGGCCAGCACGCCCTCCGTGCCGGTGCGGAAGACCTCGCACTTCTCCAGCCGGATCCGCAGCTCCTCACGGCCGGCGGCGGTGTTCCCGCCGGCCACGGATTCCGGGGCGGGGGACGCGGCGCCGCGGACATCGGCGACCCGCACGCCCTGTGCCTTCGTGTCGTGCAGGCGGCAGCCGCGCAGGACGGGGCGCGCCGGGGTCTGCACCAGCAATGCGGCATCGCCGACGTGCCGGATCGTGCAGTCCTCGAAGACGCCCTGGGACTCCCCCGCCAGCACCAGGCCGCACCCGGTGACGCGCTCGACGGTGGTACGCCGCACTTCCGCCCTGGCGGCGTCGCTCAGCGTCAGTCCGTGCCCCGCCGTCGACCGGATCACGCAGTCCTCGAGGACCGCGGCGGCCGTGCCGGTGACATGGACACCGGACCGGTCGGAGTCCTCGACGGAGCACGAGCGGAGTTCTGCCGAGGCGTCATGGACGATCTCGACGCGGCCACCGGACACCGCGCAGTTCTCGAGCACCGGCCGGCCGCCGCCGACGAGCACCGCGACGCCGCGGTCGGCCGCTGCCTCGAACGCGATGTCACGCAGCACGGGCGCGCCCCCGCTGACGCTGACCGCGGGCCCGTGCACGGCGGCGATGCGCACCGTGCCCGGGCCCTTCTCTGCGACGACGGTGACGTCGTGGTCCAGGATCAGCGACTCGCGGTAGACACCCGGTTGGACGTGGATCACCGCGTTGTCCCCGGCCGCCCGGACGGCGGCCGTGACGGTGCGATAGGTGCCCCAGCCCCGGTCCGCCACCCGCAGGACGTTGCGCTTCACCGGCGCCGCACTCGGTTCGTCTGCCCTGTTACGGCGTCTGCGCCGAGTTCAGCAGCGACGCGTAGACGTCGAAGACGCCCACCGCGACCGGCACCGAGACCACCAGGAGGAACCCGGCGAGCGGGTCGATCCAAGAGGGGCGCTCCTCGTCGCCGTCCGCGCGGAACGCCCGGCTCATGCCGATCGCCAGCGCGAGCACGGCCGCCCCGAGCACCGGCTGCGGGGCCCCCCACGGGGAGAGTCGACTCTCCCTCTGCGGCCGCCGGCATCGTGGTGACCTTCACGTTTCTGCTGGCGCACTGCTCGAACCGAGCTGCCGCGTCGTCGGCCTGCGACAGGTCCTCGTCCGTGTCGCGCACCAGGCAACGACGGGGCAGGGGTGCTGCCTTGGATCCCACGTACACCGCCGGATAACCGGTGGCTGAAACCGTGCAGTCCTCCAGCAGACCTTCGGCACCATCGCCCGCGTACACGCCGTTCTTCGCCGCACCGGCAACGGTCACGGACCTCACTCGCGGGCGGGCCCCCGACCAGATCACCAGACCGATTCCCCTCGCGTCGGCAATGGTCAGATCATCTATCCATGCCTCACTGCGCTCATCAAGGAAGACGCCGGCGGAGCCGGTGGATTCCACCCTGCCTCCGCGCACGACGACTCCCGTGTCGGCGGCGACCTCGATACCCGTACCCCCGCACTGCGTCACCTCGCAGCCGTCCAACAGCGGACGGTGGCTGGTCTGCAGCCGGACGCCGGTTTCGGCTTCGGTGATGACGCAACGGCGCAGCACCGCGTCCGCCCCCCTGATTTCCACGCCGGTCATCCCCGCCCGCTCGATGCGAACGTCCTCGGCCAGGACGCTCGCCGCCGCCTCCGCCCAGATGGCGTGCTGAGCACTGTCCCGTACAGTGCAGGCGTGAAGTTCCGCCTGTGCGCGGCCGCCGAAGTGCAGAGCCGTGTATCCCGTGGTGGAGATCTCGCAGTCGGCAAGGCGGATTGTGCAGTTGTCAGTGCCGTGCACGCCGTTGGCACCGGTCCGTGCGACAGTGCCGCCCCGAATGTGTACCTGTGCCGTGTCAACAGCAGCAAGACCTGTCCCGGGCAGATCCACCACACGGGTGCCGGCGAGTTCGACCCGGCTCGTCCCTGCCGCAATCACGCCCGCGCCGCCGGTCTCCCTGATATGGCAGTCCTGCAACGAGAGCTCTGCCGCTCCGGCGACCAGTACTCCTTCCCCGGCAGTGCGGAAGATCTCGCACTTCTCCAGCTTGGTCCGCAGCCCGTCACGCCCGGCGAAGGTGGCCGCGTCATCGGTCCCCGCCCCTGCAGCGGATGCCGTGACGACGGATGAGTCGACCACCCTGACGCCTTGCGCCTTGGCGTCGTGCAGTCGACAGCCGCGCAGGACGGGGCGCGCTGGGGTGGCCACGACAAGTGCCGCGTCACCGGTCTGCCGGACCGTGCAGTCCTCGAAGGTGGCCACCGACTCGCCGGTCATCGCCACACCGAAGCCGGTGACCCGCTCTATGGTGACGCGCAGCACCTTCGCAACCGCGGCGTCGCTCAGCGTCAGACCATGCCCGGACACCGACCTGACCGCACAGTCCTCAAGGACTACATTCGCTGTTCCGGTGGCGGGAAGCCCTGCCTCAGAGGAATCCTCGATCACGCAGGATCGCAGTTCGGCGACGGCGTTGCGGACCACTTCGACCCTGCCGCCGATCACGTGGCAGTGATCGAGCACCGCTCGACCCTCGCCGACGAAGACAGCAGGCTCACGGTCCGACGTGCCTTCGACGGCCACGTCCCGCAACCTGGGTACGCCAGCAGTCACGGTTACCGCGGTACCGTGGACGGCCACGATGCGCACGCTGCCGGGCCCCTTCTCGGCAACGATGGCGACATCCCGGTCCAGGACCAGGGATTCCCGGTAGACGCCTGGCTGAACGTGGACCGCTGCGCCGTCTTCGGCAGCCCGCACAGCGGCCGTGATGGAGCGGTGGGTACCCCAGCCCCGGTCTGCTGCTACCCGCAGGACATTGCGTTTCACCGCCGCCGCACTCCGATCCGAGGGCTGGTCACGGTGTCTGTCCGGGGTTCAGCAGCGACGCGTACACACCGAATACACCAATTGCGAGCGGCATCGTCGCCAGCAGGAACAGCCCGCCCAGCGGATCGATCCATGAGGGGCGTTCCTTGCCCTCGTCAGCTCGGAAGGCCCGGCTCAGGCCGATGGCCAGCGCCGCGACGGCCGATACGAGCAACGCCACGGACCCGGTCCAGTCCGGCGCGCCGAAGTTCCCCGGTGCACGAACCAGGATCGCCGCCAGGCCGATCGCTCCTGCGGCCACCATCGGCACGACCGCTGCCGCCATGGTCAGTCGACCTGCCCGCAAGAGGAGGGCGAGACCGAGGCAGCCGGCCAGGGCCACGGCGAACACCTGGTCCGACGTGCCGAGGATGAGAAGGCAGACGGCGGCCATGCACGAGGCCAGTACGTTCAACCCGACGAGCAGCCGCTGACCGCGCCGTATCAGGTGCAGCATGTCGGCTTCGTCGCCGTAGACCTCCGTCCCCCTGGTGTCCGAACCGGCCAGCACTGCGGTATGCCCGGCAAGTTTGGGAGTGGCCGCCAGTACAGCCATCATGACGATGCCGACGACCGCCGACGACTCCAGAAGGGTGGCACGCCCGAGCGTCAGGCAGACCGTGAGCAGGAGGACGAGGACGGTGATGGCCACCGCCATGAGGGTCGTCGCATGGCGGACGGCCAGGAGTGCAGCCAATGATCCGAATACGGAGCCCAAGCTCAGCGCGAGCAGCACGGACGCGGTACTCGTGGCGGCCAGGGGCAAGGAGGCTGCCGCCGCGGCCACCAGTGGTATGGCGGCGTGTGCCGTGATCAACCGCAGGCCCAGAGGGAGAGACCACCCCTGGCGGGTGGCGTGCCATGCCAGCAGTGTCAGCAACGAGGCGCTGGCGATCATCCCAGCGCCGGTGACCGGTATCCCGTGGCTGGTCCAAGCCAAGGTCGCAAAGCCCACGATGAGGCTCAGGATGCCGAGAACCAGCGTCGTGAAGGCCCGTGGCCGCCAGCCCCACATGGCGGCCTCCCCGTCCGCTTGCTCGACCGATTCCTCCAGGTCCGTGACAACGGGTTCGTCGAACTCCCCAGCCGCGGCGTCCATCAGATAGAGCGTCGTGCCGTCGAGGACACCGCACTCCCTCAGAGACGCCTCCGGCGGAAAGGGCGGCGTACCGGGGAAGGCAAGCGACCACGCCTGGGGGAAGGTGTCATCGAACTCCACTTGCCCCAAGAGCCCGAGCAGGGTGGGAGTGTATTCGGCGATAGCCGCGTCCGCGGGCACGGCCAGGTCCACTCGCCGCCGTGTTCCCACCACGGTGACGTAGCAGCGTTCGTTCTCCACTGGGTGCTTCCTTGTCACACGTGGGCTGGGTCCGTACAACGGGCTGCAGCCGCAGGGGCGCGCTGCCTGCCCGGGTCAGTGGGTGGCAGTCCACGTCTTGATGTTGGCTTCCTCCGCCCCGACGTAGTTGCCCCAGTTCACGTCCATCGCACGGGCGATCTCTCCGAGCACCCCGCCCTCCTGCTCGCTGCCGAAGAGGCCGACGGCCGCTGTGTCCCACTCGTGCATACGCTCCTGGTAGTCCGTCGCAGACTGGGCGTTCCATGTGTCGATCAGCGACTGGATTCGGCTCTTGAGCGAGTTCAGCTCACCCATGATGTGCGCCGCCTGACCGTTGAGGTAGGTGCCGGCCCCCTCAAGGTCGCGTGGGACGCGAATGGGCGTGCCTTCAATATCGGGCATCTCAGTTCCTCCGACGAAGAGAATGCTTACTGCTCCTGGACCGTGTTCACCTGTCAGGCGCACGGTCCCCCGGCATCGTTGCTGTCAGCCCAGCCGGGCCGGCGGGAGTTGCACGTTGTGGATATTGGAGATGTTGGACTGCTCGGACTGAATGTAGTTGTCGGCAGATCCGTCCAAACCGGTGGCGATAGCGAGGAGGGCCTGCTGCAGGTGCGCGGCGTGGGTGTCCCATTCCTGCATGAGTTGCTGGAACGTATTCGAGGCGATACCACCCCAAACACCTTCCAGTCCGACCACGTACGACTTCAGATTGTCGAGTTTGCCCTGAACGACTTCCTGAGTTGTCCGGATATCGGTGGCCTTGCTCTTGAGTTCGGCGGGCGTCGTGTTGTAAAATACGCCGTCAGAGCCACGAAATCCGCCGCTCACGAAATCTGTTTCTGCCATATCGAGCGCCCTTCTGAACTGGTCCACCCGGGCTCGGACTCGGCGTGCCGGGTCTCAACAATGTGAAGAAGCACGGGTGCCCCGTAGTGAGCCGGCGCGACCTCCGACCGCCTTGCCGTGGGATCCGCCGGAACGGCCGTTCTTGACATACGCCGCCCACGTGAATGCTAGGAAGCCGCACACACTTCCAGAAGCCGACTTTCGTCGTTGCCGCTAGATACTTAAGTAGCAGTCCTCGATCTACTTGCGTCTACAGCAGGGGCAACAGCATGCAGCGCAGAGGGGCCGTCCCAAGTTTTCCCCGGACGTTCCCCCAGCAGACCAAAGCAGGAAGGTCGTGCGCGGTATGTAATCTACCGACGGAAAGTCCAGGGATTCTCACGACGCGGCCGGCGACAGGCGACGTACACGCTGGACAGGGCGCAAAGCCCACGGAATGGAGATGGGATGAATTTTTGCGATTCTTGTCAGCGCCACCTCAACGGAACGCTGACCTGCCCTGACTGCGGCAGGTCCGCTCAGGCGGACACCATCGTCATCGCCAGGACGCCGGGGAGCTCGGCGGTCGCCTCACCCGAAACCGACTCCCGCTCGGACATCGCGGTCGTGTCGGATGTTCCCACCCACATGAACCTGCTGACCGACCCACCCGCCCTCGCGGCCTCTGCCGGGGACACACTGCTGACCGAACGGCCGGGGAGGCGCGGCACCAGTGACGAAGCCCAGCAAGCCGTACAGACCCGCAGGCGCAGACCGCTGGCCCTCAGGGCGGTAGTGGCAGCGGTAGCAGCCCCTGTCATCATTGCGTCCGCCGTGTACGCCGCCAGCCCCCTTGACACAGAGAAAGCACCGCAGTTCGACGCCTTCGCCCCGTTCCCCTCCACGGCCGGACCTGGTGCCAGCATGCAGAGCCTCACAACTGCTACCGCCAGGCGACCGGGAGGCATGGAGGCATCGCAATCGCCCACGAATCCGCGGACGCCGTCGTCCGACCTGCTCCAGGCGCCCGCTTCACCAGCACCCCCCTCGTCCGCTTCACCTTCGGCAAGCGTGCTTCCCGTCGAATCGTCGGCGGTTCCCTCGACCTCACCGTCGGCCCCAACGCCCCCTGCCGGCGCACTCGTGGGACCGGGCTCACGCTGCCTCAGCGGTGGCGGAGCCGCTCCTCAGGCAGGCGGCACGGCCTTGGTCTTCGTTGAGTGCACCGGCAGCGCGGATCAGACCTGGGCAACGGCACACGGTTCCCTGCAAGTACTGGACAAGTGCCTGGATGTCGAGGGCGGCGCGACAACCGCTGGTTCCCGGATCCAACTTTTCGGCTGCAACAGAACAAGTGCACAGCTCTGGCAGTTCACTTCGAGGGGCGAATTGGTGAATCTGCCCTCGGGCAGATGTCTCGACGCCGCTGGTTTCCTCCTGAAGGACTGCGATCACAGCGCCGGCCAGCGATGGATCTTGTATTGAGTCAACCCAGCCTCGACCGGGCCCTGCGACGAGGTCCTCGGGGGCCGCAGCATGCCCTTCAGAACCGGTCAGGGAAACGGCTGGTCTGAACGACAGCGTTTGAACCCCTATGCGGCCTTCAAAGGCGAGCCAGCCGCATCCTTGAGGAACATCAGGGGCTTCGCCGGCGAAAGTCCCCCCGCAGGCAACCCGTCGGGCGCAGCGGCCTTGGCCGCCGATAGCCCAAATGGCAAAGCGGCCTGGAGCCACACCATGAACACACAAGACGACCACAGGGCAGGTGTACGCATGACTGAGACAACTACGCCCGGTCTCTCGCCTGGGCGCTGCGCCGGTGACTTGCTGCGCGATTCCAACGCACCTGTGCCGGATGCCGGATGAACCGCCACAGCCGACGCGCCAGCGGGCGCAGCAGCACAGGCGAGCCGCCGAGCCGTGTGCGAGGACTGCCCCGGAGCGCCTCCACATCCCGTGTGCTGGTCGAGGACCATGGCGGGCTGCTGGTCCTGCGCCTGCCTACGGATGAAACGCTCGACCCGGCTGACATCGCCGACCTGTCGCGCAGTCTCGGCGGCCAGGACAACGCGGCGTGCATCATCGTCGGCGCCGAAGGCGAGGCTGCTCACGAACTGTGGCCACGACTCAGCGAGGTCCTGGACTCGCTCCGCGAGGCAGGCATGCGAACCGTGCGGCTGGTGATGGCCGGGGCCGGCACCGACCGCCCCGGTCGCCCTGCCTTGGCCCGGCGGATCGCCGAAAAGTGGCGGTTGGTGGTCGAAGCTCCTGACGGCCAGGCGCTGGTTGTGCCAGGCGGCTCGGTGTTCGTGCCTTCCAGGAAGGAGGGGTGGTGGCGATTCGCCCCGGGGGAAGCACCGACAGCGCTCGGCCCGCGCCTGCCCAGACCCCGCTGGCAGTCCTCGCTGCGGGAGTCCTCCGAGAGTGCGGTGAGGGGCTGCACAGTCGAACATATCCCTGCCGGCCTGCTGATCCGACCGGCAGACAGCAACCGGATCAGCGCGGACGATCTGTTTCACGGTGTGCCAGTCGACCCCAAGCGGCCTGCTCTGGTCGTCGGTGTGCCATTTGGTGAGGACGTCTCGGCCGCGGATGTCGTCGGTCTGCTTCGGACCCTCCCTGGACTGGCTGAGAGCGGTCTGCGGCTCATACCGGGCGGACGTTCCGATCTTCTACCGCTTGCCCAGACGGTCGCCCAGGCATTGCGTGCTGACGTCGAAGTGACTACGGGTCTGCCACTGATCGCCTCCGATGGCCCCATGGGCCAGCCGACCCTGCGGTCAGTGCTCTTCACCAACGATGCTGCGCCCTCGTGGCTGCCGTTCGTCCCTGCCGTGCTGTGCTCGCCTGCGCTCGACGGGCAGGTCGGAGGCCCCCCACAGCCTCGAGTCCTCCGCTGGTTCACGCCGATTCCGGGAGCCGGCGGGTCCCCCGCAACAGGTCCGGGTTCCACCCATGGCGTTGTCCACCTGTCCGACGAGTGGCAGCTTGTGGTCACCCGCGCCGGGATGTGGGTCTGCTCGCGCTTCGGACCCCCGGTGTCGCACACCTGGCGCCCGGTGAGTCCCGAAGGCCCGGTGGTGGAGGTCGGGCGTCCGGGTGACCGCCTCTCCCCCACGCTGTGGCCCGTGCTGTCCCGGCTGCTCACAGCCCTCACCACCGACCTTCGCTCCCGCACGACCCTCCACGTACACGCCGCAGTACCCGATGGCGGCCGTGCCCTGCGCGCGCTCGCAGCCGAACACGGCCTGCGTGTGATTCGTTTCTCCCAGCCGAAACCAGCGGGCCAGCGCTCTCCCACCTCCACCGACAACCGCCCGGGCGAGCGTTCGGGCACGCCGTCCACCAGACCTCAGGGGTCCGCCGCGCCGTACCACGAACAGCCTCCGGCGGTCGGTGGCATGTCTGCTGCACCCCCACCCATGCTTGGCTCCCAGCCCTCCGTCCCCAACCATGCGGAGGCGCCCACGTCGCCCGCGCCACTGGCACTGCCCAAGCCCCGCAGTACAGAACTTGCACGCAACTCGTTCCGGGCGCTGGCAGCGGACATCTGGGAGCAGCACGCAGGAGGTGTACGAAGGTTCCTCAGCCGGATACCCGACCTGGACGAACGGGAGTACGAGCCGGCACACGTCGACCTGGTGGCAGTCCGGATGTACCTGTCTGAGGCCGGCGGCCCCTTGGACCACGCGGCACTGACAGCATCCCTGCGAGCGGGAGACGCTCGGCTTATCCCTTATGCAGCTTGCCTGACGTCCGGGCTGGGCCGCCTGCCCGCATACCGGGGAGCGGTGCTCCGCGGTTCTGGAGATGCAGACGTCAGCGGCGCGCTGCAACCCGGCGTCCTGCTCCGTGACCCTGCACCAGTCAGTGCCGTGCCCGCTTTCGGTGGCACGCCGGGCCCGGCCTATGCAATCTGGTCGATCACAGGTCGCCGTGTGCGCTCCCTGTTCGATGACTACGACGAGATCGTGTTCGCACCGGGCACGGCTTTTCGGGTGCTGAAAATCCGCCAGGAGGGCGGGTTCCCTCTAGTGCTGCTGCGGCAACTACCCCACGGCACAGCGGCGCCCAGCGCTGGCGCACTGGAGGACGCCGACATGACGGCGTTGACCCAGCTGGAGCAGGCACTGGCAGGACGGACAGCACATGCCCCGAGTGCTCTGCCGATGCGCTGCATCGGGCCCATCGTGCAGCACTGAGACAAGGAAAGGTTGAGAGGAGATCCGATGTCCCCCCAGAACAACCCGCCTACGGTCTCTCCGATCAGTATCCGGAGGCCCACTGCGCTCCCTGTGGTCGCCGACGATCCTGGCGCGGACCTGGAGCCAAGCAACATTGTGCACGTGTCTCCCGACGAACCTCGGGGGCGGTCAGACGGCGCTGCGGGCGTCGGAGGTCAGGCCGGGCCCAGGCCGATGCGTGAACGGCAGCAACGAACCAACGAGGCGCCCGCGTTCGGCAGGGCCGTGGCGACGTCGGCTGTTCCAGACAATCCGGAACCCACTCCTGACCGCCGTACTGACGGACCGGAACCCGTGCAACGGAACTTCCCGGACCCCGCACCCGGGCCCCGTGAAGCTGTGCTCCACAGTCCCGAACCCGTCGAACCTGCTACGCGAGGGCTGGCGGCATCGGCTGCGGAACCAGATCCCTCTGTGGCTGCGCACGGGAATGAACGCAGCTCAGCGATCCAGGGAGCTGGCAGCAACGCCACCTCAGCGGCTGCGGAGCCGCCGAGGGAAGGATCGGAATTCACCGGTCCGAATCCGGCCCACGGGATCTCAGCAGACGAGACGGCACTGCGCACTGCATCACGGCGCAGGACGACTGTGAGCGGCTATTCCGACATCGGAACGAGACCGCCTACCGGCAGCGGGGGCACTCGCGTGAACAGCGAAGGACCCCGGGGGATCAGCATCGCCATTGTCGGGACTGCAATGTCGCTTCTGCTGGCCGCGGGCTACGTGGCACTGTCAAGCTGCGCCCGGGAAAGTCCCGAAAGCAACGAGGTCCCTGCCGTACAACCTACCAGCGCCTCGGCCACCGACACTTCTGGTGCACCGACGAGTCTGCACCCTTCCAGAGGCATCTCCACTCACAGGCACGGGCACCGGGCCGGCTTGAGTCCGAAACCCGACACCTCGGCAACCGCAATTCGGAGGCCAAAGCCGCGAAGTACCGGAAGTGCCTCGCCAACTGATAGCTGGTAGACGCCACCCCCCCTGTGACGAATCGGGTTGAGTCCCTGGAAGTGGTGTAGCGGGTTGGACCTGATCCGAGGGTTGTTCCGGCGTCTGGGTTGGTGCCCGGATAGACAAACGGCCACCGACTGATCTTCGAAGTGCCGAAGCCTCGACGGAGACTCTGCCGGGACCTGTGCTGCTCGGGTGGGGCGGCCAGCGCGGTGTGGTGATCACCTCGCCGTCAATAAGGACGATGGACACCAGAGTTGCTTGACCAGCGCCCCGCGTTGCGTATGGAACTTGGCGACGATGTTCACTTCAAGGTAGTGGAGTCGGCGCGAACTCTCTTGGTAACGGAGATCATCTTCGCTAAGGTTTCCCTCGGCTCCGGCACCGAGCTGTCGACAACACGGGGCTCGGCTGCAAGATGTCAATCAGAACGTTCCGGTCGACCCCAGGGAAACGGCTGGCATCGTGAACCCTGCTACCGGACGCGTCCGATCAAGTATCGAGCGCAGGACATTATCCTGCTGCGGGGTAGAAGAAGGCGATGCGCCCGGCGTGGCTCCACAGCACGCTCTCGCCACACCACCGGCGTCGTGGGGCTCCTCGCCGTCCGGGCGCCGGGCACCGCCTGGGCGACGGCGGCTACTACTGCGACGCCCCCAGAACCCCGCTCTATGCCGCACTCGCCGAAACCGAACAACTGGACAAAAGCCTGTTCACCGGCCCGGACATCCCCATCCTCAGTGGCATGGACGTACAGTACGAGCTCAGCTGGCGCAAAGCGAACCGCACCCCCATCGTCGCCATCACCGACGGAGCGGCCATCGACGAGATCAGCCCAGAACTCATGGATGCCGCCGCACGTCCCCGCGCGGCCGAGATCGGCCTGCAGGACCGCCAAGCCGCAGCTGCAGAAGTGCGCGCGCCACGTCACCCCCCTGCCCGCCTGCGGGTGACAACCCTTCAGCAGCCGAAAAGACTGAGGTCCGGGCACGGCCGCAGCTGCATCGGCCGGCGCAACGAGGCGGACCGTTGGGAGAAGGACATGGCAGTCAGGACGCACCTCCGGTTTCGCCTCACAGGAACCGTGGCGATCGTCGCCCTGGGCCTGATCGCCTGCCAGGCCGCGGAGCACGGGACAGCGGACCCGATGCACGCCCACACCGCCCGCAAGGGCGCGGCCGCGCCGTTCACCCGGGAGATGGACGCGGGCATGCAGGTCATGATGAAGGCGATGGCGGGCTCGGCCAGGACCGGTGACCCCGACCACGACTTCGCGGCGATGATGGTGGCGCACCACCAAGGGGCCATCGCCATGGCCAAGGCGGTCCTGGAGCACGGCAAGGACCCTGTTCTCCGGCGGCTGGCGCAGGAGATCATCGTCACGCAGCAGCAGGAGATCGGCGTGATGAAGAGCCGGTTGTCGGCCAAGCCCGCGGCACAGCGGAACGCCTCGCCCTCCATCGCGCAGCCAGGCAAGGAGGAACCTCGGCCGCGGTCGGATGCCGCGGGTCCGCTGCTGCCGATATCGAGCCAGGACCGCGTCTACACCTCCGATCAGACGTCCAACACCGTCTCGGTGATCGACCCCGTCGCCAATCGTCTGCTCGGGGTGATCCGTCTGGGTGATCCGGTGCCTGGTTCGCTCAGCCCGTTGTACAAGAAGCAACTGCTCGTGCACGGGGGCGGCTTCTCTCCCGACCACCGCACTTTGGCCACGGTGTCCATCGGGTCCAACTCGGTCACGTTGATCGACACCGCGACGAACAAGGTGAAGGGCGTGGTGTACGTCGGCCGCTCGCCGCACGAGGCGTTCTTCACCCCCGACGGCAAGGAGCTGTGGGCCACGGTGCGTGGCGAGAACTACGTGTCGGTGATCGACCCGGTGCGGATGCGGGAGAAACGCCGTGTCACGACGGCCAGCGGGCCGGGCATGGTGCTGTTCCGGCCGGACGGCAAGTACGCCTTCGTGCCCTCCAGCTTCACCCCGGAAGTCGATGTCATCGACACCCGCACGTACCGGGTGGTGGCCCGGGTGCCGCAGGCCAGCCCGTTCTCCCCGAACCTGGCGGTGAGCCGGGACGGCACCGAGGTGTGGTTCACCCTCAAGGACAGCGGAAAGACACAGGTGATGAGCGCGCGGCCGCCGTTCCGCATCCTGGCCACGATCGACAGCGGGCCCATCAGCAACCACGTCACCCTCGTCGACAACAGTGCCGGCAAGTTCGCCTACGTCACCGTGGGCGGCGAGAACGTCATCAAGGTCTACCGTCGCGGAACCAGACCGGCCCTGGTCACCACTATCCCCACCGGGGACCTGCCGCACGGAATCTGGGTCTCCGGCGACGGCACACGCGTCTACGTGGGGTTGGAGAACCAGGACGCGGTCGTGGCCGTCGACACGCTCGAGAACAGGGTGATCGCGACGATCCCCGTGGGTCAGCAGCCCCAGCAGTTGCTCTACGTGCCGCGTGCCGTCCCGCACGGCAAGGGGACAGCCAACCTGCAGCCGTTGGGGGTCGCGGGCAAGGCGGGCCACCTCACACTGTCCGCTCCGAAGGGCATGGGCGGGCACGCGCACGCGACCGTCTCGGTCAACGCGCTGGGCGCCCTGGACCTCTTGCAGGTCGCGGCGACAGGCCTGAAGCCCGGAAAGAACTACATGCTGTGGCTCACCGAGCACCGCACCGCGCCCTTCGGTCGCAAGCAGGCGCTCACCATGTTCACCACCAACGCCGCCGGTGCACAGATCGGCCAGGCTATCGGGCTCCTTCGCGAGGTGCTGACGCCACCGAAGTCCGCAGCTTCCGCACCCTCCCGGCGCTACCTGATCATTACCCCGGCAGACAGCGACTCTCCCGTCGCCGTTCAGGACCACTACCAGCCCATGCCCCCTGCGAAGGGACCGTCACCGGAACCCGCCCCCGCCGCGGGAGGCTCATGACCTGGGCCTCCCCTCGGGACCGCGCGGGCCGCTCACCGCGCAGGCGCTGAAACGTCCCGCCTGGGCTCGGTCTCACATTAGGTGGAGACGGGTCGTGAAGGTCGTTGATCTTGGTTCTGTCGACGATCTTGTGATTCGGACGCTTGAGCGGGTCGTGTCAGCTGTTCGCGATCATGCACGGTGTGCTCTTGTGACGTGCTCTTGGAGCTTTTCCGCACCTGTCCGCATTGCTGATCGAAGGGGTCCAGCGACGGCCGGACAAGGTGGTGCTGAGGACGCGGGCACGATCGACGACCGCCGTTTGCCGGTGCGGCCAAGGATCGACACGCGTGCACGGCCGGTATGTGCGCGAGTTGCGCGATGTCGCCGTGGGCGGGCTCGGCGTCGTGATCCAGTTATCCATACGCCGATTCCGTTGTGAGAATGCCGCCTGTTCGGTGGTGACGTTCGCGGAGCAGATTGCGGGACTGACCACCCCGCACAGTCGCCATACTCCGCTGCTGCGCGAGCTGTTGACGCAGATCGGCCTGGCCCTGGCCGGCCGGGCGGGAACCCGACCGGCGGCTGCGGTCGGCATCCGCGTGGGCAGAGATACGCTATTGCGGCTGGTCAGGGCCTTGCCTGAGCCCGATCTCGGCGAGGTGGAAGTGCTGGGCGTGGACGACTTCGCCTTCCGCAAGGGACGCCATTACGGCACGGTCCTGATCGACATGGCCACCCACCGTCCGCTTCACCTTTTCGATGGCCGCGAGGGCGGTCGTGTCCCCCGTCGTGGTGTAGCCGATCATGGTCTGTCTCCTCCGCTTCGTAGCCGCCCGGCACCTGCCCCTGCGGGCCGTGGTGCGATCACCGCTGGTCCCGGCTCGGTGAGCCCCAACAGGGCCTCCGGGGAGGATGATTCGGGCTACGACCTGGGGATTCCGCCAGCATGATCGGCTACACCACGAGAAGGGACGCCATCGCGAGGGCGAGGACTTGGCCGCCTGGCTGCGCGATCACCCCGAAGCGAAAGATCTGCCGCGATCGCTCAGCAGGATACGGGGAGGGGGCACGGATGGGGGCGCCACAGGCCGAGCAGGTCGCCGACCGCTATCACCTGTGGGCCAACCTCGGTCAGGCAGTCGAGAAGACGGTGAACGCCCATCGCGCCCGCTTGGTCGAAACGCCGCCTAAAGTTGCCGGCACCCCCGACGAGTTGGACGTGGAGCCGCAGGTGGTCCAGCCACCGCCAAAGGAGCTGAAGATCGTGACTCGGCTGCGTGAACAGCATGCAGCCGTCCACGAACTGCGGGAACAGGGACAGCAGCTGCTCCCAGCAGCCGAGGCGCTGCGCCTCGACCGCGCGCCCAGGTACTCGACCTGCATGCTGACCTCGCCGGGTGTGGTCGGCACTGGCTGGCCGTTCTCCGTGAGCCTGCGGCACAGCCGGTAGGAGCCCTGCCACACCACGGGCCAGGACGAGCACCAGGACGGGTCGATCGCCTCCAGCGCATCCCGCCGCTCCTCCGTCAACGCCCCGGCCGTGAAGCCGATAGACATGCCGGCCTCACGGCGCTGCCCGATGCCATCCGCGAGCCGGTCCGCTGGTTCTTCATCCAGACGGCGACCGGATAGCCGTTCCAGACCGCTGTGGCAGGCGGTGGCAGATGCCCGCACTGGCAGTCCTTCCCGCCAGGCGGCATCCCAGTGCGACCACAGCATTCCCAGATCACCCCACTCGGCAGCCCGCTTCGGCCCCGGGTCTTCAGTGGAATTGGTTGATCTGACCTGAGCTTGGGATTTATCCTCGCCGTGCCTGGTATTCCTTGATCGGATCGGCGCGTTTGACCGTCTTTCCGACGTCGTGACGTGTGGCCCGGTGTTTGTTTTTCGAGCCGGGAGGCTGTTCCGGGCCCGGTTTTGAACGGTTTCGGTGCCGCCGCCGGGTGAGCGGGAGGCCGTCGCACGACTTCCCCCGCTCGGGAGCCGAGGTGAAGATCCGCCGGTGGCAGTAACCCTCCAGCGAGCCCGGCGGTCTCGACAACCCCGGGCTGTGCAGGCCCTACCGTCATGCGCCCCGACGCAAAGATCACCCAACCGGGGAGCCATACTCGAACCCACGCCGACCATGACCGGTGGATCATCGTCCACTTACCGTGCAGCCCCCTGGGCTGGATCCTGCTCATTCCACGAGGAGACCGGTTGCGCATCGTACTCAGCATTGCGTGCCTTACGGCGCGAACGTACAGCCGCGAGCGCCTGACGCAGCAGTACCAACAAGGCGTCGCGGACGGAGAACTTGTCACGGGCGTCGAATGCGACGACAGGCACCCCTGAATGGATCGCCAGTGCCCAGCGAACGGCGTCGAGGTCGTGATGGAGAGAGCCATTGAAAAGGTTGACAGCGACCACAAATGGCATATTGAGACGCTCGAAGTAGTCGACCGCCGGATACCCGTCCTGAAGGCGCCTGCTGTCCACGACGATCAAGGCGCCCAGAGCGCCGCGCGCGATGTCGTTCCACATGAAGCCGAAACGGTCTTGTCCCGGCGTACCGAAGAGATACAGCTTCATTGCATTGTCGACGGTAAGGCATCCAAAATCGAGGGCCACGGTGGTGGTGGTCTTGTCAGGCGTATCAGCGGTGTCGTCGACCTTCACCGAGGCCGTCGTCATCAGCGCTTCCGTGGTGAGCGGTGTGATCTCCGAGATGCTGGCTACGGCAGTGGTCTTGCCGACCCCGAATCCGCCGGCTATCACCAGCTTCACCGGCGTCGGTGCTTTTGGTGGCAGAGTGTGGACACGACCTGCGGCTTGCGGGGGCAGTACCCTAGCGAATGGCTTCGAGTGCACGAATGATCCTTCGGAGCGTGTCCTCGCTGCTCGACGCGTCATGATCCAGGGCGTTGACAGTGAGGTAGCCGCCCTGCTGCAGGTCCCCGACCAGTACGCGTACCACATTGAGGTGGAGTGAGAGTTTCGCCGAAACCTCGGCGATCGACTGGGGTACCGCGCACAGCAGAACGATGTCGCGGTGCTCGAATCCCAGAGCGTGGCAGGCCATGAGCCCCTCGCGGGTGCTCACGATCTGCGATTCCAGATTGTGGGCACCCAAAGCGGAAACGACACGCCCGCCCGTGAGCAGAAAAGGGCGCAGCGGCCTCTCCTGGTCAGCGGCAAGCCGGGGGAGGTCCAGACGGGAGAGCGGCTCGTCTTTCGGTAGGTAAGGACGGACGAAGAATACGTCCTCCTCGGGGTCCACAGTGGTCATTGTTGTGACGAGTTCTTGAGTTCGTTGATGAGGCGCGGCGTGAGTGTCTCGCCTGCACGATTGGCAAAGAGGGTGATCTCATAAGCCAAGTTGCTCAGACTCGCGCCCTTCTCCGCCACGACGCCCAGAACGCATCCGGCGGCGATCGACGCAACCAGCAGGTACCCACCGGAATAGTCCACGATCACCTTGTCGAGCGTTCCGAGGTTGCGGGTGGTTGACGCACCGAACGCCAGGCTGGTGATACCGGAGATCACCGCGGCAAGTCGGTCCGCCGTCGCGCGGTCTCCAGCTCGGGAGGCAGCGATGAGCAGACCGTCAGAGGAAACGGCGACAGCGTCAGTGACGCCGGATGTCTGAGCAGAGAAGGCCTGCAGGAGCCAGTTGAAATTGTTCGCCTCGGAGCTGAGGCCCAGGGGCCCGGAAGGCTCATAGCCCAAACTCATCGTGTTTCTCCTGCTCAGAACGTGGTGGGTCGTTGGAGATGCGCGGCATGCGCTCGGGCAACGCCGTACTGGATGTCGTCGATCAGGGCGCGCGATGCGTCTGGGTCGTGGCGCGGGTGAGCCTGCACGGCTCCCGAGGGCTGGAGGTCCGTAGCCAGATTTGCACCTGGCACCCGCCGCACAAGTCCTTCGCCGCCAGGCGGCGGACCTGCAGACTGCTCAGCGCCCGTGCGTGAGCCACGGGGTTGTGCCCGCGACCGAGTGCCATCAGCGCCTGCGTCGACGCTGCCGAATGCGGGCCAGGGACTGATCTCCCCGAGCTCGCTGAGGGCATCGTGCAGATCGCCAAGGAAGGCATGAAGCAGATCTGCTTGCGGTGACGTCGCAAAGAGGGCAGGCGAAGTCGTCGTGGCTGTGTCGAGTCCGGATTCAGTGTGCTGACCGGATACCTGACGCGTGTGCGGGCCAATCCCCTGCACCCGTGGGAGGGCCGCCTGCAATCCGCCCTGGCGCCCGCCAAGGACACCGGATGGCGCCTCCGCGACGTCCAGTGCATACGCCTGGACCTCCTTTGGAGAGCTCTCGTGAGCCGCGCGTGCATTCGAGCCCGAACCGCCTGGGGGTGGCACCAGGTGCCGCCTCGGTACTGTGATCCATGCCGTGACACCGCCGTCCTCTCCAGCGGACAGAGAAACGTCGGCATCCGTCTGCCGGGCCAGCCGGCCGACCACAAAGAGCCCAAGCGTGTCCGTGGGCGCCAGGTCGAGACGTTCACGGCTCCGGATACGGGCGTTCTCCTCAACGAGTCGCTGCTCGCTCATCCCGACGCCATTGTCCCTGATGGCGATCAAGCAACCACCCGAGACGTGCGCGGCAGACAGCTCGACGACCGTGTCGGGTGGTGAGAAGGAGAGGGCGTTCTCCAACAGCTCAGCCATGATCGAGATGAGCGGTTGCCCAACCTCGGACGCAAGGTGCAGGTCCACGACTGAGGTCAGCACAACCCGTTGGAAGTCCTCGACCTCAGCCAGCGCCGAGCGCATCGCATGCGCGACAGGTACTGGCTTACCGAAACCGAAACGTTCCGTAGTACCTGACAGCACCACGATGTTGGCCGCGGTGCGGCGCAGACGGTTCGTGAGGTGATCCAGTCGGTAGAGGTTCTCCAGCAACGCGCGGTCGGTCTCCTCTCGCTCCAGGTCGTCAATCATTGACAGCTGCCTGCTCACGAGGTTGTGGGAGCGCCGTCCGACGCTGGCGAACATCGCGGCCACGTTCCGCTGGCTCATCTGCTGCCGTCTGACCAGGTCCAAGGCTCCGGACTGCACTCGGTCCACCGCTTCCGACAGCTGGCCGATTTCGTCGGAACGCTTCATGGCTACCTTCAGGGGGCCGGCATCCAAGGGCTCCGCCATCACGTCGTCGTCGATTCGCTGCAACTCGCGCTCTGCCGCGTCGGCAGCGCGGGCAGCCGCTTCCGTCAGCGTTCGCAGCGGAAGCGAAACCGATCGGCCGACTGTGATACTCAGAAACAACAGCGCGACAAGGACCAAGACTAGAGCGCCACCGTAGGTGACCGTGTCGAGCATTGCCTCGTGAGCCTTGGCGTTTGCGGCCTGCTCGGCGTCGCGGGCGATCGTGTGCTGCACCAGGAGCCGCAGTTCTGCCTGAATCAGGAAGGTGTTGGCTGCTTCTTCGAGGAGGCGGGCCCGGGCTTCGGGGGACAGCGACGGGGCCATCACCTCGCGCCGCACCTGAGTGCTGTACTCAAGTGCGCGCATCGCGATGGAACCGCCTGAATTGACGCGCGCCAGCTGAGCGTAACCAGGTTCCGCGACATGCTGAAAACGCTGGGCCCACAAGGACTGCAGCGCCTGCTGCTGCGTGACGACCTCAGCTGCCTGCTTCTCTGGAGATCGGACCAAACTCGCCAACAGGGCAGCATCCGCACTGTTGCCGGAAATGTCACTGCGCAGCAACGCTTCCAGAGAAGTCTGCCGCTCGGCGTCCGTCCCGCTGTCCCCTCGCGGGTGCCACAACTCCAGGGAATCGAGCAGCGCAACGACGAAGCGGTCGTAGCCACGGCTCGCCTCTAGGGGGCCGACGGAATCGGCAAGTACCTCAGACCTCAGGTCTTGCAGCTGTTCCATGTTCGTCAGCGTTTCACGGGCTTTGGGTACGTCATCGACCAGTGAACGCACATGCTCGAGTGTTATGTCGACCGTGTTCATCCCGGCGAGCAGAGTCCCGCCCGACGCGGCTGGGGCCGCGAGATGTGCCACCGCAAGTAGTTGCTCCCGCTGGAGTTGCTCCACCAGAGCACCCATGGGCCCAGCCACGTGCATCAGAGACGCAGTCTGGCCGGCCTGACGTATGACTCTCAGGCGTTGCTCTGCCAGTGGGGCAGCCAGCACCGACGCCACCACCAGTGGCACGGCTACGATCACGACGAGCTTGTGCCGTACCGCAAACCTAGGGCGCCACATCGGCCGACTCCTGCATGCTGAGGTGCGTGGGCCAATCGCCCGCAGTGCCTGCGGCAGACCGTCTCTTGAGCCTGCGATGCGCTCGACCTCTGGGTCCGGAGCCGTCGCCGGTCGCCGATGAGGCACCGCGAGGTGCGACCAGCAGCTGAGAAACGAGTACGACCAAGAGGCCGCTGAGCGGCCCACTCACGCAGATGCCGACTGCGCTGGCGCGGCTGTGCCGTGCCTCGCCTCGGGCGTCCTCAGCCATCGCCCACAGCCCATCCAAGCCGGCTTCGCTCATGGCCACCACCGCGGAGGCCCCCCGCTTCCGGGTCGCGGAGAGTGCCTCAGCGTCGGGAAGCCCGCGTGGCCCCGGAGCAAGGTCCTGGATTGGCGTCATGGCGAGCACGCTTGCGGCCACGCGATCCATACTGGCGATCAGAGAACGGCCGAGCCTGCCGTCCTGGGTCAGGTAGAGACTCTGGTGGAGCAACGCTGCGACTTCGCCAGCGACCTGCCCGAGCACTGCCTGCGCGGTACTGGCCCGGACGCGTGCTTCGGCTGAGTTCGGAGTTGCGGCAGCCAGGAAGGTGAGATCATCCATGCGGCCCGCCGCAACCAACAGCAGTGGCAGTCGCCGTGTGATGACATCTGCCAGGTAGTATCGATCATTTGCGTCGGCCAGCAACAGACCGGAGTCCTCGCTCACCGCACTGAGTAGGAGAACGGACTGTTCGACGGCCTTCGACCACGCAGCATAGGCCGCGGCACCTCGAGCGGGAGAATCACCCAGGTCGCCGATGCCTTCACGCAATGCGCTCCAACTTCGAGCCAAAGGCAGATCCGCGCTGGCCAGGCCCGTCGCCTCAACGGCACCGACAGCGTGATTGAGAGTGGAAACGTCAGGCGCCGCCCCCCGGATAACGGTGGACTCCGTAGAGGTCAGGGTGTACAGCAGCCCGGACAGGGCGCCGGCATAGGCGATGCCATGTTGTTGGCGCCGGGCCAGGTCGATGTCGTCCTCCGCCTGCGCCCAGATGCGCAGGGAGAGCAGCACCGACGGAACAAGAAAAAAAGAAACAGCGACTGCCACGGCGACGCGTCGCGCGCCCGCACGGAGCCTGAGATGTGTGAATGCCTGTGTAGGTCTCATCGACTCTGGATTTGGTGAAGAGGGGACAATACGGAATGACGGGCGACCGCTGCAGGTCACCTTTGAGACAGGCAGACTTAACTGGGCACTCCGCGGAGGCCCTGCCGTGGAACCTTCTGTCGGAGTCTCTCGACGCAGAACACTGCGAGCCTCCAATCAATTTCGAGTCTAGGAAGACAGCCGGATCTGCCGAGCGACTTCCGTCGGCAACAGCCGATACTTAAGTAGCAGACAAAGAGCTACTTTAGTCTGTAGGCGGGGTGCCAGCCGCTCGCGATCCTGTTTGCTGTAAGCATTATCGACCGATCATAGGGGAAATTTCGAGCGCAACCAATTGGTTGAACGCCGAAAGCCCGCGGAAGGCAAGCTCCTCCGCTCTTCCCCCGGCCGGCGCGTATCGCGAAATAACTCGAGTCACTACCGGACGTTTCCGTGATACTGCCCGGCCCGTCCCAGGAAATACACTTCCCCGTCTTTCTTCACGAGAGAAGAATTTTGTGCGCGCGAACGTCAGACGACTGACTTTTTCAGCCGTCGCTTTGGTGACTCTGGGTGCACTCCCAGGGTGTGGAATCGATAGCACCGAAGAGCGCATAACGATGGGCATCACGGATAAATTCACCTCCGTTGACCCTGCCGCCGGCTACGACGTCGCTTCCTGGATAGTATTCAATAACGTATTCCAATCACTACTGAGATTCCCCAAAAATAGCACCACCCCCGAGCCCGATGTTGCGAAAAGCTGCAAGTTCACTGATTCCCTAAGTCGCACCTTTGAATGCACCGTACGTCAGGGCCTACGATTCAGCAATGGAGACCTTCTCACCGCAAAAGACGTCGCTTTTTCCTTCGAACGAACGCTGAAGATCAATGACGTGAACGGCCCGGCCGTCCTTCTTGAATCCATTAACAGGATCGAAGCTCCCTCATCCGACCGAGTCGTCTTCCACCTCAAGTACTCAGACGCAACATTCCCGATGAAGATCGCATCGGGTGCAGGTTCGATCGTCAACCATCGTGAATACCCGGCGGACAGGTTGCGTACCGACGGGCGGTCGGTGGGCTCCGGCCCCTATCGCCTGGATTCATATTCCGAAGGACACGAGGCCACATTCTCCGTCAATGGACAATACCGGGGAAGTGCCGCGGTGCAGAACTCCGGGATGACCGTACGCTTCTACCACGACGAGTCGACACTCTTGAGCGCCCTACAAAACAGGGAAGTCGACCTCGCTTACCGCGGGCTTTCTCCCGCTGATGTTGCCACACTCCGCACCAGGTACAACACCGGCGATGCAGGCGTGCAGGTTGAAGAAGGCGCTGGGCCTGAAATCCAACACCTAGTATTCAACGTCTCCGACTCGACTGTCGCCAGTAGTGCCGTCCGTCAAGCGGTGGCCTATTTGATCGATCGGGACGAGATCACCGCCGGCATATATCACCACACCACGAGCGCGCTTTACTCATTGGTGCCGAAGGGCATCATCGCGCACGACAATGCGTACTTCAACCGCTACGGCCAGGGCGGCGACAAAATGAAGGCCGCGGCGGTGCTCTCCGATGCGGGTATCACCGAAAAGGTCAGCTTCACTCTTTGGGCCACACCCGTGCGTTTCGGCTCGGGAACAGTTACTGAGGCCCAGGCCATCGCGCAACAGCTCAACACCAGCGGACTCTTCGACATCGATGTCAAAATCGCCGACGCGGAAGAATACGCCGACGGCATCACCGCAGGTGATTACGCGGCCTACATCCGCGGCTGGGTCCCCGACTACCCCGATCCAGATAACTTCACTCAACCGCTGTTCGGCGCAGGGAACATACTGGGCAACAACTACAAAGACGGGAAGGTTTCGGTGCTGATCCAGCGGTCTGCTGCCCAACGCAACCGGGTCGACGCTTCTGAAGACTTCCGAAAGCTGCAGGAAATTGTCGCCGAAGATGTTCCGGTAATCCCGCTGTGGCAGAGTAACCAATGCATCGTGGCTCAACGTGACATCCAAGGCCTTGGCTCCAGTCTCGACATTTCCACCGTCTTCCGATTTTGGGAGATCCGCAAAATGGACAGGGGTTCGTGGTGGTGAAAGAATCGAATATCTGTGCACGAATCTAACCTGCCGCCGCCGTCCAGGATCCCGTTCTTCACAAAGGTGATGTCGAGCCATCAGGCCGCAATCCTCGATTACACAAAAAGCCTGGTGGGCGATCACTGCACGGCCGAAGACTAGTGCAAAAGACTTTTCTGCGAGCCTGGATGCATCTCGACCGGCTTTACATGTCATCAGGGTCCGTCATGAGCTGGCTGCGAACTGTCGCGCGAAACCTGGCAATCGACCAGAGCCGCAGGGCTGCCGTTCGCAACGAATACGTGGAAAACACTCGCGCCTATGCGGAGCGTCAGCAGGACCGGTTCGAGTGCGTATTCGAGGCGATAGAAGCCGTCAGCCTCATGCAAAACCTCTCTCGTGAGCATTGCGCCGTTCTGTTCCATACGCAACTGAACGGCAGGACAATGCGTGAGACGGCTGCGATTTTGAGGATACCGGTAGGAACTGTCAAATCGCGCAGCTCTCACGCGCTTAGCAACCTCAGAAGGCTTGCCATGGAATAGCTGGGCGGCGTCACCCTGACGAGGCCTTGAACCCCTGGGGTACAGGCAGACCTCTGGTGCGGTGCACACTTCGGACTTCGCCGCACCAGAGGCCTTCGTGTCAGCCGGCCGAGTCGACGTTCCCCGCCCCGTTACTCAGCGCCCTCAAGACCCAAACCATTGACTATTGCCGCGGCTTCTGTCCGGCTTTTCACCCGCAGCTTGGCCAGAATTCGTGACACATGTGCGCTCACAGTTTTCGTCGAGACATACAACGCTGCCGCGATCCGACCGTTGCTGTATCCGCGGGCGACAAGCTCCAGCACTTCCGTTTCGCGAGCGGTCAATCTCTGGAGCAGAGCACTCAAGGCCGGATGGCCGGCCGAAGAAGCCTCGACAGGCATGACGGGTTCGTCATGTACGTCGCCGGCAGCGAGGACGATACCGGTCCGGCGAGCAAGCAGCGCGATGTCGTCACGGAGGAGTCGGGCACCCAGCGACCGTGCTGTCTGCCATGCCTGGCTCAGGATGGGTTCCACATCCTGCGGGGGCGTGTGCACGGCCAGGGCCCGGGCTGCCCATCGACTACGAGCGATAGCCAACTCGAATGGACGCTCAAGGCCAATCAATGCCTGCATGGCCTCCTCCCAGGCTTCAGAGCCGGGTTCTCCCGTCACCAAGGCAAGTTCCGCCTCGATCATGAGCCGGTATGCCTGCCACACCTGGACTCGCGGGGGGATCGCGATCGTGTGTTCACGAATCACGCTCACGGCATGTTCGCGTTCCGGGCCGGCACCTGCCGCCGGGACGTTCGCCTCCGCCTGAGCCCCAGCAAATAGCAGCCCGAGGGAATAGCGCTCGGTGCCGGGTGGCAGGCCGCGCGACAGGGCGCCGGCAAGCTCGGATCGGGCTTCAGCCATCCGGCCCGCCTGTGCCGCGAGGTGAACGGCCACACCGGCAAGGGGAATCATCAGCTGGGGCTGAGGGTAATGATCTCCGAACGTGAGCCGTGCCGCGGACAGTTGCCGCGCCGATTCGTCAAGATCCCCGATCGCGGATGCCATGCCCGCTCTCAGCGCTGCCACCACTCCGAGAGCCTTGGGAGAACGCCCCAGCCGCTCGGCCTCACTCACGGCGTAGACGGATTCCCTCCAGAGCCCCAGGGAGAAGAGCGACACCGCCCGGTTGCAGTGCACCCGCGCTTCGGCATTGGCCAGACCAAGACTTCGGCACAACCTTGCTCCCTCCTCAGCTGCTGCTACGGCCTCCCGAGATCGCCCCATTCCCTCCAATACCGATGGAAGCATGATGCACGCACGGCCGACGACCGCGATAAATCCAGCTTCCTGCGCTCGCTGCAGGACATCCTGCAGCTCGACAACACTGTCCGTGAAACGCTCCGTCCCGGCGAGCAGCCACGCGCGAGTCACCCGGCCGTCCAGTTCCCGCGGGTAATCGCCTACATCTCGCGCGTATGCAATGGCTCGCTCGACATCGTCCCTGCTACCCGGGCCCGGCTGATGGCGTGCACCCCAAGCGGCGGTGCGGGCCAGAATCTCAGCCTGCACAGGCGACGGTGACTGTGCATGCACGACTTCCTCGGCCCGTTCAAGCTCGCGCCGACCGTCCCCGGTACCGAGCTCGTGGGCCACTTGGCTTCGTTCCACCCAGAACCAGGCACGCCGCAAAGGATCGATGTGATCTTCCGGAAGGGCAATCGCCTCTTTGCAGAGAGCCATGGCACGCTCCCGTTCGCCGCTGAGTCGTGCAGCTGCCGCCGCATCGGCCAGCAGGTCGGCGTACACAAACCCGTCCGCTCCCGTCGGGAGGGGAGTCCGGTCTGTCAAGGGGTCTCGTGGCAGGCGCAATGACCTACGCGTGTCGGACGGGATCTGATGCCACTGCTCGATCGCGTGCCCGAGAAGCCGTAGTTGCTCCACATGGGCATACCTGCTCCGGGCGCACGCGGCGGCGGCAACGTAAGCATGGAACGCTCGGGCCGGGACCTGCGCCCCGGACCAGTAGCCGGCAAGACGAGCCCTGTACTCCTCCGGCTGCACCAATGTAGGTTCGTTCTCCAGGGCCTCGGCGCAACGTCGGCTCCACAGAATGCGTTCACCGGGCAGAACCTCCGCGTGAGCCGCCTCCCTTACCAAGCTGTGCCGAAACTCGTAGCCCGCACCGTCCGGAGTAGGTTGCAGAAGCTGGCAGTCGACGGTCAGACGCACCGCCGCGAGGAGTTCCTGATCGGCCAGTTGAGCGACTTTGCGGAGAAGGTTGTGCGACATGTCTCCGCCGCTGACGGCGGCAATCCGCACAACCTCCTGTGCTGCATCCGGCAGGACGTGGAGGCGGGCCAGAAGCAGTTGACTCAGAGAGTCGCGAAGCTTGCCCTGAAGTCCGTTGCGGCAGGCGTGAACCAGTTCCTCAACGAAGAAGGCGTTGCCCTCAGACCGCTCAAAGACCCTGTCCACCTCCGCAGGGTGCGGCTTGGCGCCGAGAATGGCCGCCATTTGTGCGCTCACGTCCTCCCGCTTCAGGGGGAGCAGCTGGACCGGGATCAGATCCCGCAGCCTCGTCGCCTCGGCCAAGAAGGGGCTCAAGGGGTGGCGTCCGTGCAAGTCGTCGGAGCGGTAGGTCCCGACGATCATCAGGTGACCGGTGTCCAGTGATTTGAACAGATGCAGGAGCAATTGCCTGGTTGACGCATCGGCCCACTGCAGATCCTCCAGCACCAAGAGCAAGGGACGTTCAACAGAGACGCGATGAATCGACTGAACTGTCAGCTCGAACAGACGCGCCGCGCCATCGCTGCCCCCGGATGCTCCTTCAGCGCCCGGCGGCAGCAAGGCTCGTCCGGCTAGCGCGGTCCCGGACAACTCCCTTGCCACGTCGACCAAGGCCGCTCCGCCCTCCGGCTCCGATGCCCCGGAGGTACTGCGAAGGACCCATCGCAGTGCCTCGAGTGGTGCCGCGAAGGGGATCTCCTCCCCGCCGGTCTCCACGCAGCGACCCACAGCGACCAGGGCGCCGTAGGACCGGGCCACGCTCGCCAGTTCCTGAACCGTGCGCGACTTTCCTACGCCGGCCTCGCCGTCAACGAGCACCATTCGCGGTCTTCCCGCGACCGCATCTTCAAGAGCTTGCCTCAGTGTCGCCATCTCATCGGCGCGCCCGACGAAAAGCGGACTAACAAGTACCTGTGTCATGTGGAGCTCACATACTGGCTTCGGTGGGCATCGTTGTTGGATTCCGCAATGCTGGCCGGTTCGACAGTCGAGCGCGATGAGAAGCCACTCGCCACCTGCCACTCACTTCGCGCCGCAAGTAGACATAGCGCCTGGCTGTCGCAGAACCAACGATGCGCGACATCATCTGCGCACGTCGACCGGCGATGTCCTGCCGCGACACGTGTGGATTTCCGCCGCATCGCGGCAATGCTTCCGCTCTACGGATACTTCCTTCCAATCTGCGACATCCGTCACTCCAAGTCAAGGCGAAATTTCCCTTTCGTTGATCTTGTTCGACCTCGGCGCTGCAACTGCGCCGAGGACCCCGCAGTAGCGAGCAGCCCACCAGAGGCGGTATCCGACCCGCCTTGCCCTGCACAGGAGCAGTGCGCGTGTGACCGCCGCCGTCGGGATTGAAGCTCGGCTCGTGATGTCACCCGGGCCAGCTCCCGTCCGGGCGTGTTCGCAGCGGCGGACCGCGTGGCCGATGGCACGGTCCACGTGGCCAGGCAGGCAGAGCCTCATCGGGTCGGCATCTGGGAGAGGGCCGCATGTTCAGCAGGTGCACAGCCCGAACCCCCCCAATAATGGGCGCGAGCCGGACACAGCCACGGCAGAGCCCTCACTCGGGTCGGAGGGGAATCACACACAACAAGGCTCCTGGCTCCGCAGTCGATCAGCGCTGACCGTTCTCCGGCGTTGTGCGTTCGCGCAGGGCCTTCTCGACGGCGCTCTGCACCCGGGCCTCCTCGCGGACCTTGCGGCGCGAGCGGGCGCGGCGTACGAGGAGGAACCAGCCGACGAGGCCCGCGATCACGACGACCACGAGCACGAGCAGCGTCCACGGTACGGCCCAGCCGTGGGCCGTGGCCTGGACTTCCTTGAGGGGGGTCGTGGTGCCGGAGGCGTCGGTGAGGAGCGGGGAGAGGGTCGCCTCCGCCGTCAGGCTCACGGCCGGCGCGACGCCGTGGACGGGAACCTTCACCTTCCAGCTCTCGCCGGGGAGCAGTTCCGGCGTGGCGGCGATACCGCCGGCCCGGGCGCGCAGCCATCCGAACGGGCCCGTGACGGACACCGCCTGGCGCGCCGACAAGGTGGCGTTGCCGGTGTTGTGCACGGTGCAGGTGACGGTGGCGTCGCCCTTGCCGAACGGGTTGGCCGTGCCCGCGTAGTCGACGTGCAGGTTCTCGACCGCCAGCTGCGGCTTGAGCGCGCCGCTGACCCGCAGCTTGACCCGGATGCCCAGGCGCCGGTCCACGTTGATGCCCGCGGCGTCGTCGGACTGCTTCAGGGAGGTGAGGATGCCGCCGACGTGGTCGCCGGGCGTCGCGTTGGCGGGAACGCTGACGGTGAAGGGGATCTGCGCGGTCTTGCCGGGCTTGATCTCGACGCTGTCGCGGTCGGCGTGGACCCAGGCCCCGATGCCGACGGACTTCTTGTCCTTGGTGAGCAGGTCGAGCGGTGGTGTAGCCGTCCGCGGCGTAGAGCGCCAGGCGGAGCGGGGTCTTGCTGTGGTTGGCCACGACCATGGCGTCCTTGACCTGGCCGCCGGGGTTCACGTCGTAGCTGTAGCTGGACCGGTCGTCGCCGTACCCGTTCGCGGCCGTCCTGACCGTCCAGGTGACGTCGCCGTCGGCCGCCCGCGCGGGGCCGCCGCTCAGGCCGGTGAACGCACAGGCCAGGAGCAGGGCCAGGGCGGCGGTGCGGACGCGCGCGAGGGTCGCGGTCGTCCGGTGCGTAACGGGTGCGTACATCTCGGGAATCTCCTGCAACGGGGAGGCGGGGCGGGCACCGGACGGTGCCCACCCCGCCAGGTGGAACGGGTCCGATCAGCTGCTCAGCGCGGTGATCGTCATCGCGGGGTTCTTGCAGCCGAGGTACGCCGAGCTGCCGCTGCAGATCACGGCCGTGCACGAGCAGTCCCGCGGCTCTACGGGGCCCCGCGCGTCCACGCCGTTCTCCAGAGTGAGGGTGTCGGTTGCGGACGCCGCAGGGTGGCCCGGCTCATGTCCCTGGCCGGACTGGCCGGCCGCACCGCAGCACCATCCCCGACCCGCACGCTGCCACCCGCCCCGACCGACCTGGTCCTGCGCAACTTCCAGCCAGATCCAGCCGCAGTCGACACCCGCTCGTGCGGCGAGGCACCTACATCGCCACCGAGGAGGGCTGGCTCTCCTGGCCACCCTCATCGACATCGCCTCCCGCCGGGTCGTCGGCTGGGCCACTGCCGACCACCTGCGAACCGAACTGGTCGCCGACGCCCTACGGGCCGCCTACCGCACCCGCCGCCCGGCCGGTCCGGCTGATCTTCCACCTGGACCGCGGCTGCCGGGGCAGTCGTGCAGCGCTCCATCTGCGCGTGCGACCGTGACCACGGTCCACTCGTCAACGCCCCAGATGCGCGGCCGCAAAGGTGTCGTAGGCGGTAGCGCCGGGATAGGCAAGTACATTCTGGAACCGGCACCCCGCCACAAGCTGCGATCGTCTTTTGTGAGGGTGTCAAACAATTACGGGATGTCGAGCCAGAACGGCGATCACTCGCTGATCGACGGCGGATGCCGTATTCGAATAGCGGCGTGGACATGCCACTCGACATTCGGCTCGGCTCGCACGCACCCCTCCCTCGGTCTCGTTCAACTCCTCCCCGATGAGACGCGATTGGATGCGAAATTGCGCCCGCCACTTAGGACCCGTCCGGGCTGCCTGCATTCACTTGACGTTACGAATCATTGGCCGCATAGTTGAACCGGATACCGAAAAGTGTATTCCGCGATACGGAAAGTCGGAGGACGGCGGAGCCGTGATCCAAGCAGAGCCGTACATACGCCGAGGCTTCGCGCCTGTGCGGTGTCTTGCCTGGGCTCGCTGTCTCTCCAGGACACAGGAGGCGCGCGGAACTGCGGGTCCGCGAGCGGTAGTCAGTGGTGGCTGGACTCCTGGCGTTCTTCCTTGATTCCCAGATCGGACGATCACAGGCTTGACCGGCTGTCCGCCGGACCGTAGGACGCCGTTTGGTCGGGAATCGTTTGCTAGGCCCCGCTGCATTCGGCGGACGCATCGAGTTCCTCGCTCGCCCTCGCGGGTGATGACGGCCAAAGCCACGCCCCATCGATAACACAAACCGGCCTATCCATGAAAGTCGGACCCTAACGATTCGCTATGCATCTCTTCTCGCTCATACCCGTCACAAAACATGCCCCGGGTCGTGGGTCCCGCCTGCTCTTGGGGTCCGGTCTCGACCGTCGCGAGTGGCCGAGAGCAGGCAGCGTAAGTACCCGATCTCTGAGTACCGGGGTGGTGCCCCCGCTCCTGTTGATCGCGACGATCACCTTGGGTGCATCGTTCGCCCCATTGGCAGTCCACCTGTCTCCGCTGCTCGTCGCAGCCCCCACCTGTACGGGAGCCTATGCGCGAACCCGATTCACGGCCGGCGTCGCACTGATTGCGTCCGCGGCAGTTGTGGTCGTCGACCGAAATGATGGCCTGCTCCATTCACCACTGATGCCCATTCACATCGGCGCAGTACTGGCGGTCTCTGCCTTCGTTCTCGTCTCCAGGGCCGTACACGACCGCGACTTGAGAGAGCTCGCCCAGGTGCGTGCTGTCGCTGAGGCGGCACAGCGGGTCCTGCTCCGCCCGGTCCCAGGGGAGTTGGGCCCTCTTCGCGTCGCCTCGATGTACCGCGCCGCAACGGCACACGCTCTGGTCGGCGGCGATTTGTACGCCGCTTCCCGAACCGGTGATGCCACCCGCATTCTCATCGGCGATGTCCGCGGCAAGGGCCTGCCCGCCATCGACGACGCCTCAGCGGTCCTCAGTGCCTTCCGTGAAGCCGCTCACCGGCGATGCACCCTGCCGGAGTTGGCGGCCTCGCTGGAACGCAGCGTCCGCCGGCACCTGGGCGAACTGGCCGACCGCGACCCGCACAGCGCAGAGCGATTCACCACGGCACTGCTGATCGAACTCGCCGACGACGAAGACGAAGTCAAGACCGTCAGTTGCGGGCATCCGCCACCTCTGTTGCACCACGACGGACAGGTGAACCCACTGCCCATGGCGCAGCCAGCCCCGCCACTGGGGCTCGCCGGAGACACTCCCGACGCCTTCCACCTCGACGTTGCCGCGTTCGGTTGTGGTGACACCCTCCTGCTCTACACCGACGGCCTTGCCGAAGCCCGGAACAGCACCGGGGACTTCTTTCCCGTCCTCGACCGCGCCGCGACATGGGACTGGGGCTACCCCAGCCGCCTCTTGCACCAGGTCAGTTGCGACATAGACAGCTATGCGGGCCGGCACCTCAAGGACGACCTGGCCCTACTAGCCGTCCATCGCCCACCACGTCCGGATCGCTTCGGAGACGCACCATGACCATCCCAAACCCTGACCACCGGCCTTGCCAGCCAAGGCCTCGGTCGGCACGTCGCACACGACACGCACGGTGTTGAAGGTGCTGAGCGTCACAACCTGAAAGGACGGTGACGAGCATGACCACAGCCACGCTTTCCCCGCTCTGGCGGCCGAGCGCGATCCTGGCCCTCTACCTGGGGGTGACCTGTGCGGTACAACTAGAGGCCTCCGCTGTCGGGCTGGTGCGCTGGTCGGACTATTCCGTGCTGGCACCTCTCATAGCGGCTGCCCTCCTGCCGGTCCGCCACACCCTCGTCATCGGGGCTTCGACACTGGCGACCAGCGTGGCCATCTATGGCTTCGCCATCTCAGGAGTGTCGGACGGGGGCAGGACGGTCGTGATCTGCGCGACGGCTCTTTCCCTTGGTGCGAGCCTTGTGATCTGCCGCATCCGATGGCGCCTGAAAGCTGGGACGACCGCTTCCACCACACCTGCCGAGTGCGCTGACGAGACGTCTCGGGCTCTGGTCGGCGGCCGCCTCACGGGCAATCTGCCACAGTCCGCTGCCGTGGAACTCTCCCATTGCGACAGCAATATCGACGGCGGGCCCCAGGCCCACTGGCTCGACGCGATCCCCCTGCCCGGGGCCCGGGTGGCGCTGGTCGCCGGCAGCGTGACCGAAGACGGGGCGCCTGCCCCCGCCATGGTCGCCGAACTACGGGCCGTGGTGAGAACTCTGGCCGACATCGACGTGCAGCCGGAGGAGGTGCTGACGCATCTGCAGGACGTCCTCATTCGGTTGCGAGCCGGCAGTCGGTGCAACACGTGCGCTCCGGGTGTTGCCGCAAGTTGCCTGTACGCGGTCTACGATCCCGTCAGCGCAGACTGCGCCCTGGCATGTGCCGGGCATCCCGCGCCCGCGATCGTCACCCCCGACGGCGTGGTCACGACCGTGGACCTGCCCATCGGCGAGCCTCTGGGTACAGATCGGCCGCACGTCCAGACCGCCGAGATCCGCCTTACACCAGGCAGCGTGCTCCTTCTGCACGCCCACTCCGCCGCGACAGCCGGCAACTCCGGGGCAGAGACCGGTGAAGCCGGACTGCCTGAGCGGTTGGTGATGCACCAGTCCTCGCTCGTCGACACCTGTCATTCGGCGGTGGAAGCCCTTCTGACAGTCTGCGGTCACCGCCAGCTCGGGGTGATGGCCGCCCGCACCCGCACACTCGATGCCAGCACCGTGGCGCAGTGGGACCTCCCCGCCGACCCGGCTGCCGTCTCCGTTGCGCGACGCCATGTCACGGGCAAGCTGAGTGTGTGGGGCCTCGACGAGGCCGCCACCACCATGGCACTGATCGTCAGCGAACTGGTCACCAACGCCATCCGCCACGCACAACCGCCGGTATGTCTCCGACTGATCCGCTGCTACGCGGGGCTGACGTGCGAGGTTACCGACGGCAGCACCACCTCCCCGCACCTTCGGCGGGCTCGAACTCTCGACGAGGGTGGGCGGGGGCTGTTCATCGTCGCGCAGTTGACCCAGCGCTGGGGAACTCGCCATCACCCGCGAGGCAAGACCATCTGGGCCGAGCAGACCCATGCGGTCGGCGAATCCCCACACGAGGGTCAGTGGGTCTGTCCAACGAACGGCCCTGTCTCACATTCGGTGGTGACGGAGAGTTGCGAGGGTCGCTGATTTTCATGTGATGAATGTCAACGAGCTTGTACGGATGGTGTTTTCGGGCCTGGCTCCGCTGGTCATGGAGGATGTGACCGACGAGGGTGAGCGGATTGTGGCGCGGGCCCGGACTCCGTTGGACACTGCGCTCTGCCACGTGTGCGGGGCCTCGTCGGGACGGGTGCACGGCTATCACTGGCGGACGGTGGCCGACGTTCCGGTCGACGGGCGCCGGGTGGTGGTCCGTGTGCGGGTTCGGCGTCTGGTGTGCCCCACGCGAGGCTGCCGCCACACCTTCCGCGAACAGGTGCCCGGGGTGCTGGAGCGATACCAGCGACGCACCGCCCGCCTGACCAGGCAGGTCAAGGCCGTGGTCAAAGAGTTAGCGGGCCGAGCAGGATCACGTTTGCTGGCGATACTCGCGGTGGGCCTGTCCCGTCACACGGCCCTGCGCACCCTGCTGCGCACCCCGTTGCCCACTGGACGGACGCCTCGTGTGATCGGCGTCGACGATTTCGCCCTGCGCCGGCGGCACCGCTATGCCACCGTGGTGATCGACGCCGAGACCCATGAGCGCATCGACGTGCTGCCGGACCGCACGGCCGACACTCTGGAAGCCTGGCTGCGCGAACACCCGGGCGTCGAGGTCGTTTGCCGCGACGGCTCCACGACGTATGCCGAGGCCATCCGCCGCGCCCTACCCCACGCAGTGCAGGTCGCCGACAGGTGGCAGTGCGCCATGAGGCGCCTTGTCGTATCCCCGACTTAATCGGGAAGGATTCGGAGGGAGATTCTTGGGTCTAATGGCTTACCTAATCCGGAAACGGTGAGGGGACCGCAGCATGCCAGAAAATCGACGGCCGGGCTCAGGCATTAGAGACGGGGCGTCGGGAGACCCGCGTGACACGGTGAAAGCTGGATTGCCTGAATCCCAATCCCCAGAAGACTGAAGGTCGAGTCCGCCGGAAAATGCCTGACACCGACGCTGCGCCCTACGACGGCTTTGTGCCATGGCCGTCGCAACCTCCGGAGCGCAGAGCGATGCCCAGCGAGGGTATTCAAGGGGATGAGTGGGGCACCTAAATCACGCTAGGACGTACGACAAGGACGAACATGGGATCGCCTAAGGGAAGAGATATTCCTATGGCGACGGAGGCCCCGTAGTAGTCGCCGGAGTCACGACCGGCCAAGGAGGACGGGAAAGCCGTCCACATCGGGCGAAGGGGGCCAGGTGATCGGACACCACAGAGTCGGGAGGTATGCGTAATGCAGAGCGCCGAAACGGTGATGGGTGTCCTCCGTGAGCGCGGCAGGCGTGGCCTGCCGTGCGATGAACTGTATCGGCAGTTGTTCAATCCGCAGTTGTATCTGCTGGCCTACGGGCGTCTGTATTCCAACAAGGGAGCAATGACGCCCGGGGTCACTGGGGAGACCGTGGACGGCATGTCGCTGGGCAAGATCGAGCACGTCATCGACGCGCTGCGCCATGAGCGGTACCGGTGGAGCCCAGCCCGCAGGGTCTACATCCAGAAGGGGCGGGACAGCACGAAACTGCGCCCGCTCGGCCTGCCGCCCTGGAGCGACAAGCTCGTCGGCGAGGTGATCCGCCTGCTACTTGAGGCGTACTACGAGCCGACGTTCTCCAACTCCTCCCACGGTTTCCGTCCCCGCCGCGGCTGTCACACCGCACTACGTGATGTCGTCAACACCTGGACGGGGACCGCCTGGTTTATCGAGGGCGACATCGCCCAGTGCTTCGACAAGCTTGACCATGCGGTCATGCTCCGAATCCTGGGCGAGAAAATCCGCGACAACCGGTTCCTGCGGCTGGTGCGTAACAGGCTCAAGGCCGGCTACATGGAGGACTGGATCTGGAACGCCACGCACAGCGGAAGCCCGCAAGGCGGGGTTGTTTCACCGATCCTATCCAACATCTACCTGCACAAGATGGACGACTACATCGAGAAGGTTCTCATCCCGGAATACACCCGTGGAGGGGTCAGGAAGCCGAGCCGCGCCTTTTATCGGGTGTGGGCGGCGATGGGTCGCGCCCGCAAGCGTGGTGACCGCACCGAGGTGCGGGAACTGCGCAAGCAACTTCGCAGCATGCCCAGCATGGACACTCAAGATGCTGGTTACAGGCGGCTGAGGTATGTGCGCTATGCCGACGACACCCTGCTCGGGTTCGCCGGACCGAAGGCAGAAGCTGAGGAAATCAAGAAGAGCCTGGCACAATTCCTGCGTGACGAACTCAAACTGGAACTGTCGCCAGAAAAGACGCTCATCACACACGCCCGCACCGAGGCGGCAAGGTTCCTCGGCTACAACATCACCGTGCATCACAACGACCGCAAGGTCACCGGTGGTCGGCGCTCCGTCAATGGGGTCGTCAGACTACAGGTCCCTCGTTCGGTGGTATCTGCCAAGCAGGCCCAGTACATGAAGCGCGGCAAACCCGCGCGACGGCCCGAACTGCTGAATCAGGACGACCACGTCATTCTCAGCACCTACGGGTCCGAGTACCGCGGCATCGTCCGGTACTACCTGATGGCCGGCGACGTCTTCCGACTCGCCCGGCTGCAATGGGTCATGGAGACCTCGATGCTGATGACGCTCGCCAACAAGCACCGCTCGTCGGTGTCGAAGATGGCCCGCAAGTACGCGACCACCATCGAGACGCCGCACGGGCCACGCAAGTGCTTCGAGGCCCGCGTCGAACGCACCGGCAGGAAACCGCTGGTCGGACGGTTCGGCGGCATTCCGCTGCGACGGAACAAGAAGACGGTCATCACCGACCGTCGGTTGGCCCCCGTCAACACCAAACGCAAGGAGCTGATCACCCGGCTCCTCACCGGACGGTGTGAGTCATGCGGACACGTCGATGAGGTGGAAGTTCACCACGTCGCCAAGCTCGCGGACCTCGGAAAAACGGGAACCCGGCCGCCGTGGGCAGATCTCATGGCCGCGCGACACCGCAAAACCCCCGTGGTCTGCGCAAGTTGTCACGCGGGCATCCACGGCAAGAAGCCCGTCCCAGCACTCACGGAGTAGTCACTGGAGAGCGACGTGCGGTGAAAGTCGCATGCGTCGTTCGGGCTGGGGGCCGTGGGAAAAGGACCTGCTCAGCAAGCACCTCGCCGACGGCCCACCAGTACTCTGTGGCACAACCTGTGCGAAGCCGCCCTCAGCGAGGTGAAGGCACACAGCAACTGCTGGGCCACCGTACTGGGCGCACCCATCTACGACGGGCCACGCGCCCGAACCACCCTGGAACGGGGGCCTGGACCGAGACCGGGACGCAGTGATCGCCGCGCTCACGCTTCCATACAGCAACGGCCCCACCGAGGGCATCAACACCAAAACCAAGCGGATCGCGCGCCAGATGCACGGACGGGCAGGCTTCACCCTACTTCGCCACCGCATCCTCCTCGGATAGCAGCACGCTCCGTCACCACCGAATGTGAGACAGGGCCGTTCTTTTTACAGTCCCCTTCCACGCGGTGACGGCCTGCTCGTCGCGCTCGGCGACCCTGCGCGCGGGGACCTGCGGACTGAAGCCGAGCCGATGCATCAGCCGCGGCGCGCCAGAGACGCTGTAGGAGAGGTGGAACTTCCTGCCGATCAGCGTGGCCACCCTCGACGCGGTCCACACCTGGTCCTCCACCCAGCCGTGGGCAGCCGGGCCCTCATCGAGGTACGCGGACGGTTTCTCCAGACAGCGCGGGAACAGCCGGCAACGGGATCCGCTCGGGCCTCGGGAAGCCAGAGCCTCACGACCACCGTCCCGCCACAACTGGTGCCATTGGTAGGCCGACTTCACGCTCACCCGCAGGCGCCGGGCGACCTCCGGCGGCCTGATCTCCTGCTCGAAAAGCTCGGCCGCCTGCATCCGCACCGACTCACGGCGCAGCCGACCCGCAGCGGTCAGCCCGCCCCCATCCGCATATCTCACACACCACGGAATACAGTCACCGCCCACCGAGTCCATCAGGCACATCGTGGAAGTTCACCCCGACGAGCCGAAGTCAGTAGGCAGGCCGGTGCGGACCGCCGCGCGATAGGTGGCCGACATGTCGATGGCGACGTGACGGATACCCTTTCGCCAGGTCAGCGGTGTGGTGGCAAGCCAGGCCAGGACGTCGGCGGCGGTGCGGCCCTCGACCTGGCCAAGCAGCCCGCCAGCGCCGAGGGCGTCAACGAAGCCGGTGTGCCACCAGTCCCGCACCAGCTGCCACGTGCCGCTGTCGGGATCCTGCTCTCACTTTGTCTTGCCCCGCCGGGTCTCGTCGATGCCGAGCACGTCTACCTCGGGCAGTGGGGCGCCCGTGACCTCGCGCGCTGATGTGCGGAAGGCGTCCATCACCGTCGGCCAGGACAGATGCAGGTCGCGAGCGGCCTGGACGACCGTTGAGCCGGCGTCACGCATCCGGGGCCCAGCCGCCTGGCGCAGCCGGGTGGTGCCCCGCGCACCGGCCGGTATCTGGGCGACGCTCTCGGTGAACGACTTCCTCGAGCACTTCGGCTCGCGGCACCACCAGCGGCGCTTGCGCCGGAAGAACTCCCACTTCCGCTCCCCATAGGGCAGGTCACGCGGCCAGGTCACCGCCGGCCCCTTCACCTGGGAGCCGACGACCTCGCAGGACGGACAGGCCCGCGCCGCCTCGTCCGCCGTGATCAGGTGCACCCGACGCGTCCCGTCGGCCAATGACTCGACCCGCACGACGGACACCCCGTCGAGACCGAGCAACAACGTCGTATCGTTGCCCAAGCCCGTGGCTCCCCAATGATCCTTCTGCGTAGAGAACAGAAATGATCAACCAGGATCACGGGCGTCCTGCATCCAGGGGCCAGTCCCGCCATGCGCATCACACACCGTCACGAACAGCCAGTACGCCTAACAAGATGCACCGCTCAAGTTCGAAGACCCCCCAACGCCCGCCCGCGACGAACTCCGCCAGCAGTACCACACAGTTTTCGCTCGCCTGCCCGGGCCGCTCCTGACCATGTAGGCAACCCGGGGAGGTAGTGGTGGCGACCGTAAGGCCGAACCTGGCTCGCTCACGCGTCACCGACGCCTCCGGTCTTCGTCGAGAACCGGTGGCGGGTTTTCACGCCGCGCGATCCACCACCTGAGCTTCCAGCCATGCCTCCACTTCCGGCCAGCGGTAGCGCAAATAGCGGCCGACCTTGTGTGCTCGCGGACCCTGACGTCGGTGATTCCATACGTAGACCGTGTTCAGCGGCACACCGAGGAAGTCGGCCAGTTCCTCAGCGCTCATGAGCGGGCGGCGGTTCCCCGCGTGACTGGCGGCTTCTGCCGCACGGGCAGCGGTTCGACGCATGGGTACTCCAGAACGGCTCGGAAACGGGCAGGAAAGAACCACGTGAGCGGTTGCCCACTGGTGGTGCACGGAACAGTGACATGAGATTCCGGCCGCGCCAAGTAGCGGAACTCGCGAAAGACGCCAGCGAACCCTCGGCGAGGGCTCGTCGAATCCTCACCGACACCTCGGTGAGGATTCAGCTAGGGCGAGACCCTTCTCAACCACTCTGGACCCCAGTGCCGCAACGGCCCAGAGAATACCTTTGACATTTCCGCTTCCCTGGATCAACATTCCATTCACTCAAGCCGCGACGAACGGCCACGCGACTTCACCGTCGATGACGACCCTGATGTGGAGGACCCCACCAACAGCATCAGGGCCACCCGCCAATTAGGAGTTAAGTCCATGCCGTACGACCGATGGCACAAGTCACGCCCGAAATCCGGAGAGTCGGCCTGCAGGGAACACAGCAAGGTTCCGACGATGGATCACGGGGTCGGGAAGCGCTGGCAGGCCCGTTGGCGTAACCGGGAAGGTATCCAGCAGACGGAGTTGTTCCGCACCGAGGCCGAAGCCCGCAGGCACGAGACCAAGATGCGGTCCGGAGTGGACGACGGGTCATACATCAACCCTCGCGCCGGAGAGATCAGGGTCGGTGAACTCGCCCTCACGTGGCTCAAGGGGCACGAGCACAAGAATCCGCGTACATACCGACGCCACAGGGAACGGGTTCACCTACACATCGTTCCTACCGCAGTTGGAAAGATGCGCGTAAAGGACGTGAACGCGTCGTCTTTGCTGGACTGGCTGCACGACCGTCGTCGGCTGCTCGAAAGTTCCACGCTGCGCCTGGTCTTCGACAATCTTCGGGCTGTCTTTGACCTGGCCGTGGATGACAGCCTGATACCCAAAAATCCATGCCTCGCCAAGTCGGTGCAGGACGCCAAGCCGAAACGAGGGGATGGCGGCCGGGCAGAGCTGACCCTGACGTGGGAGGACACCGAGAAGATCCGCGCCGAACTTCCCGACCGCTACAAGGCACTCGTCGACTGCGGTCGCGGCCTGGGCCTTCGTCAAGGAGAAATATTCGGCCTGTCACCAGAAGACATCGACTGGGCACACCCGGACGGCCCGATGGTGCACGTGCAACGGCAAGTAGTCCACGACGGCTCGTTCCTGGTGTACGCCCTCCCCAAGGGCGGAGACGATGGGGATCCGAAGGACCGGTGGGTCGAACTGACCGACGACGTGGCCATCCCCCTGCGCGAGCACATGCAGAAGTACCCGCCCGTCGAGGTGACCCGACCGTGGGGCCGCAAAGGCGGCGCCCCGGTCGCGGTGCAGCTGATCTTCTACACTCGGGAGAAGACCGCCATTCAGTCGAATTGGTTCAACTCCTACCGCTGGAAGCCTGCTCTGGCGGCGGCCGGCCTCATCAAGCCCCTTGACCCCAACGTGAAGGGACGGCGCTGGGAGAAGTCCCGAGACATGATGATGCACGCCCTCCGACACCTGTACGCGTCGATGATGATCAACGGCGGGGTAGACGTGTACACACTCGCGGATCGACTCGGACACGCCGACCCTGCGTTTACTCTGCGTAAGTACGTACACCGGATCGTGGGAGCCGGTTCCAAGATCCGCATCGCGGTCCGGAGCGCCTACACATGGGTCGCGTGACTCCTGCACTGTTCGGCCTGTGCAGCGCTCGTGCAAGATGATCTTCGAACGGTTCGTTTGCGCAGTTCAGGTGCGCTGTATAGGAGTTCCGCGACATCTGACGGGCCCATATCGCCGCCCCCAGTCCGACCTGCCATGAGCGGGGCGTGCCGGGGGCGGCGGCATGTCCCCTGCCTGCCGCTCCGCGGCTTCGCCGGCTTCGCGGTAGGGGCCCCGCGCCGGAAGGGCCGGAACCCCTTGGCCCTCTGTCCGGCCGTCGTGATAGGCATGCTGCGGTCACCGGATCATGGCCCAGGGGGAAAGGCCAGGCCAGGAGGGGGTTCTTCATGAGATCGGTCCGTCAGCAACCCGCCACCGGAACGGCGGAGGGGATTCCGGAACGCACGTCCGCGTTCTCGTTGAAGCGGTGGGGGCCGCGCCCGCAGGCCCGGCTGGACCCGGCCCACGGGAACCCGGGGCTCGGGAGGCTGCTCGCGTCCGCCGCCGCGGCCGACTGGCCCGCGATGCGGGAGCAGTTGTCGGCCGTCACGGACGACTGGGAGCGCAGCTGGCTGCTGCGGGCGGCGAGCGACGTCGCCGGCTACGAGCAGTGGATGCCGAAGGTCGTCGAGGCCGAGGGGGACTCGGGACCGGCCCTGCTGGTGGCGGGGGCCCGCGCCGTGCAGTGGGCCTGGGACGCCCGCTCGGGGGCGAGCGCCTCGCACGTCTCCCGCGAGCAGTTCCGGATCTTCCACGAACGCCTGGAGACCGCGGAGGACCTGCTCTACCGGGCGGCCGAACGCGAACCCGGCTGGGCCTCGCCCTGGTACTTCCTCCAGATGTGCGGGCGGGGGCTGGAGGTCGGCCAGGACATCGCACGGCGGCGCTTCGAGGCCTCCGTACGCCGGCACCCCGGCCATCTGGGGGCGCACCAGCAGCAGTTGCAGCAGGTGTGCGCCAAGTGGGGCGGCTCGCACGAGGAGATGCACGCCTTCGCCCGGCAGTCCATGGAGGACGGTCCGGAGGGCGGTCCCCTCGGCATGCTCGTGGCCGTCGCGCACTTGGAGCACTGGGTGCATCTCGACAGCGGTCCCGACGGCACGTACATCACCCAGGAGCGCGTGCGCCAGGAGCTCCACGAGGCCGCCGACCGGTCGGTCCGCCACCCCGGTTTCGCCGGCCGGATCGAGGCGCCCGAGTGCTGGAACGCCTTCGCCATGGCCTTCGCCCTGAACGGGGACAAGCAGGCGGCCGCCGCGGCCTTCGCCGCGACGGGCGGCCTCGTCACCCGCTTCCCGTGGCAGTACCTCAACGGGGCAGACCCGCGGGCGCCCTACCGCGCCCTGCGCTCCGGCGCCGGACGCCGCTGATCCCCGCCCCCGCACTCCGCCCACCGCGCCGTGCCGGGCGGCAGCCGTCGTCCGCGCGCCGATCCAGAAGGCCATCCAGGTGTCCCAGTCCCACGTTCCGTCCCAGACGGCCCACACGTTCCAGGTCGACCTTCGCGGCCTGGTCGACCTGCTGTCCCACCACCTCTACTCCAGCCCCCGCGTCTACCTGCGCGAACTGCTGCAGAACGCCGTCGACGCGATCACCGCGCGGCAGGCGCTCCAGCCCGGCGCCCCGGCCCGGATCACCGTGCGGACGGGCGACTCGCTCACCGTCACCGACACCGGTGTCGGCCTGAGCGAGACCGACGTGCACACCTTCCTCGCCACGATCGGGCGCAGCTCCAAGCGCGCCGCCGACGGCGAACTGGAGGCCGCACGCGGCGACTTCATCGGGCAGTTCGGCATCGGCCTGCTCGCCTGCTTCGTCGTGGCCGACGAGATCACCGTGCTCAGCCGCCACGCCGCCACCCCCGGCGCCCCGGCCGTCGAATGGCGCGGGCGCTCCGACGGCAGCTACACCATCCGCACCCTGCCGGCCGACGCGATGCCCGAGCCCGGCACCCGCGTGACGCTGACGCCCCGCGCGGACGGCACCGAGTGGACGCAGCCGGACCGGGTGACCTCGCTCGCCCGGCACTACGGCAGCATGCTCCGGCACGAGGTCACCGTGGTCGACCCGCGCGGGGAGACCACCCGGGTCAACGACACCCCGCCCTGGGAGCGCCGCCACGGCTCGCCGCTGGCCCGCACCGAGGCACTGGCCGAGCACTGCCGCACCACCTTCGGCTTCACCCCGCTGGACACCATCGACCTCGACCTGCCCGTCGCCGGGCTGCGCGGTGTCGCGTACGTCCTGCCCACCGCCGTCAACCCGTCGGAGCGCGCCGGGCACCGGGTGCACCTCAAGGGCATGCTCCTGTCGGACCAGGCGTCCGAACTCCTCCCGGAGTGGGCCTTCTTCGTCCGCTGCGTCGTGGACGTCACCAGCCTGCGCCCGACGGCGTCCCGCGAGTCCCTGTACGAGGACGAGACGCTGGCCGCGGTCCGCGACGCGCTGGGCTCGCGCATCCGCGACTGGCTGACCGGGCTCGCCGCCAGCGACCCGGCGCTGCTCGCCCGCTTCATCGACAGCCACCACCTCGCGGTCAAGGCGCTCGCCCGCTACGACGACGACCTGCTGCGGATGCTGCTGCCCTGGCTGCCCTTCGAGACGACCGACGGCAACGTCACGCTGGAGGAGTTCGCGCGCACCCACCCGACGGTGCTGGTCACCCGCAGCGTCGACGAGTTCCGGCAGGTCGCGCCCATCGCGGCGGCGGCCGGCCTCGGCGTGGTCAACGGCGGCTACACCTACGACCGGGACCTGGTGCACCGGCTGCCGGAGATCCGTCCCGGCACCACCGTCACCGACCTGGACCCCGCGACGGTGACCGCCCATCTCGACCCCGTCGACTCCGCGGCCGAACTCGCCGCCGCGGCCTTCCTCGCGGTCGCCCGCGAGGTCGTCGGGACGTACGACTGCGACGTGGTGCTGCGGGCCTTCCAGCCCGTCACCGCGCCCGCGCTGCTCCTGGACAACCGCGAGGCCCGCCACGAACGCACCCGGGCCGGCCTCGCCGAGGGCACCGACGGGCTGTGGGCGGACATCCTGGGCTCGCTCAGGACCGAGGCGCCCCGGGCGCAGCTCGTGCTCAACCACCTCAACCCGCTGGTGCGCCGGGCCGCCACCGTCACCGAACGCGGGCTGGCCGTCACCACGGCCGAGGCCCTGTACGGGCAGGCGCTGCTGCTCACCCGCCGTCCGCTGAAGGCGTCCGAGAGCGCCCTGCTCAACCGGGCGTTCATCGGCCTGCTCACCCACGCCATGCACGACCAGGACACCCCCGCGCCGGGCCCGGACGCAAAGGAGCTGTGATGCTGGAAACCCCCGAGGCCGTGTTCGAGGCCCTGCGCGAGAACAACGAGCGGCCCTACGGACTCCCCCGCACCGTGACGGCCGAGGAACTGGTCGAGGCCGCCGAGCAGTTCGACGACAAGGGCGCCCTCGTCACGGCACTGCTGGAGCTGATGTCGGCGTACGAGTACGCCGCCGAGCACCGCAAGTCGCCGGTCGTCTTCGCCCGGGTGCTGAAGCTGTGGGACGACGAGCCCGGCTCCTTCAGCGAATGGGAGGCCCGCCAGGTCCTGTGGCGCCACAAGTGGGTGGCCACCTCCCTGCTCCAGGTGCCCGAGGTGCCGCTGTCCACGGTCACCGGCTGGATCGACCGGATGCGCGACCGCTACCGCGACGCGGAGCAGGGACTGCAGCCCGTCGCCGCCATGCGCCACCGGGTCGCCGCCCACACCGGGGCGGACCGCGAGAACGTCTTCGACCTGTGGGCCACCCGGCGGCGCGAGTCCCTGAGCGACTGCGAGGCGTGCGAGACCCGGCACCGTGCCCTGCACCACCTCGGCTCGGGCGACGACGTCCGGGCGCTGGAGACCTGGCAGCCCGTGCTCGACGGCGGCCAGAGCTGCCAGGAGGAGCCCTGGGTCAGCCAGGCGCACGCCCTGCTGCCGCTGCTGCGCCTCGGACGCACCGACGAGGCCCGCTCGTACCACCTGTCGGGCTACCGGCGGGCGAGGGGCCGGATCGGCATGGCGGAGGAGGTGGGACTGCACCTGGAGTTCTGCGCGCTGTCGGGCAACGAGGGCCGCGCGCTGGAGATCCTCGCCGAGAACCGCCCGCTGTTCGAGACCACCGGCGCGCCCCTGTCGCTGCTCGGCTTCCTCACCGGGGTGCAGGTCCTGCTGCGGCGGCTGACCGAGGACGGCCACTCCGCCGTCCCGGTGTCCGGGCCGCTCGGCCGCACCTGGACGGCGCAGACACTGCTCGCCCACGTCGGGACCGAGGCGGACGCGCTGACCGCGGCCTTCGACGACCGCAACGGCACCACCGCGGTGGGCGACCGGCGGCGGGCCCGGCTCGCCGTGCGGCCGCTGCTCGCCGAGCCGCTGGAGCTGGGACTGCGCACCGCCGCGGTGCCGTCCGCGACGGACGCTCCCGCCCTCCCGCCGCGGCCGGCGGCGGCACCCGTGGAGGAGATCCCCGAGGACTTCGTGGAACTCGTCGAGCGGGCCCGCGCGCACGCCGCGCAGGCGCGTCCCGGCGACGAACGGCTCTGGCGGGCGATCGCCGAGCGCGTCGAGGCCGCGGACCACGCGCACGACCCGCGGCTCGGCCCGGAGGAGGTGCTGCGGGGCGAACTGGCCGAGCAGCGCGCGTTCTCGGCCTCGGACCTGGCCGAGGGGCCGGACCGGCCCGTGATCCGCGAGGCGCTGACCGAGGCCGTGGAGCTGTTCGGCCGCGCCGGGGCCGAATGGCGGGCCCTGGCCGCCCGGGCGCGGCGCGCCTCGGTCGGGGTCACGCCCGGCGAGGAGAGCGCCGAGGGCTGGACGGAGCTGGACGCCGTCCTGGCGCGGGCCCGCGAACTGCCGCAGGACGGCTCCGAGGACGACCGGCGGTCCTACTGCGTTGTGCTGCAGTGCCGGGCCTTCCTGGCGTACACCGAGGCCACCGCGGCACTGCCGGACGTCCCCGCGGAGACGGAGTCCCGCTTCCGGGCCGCCGCGCGGGAGGCCGTCGCGGAGGCGGAACGGCTCGGGGTGCCGCAGCGTGCCATCAACGTACGGCTGTACGTGGGCGACTTCACGGCGCGGTCCGGGGACTTCGAGGGCGCGGAGCGGGAGTTGCGCGCCGCGCTGGAGGCCATCGAGAGCGCCGAGGCACCCTGGCGCGCACAGCGCCCGCACGGGCTGCTCGGCCAGATCCTGATGCAGCGGCACCGCCCCCACGAGGCCGTGGAGCAGCTGCGCAGGGCGCTCGCCTCGGCGGCCGCGCACGGCGACACCGCGTTCCCGGTGGCACGCACCCACGCGATGCTCGGTCACGCCCTCGCGCACGCCGGCGACCTGGCGGGGGCGGTACGCCATCTGTCCGAGGGCGCCTCCCGGCTGGACCGCGAGGACGACGCCGCCGGTGCCGTCGAGGTGCGGGTGGAGCTCGCCGACATCCTCGCCCGCGCCGGCCGGCAGGCGGACGCGGTGGCCGTGCTGGAGTCCCTGGTCACCGGCGACGTGCCGGCCGACGCCGACGAGCGCGTGCTCGCCCAGGCCCGGCTGAGCCTGGGCCGCGGGCTGCGGGAGCTGGAGGAACACCGCTCCGCCGCCGAGCAGTTCCTGCTGCTGGCCGACCTGGTCACGCCGTGGGAGGAGCAGTTCACGCACACCCTCGCCGCCGCCGAGGCCGCGGTCGCGCTGCTGGACGCCGGCCGTCCGGACGCGGCCCGGACCGCGTACGACCGGGCCGTCGCCTCGCACGGCAAGGCGCCCCACCCGCCGATGGTCGCCGACATGATGCGGCAGTTCGCCGCGCACACCATGGCGGCCGAGGGTCCGGACGGGATCGACACGGCGCTCGGCTTCCTGCGCGAGGCCGACGAGCTGCTGGCGGCCGTGGACGAGGACAGCGAGGACGTCGCCCTCTGGTACGAGAGGGGCGCCACGCACTACCAGCGGGGCCGCGCCCTCGCCGCCGCCGAGCGCTTCCCCGAGGCACTCGCCGAGATGGAGCGGGCCATCACCGCCCATGAGGCGGGCGGGCCCGCGGGCGAGCCGCCGCAGGCCGAGGCGGTCCGCGTCGCGGCGCTCATCGAGGCCAACGGCCTGAAGTCGCCCGCCGCGGCCCTCGCCCGGCTCGACACCGCCATCGCCCGCTGCGAGGCCGCCGGTCTCGCCCAGGCGGCGCAGGTCCTGTCCAGGCTCCGCGGCGAGGTGTCCGCCCCGCGGCGCTGACGCGCCGCACCCCCGATGCTCCGCCGGTCCCCCGTTCGGCCGACCGGCGGGGAATCGGCGCGCCCGGGACCGGGGAGGAGGGGAGCGCGGGCCGCGGCGGCGCCCCGCGCGGAAAACGTCCGACGGCGGGTGTCGATCCGGGCCGGGCCCGTTCGTACAGAAGGTGGGACGCCGGCACGAGGCCGGCGGCCTGCCGTCCCGATCACGCCGACCCGAGGGGAAGCAGCCATGAAGCAGTACCTGCTCAGCGTCTACCAGCCGGAGGGCACCCCTCCCCCGCCGGAGGTCCTGGAAGGGATCATGCGCGACCTCGACGCCCTCAACGCCCGCATGCGCGCCGCCGGCGCCTGGGTCTTCTCCGGCGGCCTGAACGCGCCCGGCACGGCGACCGTCGTGCGGATGGAGGAGGGCGAGGTGCTGACCACCGACGGGCCCTTCCTGGAGGGCAAGGAGTACCTCGGCGGCTTCACGATCGTCAACGCGCCCGATCTGGACGCCGCGCTGGCCTGGGGCCGCGATCTCGCCCGCGCGACCACGCTGCCGATCGAGGTGCGGCCGTTCGCCGGAACCCCCGACGGGTCCGGGGACTGACGAGCGGCATGCCGGCGCCCGCCGACGAGGTCGAGCGTGTCTTCCGCGCGGAGTACGGGCGCGCGGTGGCCGTCCTGGTCCGCCGCTTCGGCGACATCGACATCGCCGAGGAGGCGGTCCAGGACGCGTTCGCGACGGCATTGCGGCACTGGCCGTCCACGGGGGTGCCGCCCAGCCCGGCGGGATGGATCATCACCACCGCGCGCAACCGCGCCGTCGACCGGCTGCGCCGTGAGGCGACCCGGGAGGACCGGCACGCGGCGGCCGCACTGCTGCACGACCGCGACGAGCCGGCCGAGGAGGGCCCCGTGCGCGACGACCGGCTCCGCCTGGTCTTCACCTGCTGCCACCCCGCCCTCGCCCCCGCCGCGCAGGTCGCCCTCACCCTGCGGCTGCTGGGCGGGCTCACCACCGCGGAGATCGCCCGGGCCTTCCTCGTCCCCGAACCGACCATGGCGCAGCGCCTGGTACGGGCCAAGGGCAAGATCCGCGACGCCCGCATCCCGTACCGGGTCCCCTTCGACGCCGACCTCCCCGAACGGCTCCGGCCGGTGCTCGCCGTGGTCTACCTGATCTTCAACGAGGGCTACCGGGCGAGCTCCGGCGACGACCTGACGCGCGCGGACCTGTGCGGGGAGGCACTGCGGCTGGGGCGGCTGCTCGCCGGGCTCATGCCCGACGAGCCGGAGGTGCTGGGACTGCTGGCGCTGATGCTGCTCACCGAGGCGCGCCGGCCCGCCCGCACCGATGCCGACGGGCGCCTGGTCCCCCTCGGCGAGCAGGACCGCGCCCGCTGGAACCGCATGCTGGTCGCCGAGGGCCAGGCCCTCGTCCGCCAGTGCCTGCGCCGCGGACAGCCGGGCCCGTACCAGATCCAGGCCGCGATCAACGCCGTGCACAGCGACGCCCCGACAGCCGCGGCGACCGACTGGGCCCAGGTCCTGGCCCTGTACGACCAGCTCATGGCGGTCGCCCCCGGCCCGGTCGTCGCGCTCAACCGCGCCGTCGCCGTGGCCGAGGTGGAGGGCCCGGCGGCGGCGCTGGCCCTCGTCGACGACCTCGCGCTCGACGGGTACTCCGTGCTGCACGCCGTCCGCGCCGACCTGCTCCGGCGCCTCGGCCGCGATGCGGAGGCCGCGCATGCCTACGAGGCAGCAATCGCGCGCACCGGGAACGCCGCCGAGCGGGACTTCCTGCGGCGCAGGCGCGCGGAGATCGTCTTGCCGTGAGGCTGTGGACAGCGCCCGGCCGGACCGGCTCCTGGCGTTGTCGGACGGGGTCTGCGCCATCGCCACGACCCCGCCGGCGCGGGACCTCACGCTCCCTCACGGGCTCGGTGATGCCGGCTGCCACAAGGCACTGAGCCTGGCCTAGGTGCTGGGTTTCGCGGTCATCACGCCGTCCGGCAGGGGCACCGCCGGATCTTCCTGGGGTACGGGAGGTCGACGGCACGGTGCTCGCGCGTCAGCCTGCTCGGACCGGCACTGGGCGCCCTGATGCCGTTCCCCACGACGCTCCCGGCCGCGTACGCCGACCGACAGGAGCCGGTCCCGATCCACTTCGGCGCGGTCGCGGCGGCCGCGGGGGCGCAACGCGTCCTCATGGCGGCGGTGCGCGGGCGGCCGTGGCTCGGCGGGCCGCCCGCGCCACCGGGCACGGGGCCCGCACCGACGTCGTCCGCGGTGCCGGTCCTCGGCCTCGCCGTGCCGCAGGCGTTCCTCCCACCGCCCGGGGCGACGGGGTGGTGGGCGGTCCTGGTGCCGGGGCAGCCGCTGCGGAACTCCGCCGCCCCACGGGCTCCGGACCGCCCCTGGCTAGGCCAGCATCGCGAGGCCGTCGAGTTCGACCATGGCCTCCTCGTCCCACAGCCGGGTGATGCCGATGACGGCCATGGCGGGGTACTCCCGGCCCGCCAGGTCCCGCCAGAGGCAGCCGAGTTCGGGCGCGTGCGCCCGGTACGCGGCGACGTCGGTGGTGTGGACGGTGAGGCGGGCGAGGTCGGCGGGTGTGCCGCCGGCCGCGCGCAGCGCGGTGAGGAGATTGGCCAGGGCCCGCTCGAACTGTTCCGGGAGGGTGTCCCCGACGATCTTCCCGGAGGGGTCGAGCGCGGTCTGCCCCGCGAGGAGCACCAGGGTGCGGCCGGTGGCGGTGACGGCGTGGCTGAAGCCGGTGGGCGGCGAGAGTTCGGGCGGGTTGACGCGCTGCAGGGTCATGCGAAGAGCTCCTTGGCGATGATCGACCGCTGGACTTCGGTGGCACCTTCGTAGATCCGCGGTGCGCGGACCTCTCGGTAGAGGTGTTCGAGCAGATGGCCGCGCTCCAGCGCGACGGCGCCGTGGATCTGGACGGCGGTGTCCACGGCGAACTGGGCGGTCTCGGTGGCGAACAGCTTGGCCATGGCGGAGCTGCGCGCCGTGCCGGGCGAGCCCGTGTCGTACGCCTCGGCGGCCGCGTACACCAGCAGGCGGGCGGCCTCGGTGCGGGTGGCCATCTCGGCGAGGCCGTGGGAGACGGCCTGGAGGTCCTTCAACGGGCCGCCGAAGGCCGTACGGGACGCGGCGTGGGCGGTGGCCGCGTCCAGGGCGGCCTGCGCCATGCCCACGGCGAAGGCCCCCACGCTCGGCCGGAAGCGGTTGAGGGTGGTCATGGCGACGCGGAAGCCGCGGTCCACCTCTCCGATCACGTCCGCCTCTCCGACCGGGACGGCGTCGAAGGACACCCGGCCGATCGGGTGCGGGGAGAGCATGTCGAGCCGTTCCCCGCCGAGTCCGGGGCGGTCGGCGGGCACGGCGAAGGCGGTGACACCACGGGCGCCCGCCCCGCGGGTCGTCCGGGCGAAGACGGTGTACAGGTCGGCGTCGGGGGCGTTGGAGATCCAGCACTTCTCGCCGGTGAGCCGCCAACCGCCGCCTGAGGGGGCGGGTTCCGCGGCGAGTTCCAGGGCGGCGGCGTCGGAGCCGGCACCGGGTTCGGTGAGGGCGAACGCGGCGACCGCCTCCCCGGAGACGACGCGCGGGATCCAGCGGCCGGCCAGGTCCGGGGACCCCAACAGGGCGTGCGCGCCCAGGCCCTGCAGCGCGAGCGTGGTCTCGGCCTCGGTGCACTCGCGGGCCATGGACTCCCGCAGCAGGCAGAGGTCGAGTGCGGTACCGGAGAACAGGCGGTCGAGCAGGCCGAGTTCACCGAGTGCGGTGAGCAGCGGCCGGTTGACGCGGCCCGGTTCACCCGCCTCCGCGAGCGGCCGCAGCCGTTCCGCGGCCCATTCGCGCACCTGCGCACACCACTTGAGCTGTTCCGGGTCGAGCGCGAACGATGCCACGGGGCACCTCCCGTATCGCGTACCGTTGACTGCCGTCACAAACACGTTACGCTGAATCCGTCCGCAACCAGGTGCCAACGAGGGGCGAACCCGCCATGGACCTGCTGCCATCCGCACACGTGGACACTTATCCGCGGGAGCACCTCCCGCCGCGTGACCAGTGGCCCGTCCTCTCCTGCGACCTCCCCTCCCTGGCGTACCCGGACCGGCTCAACTGCGGCGCCGAACTGCTCGCCGGGGGCGCCCCCGAGACCCCGTGCCTGCGCATGCCGGGCGGCGAGGTGTGGTCGTACGACGACCTGCGCGCCGCCGCCGACCGCATCGCGCACGTGCTCGTCGACGACCTCGGTGTGGTGCCCGGCAACCGCGTGCTGCTGCGCGGACCGACCACGCCGTGGCTGGTGGCGTGCTGGTTCGCGGTGATGAACGCCGGGGCCGTCGCGGTCACCGTGCTGGCGGCGCACCGGTCCCAGGAGCTGGCCACGATCTGCGGCATCGCCGCCGTGGGGCACGCGCTGTGCGACATCCGGTCGGTGGACGACCTCGCCAAGGCCGAGGTGCCGGGACTGCGGATCGCGACGTACGGCGGGGAGGCGTCCGACGACCTGCTGCGGCTGTCCGCGGCCAAGCCGGACCGCTTCGAGGCCGTGGCCACGTCCGCGGACGACGTCGCGCTCATCGCGTTCACCTCGGGCACCACCGGCCGGCCCAAGGGCTGCATGCACTTCCACCGGGACGTCCTCGCCATCGCCGACACCTTCTCCGCGCACGTCCTGCGACCGCGCGCCGACGACGTGTTCGCGGGCAGCCCGCCGCTCGGCTTCACCTTCGGGCTCGGCGGGCTCGTCGTCTTCCCGCTGCGCGCCGGGGCGTCGACACTGCTGCTGGAGCAGGCCGGACCCGAGCAGCTGGCGCGGGCCGTCGCCGCCCACCGGGTCAGCGTGCTCTTCACGGCGCCCACCGCGTACCGGTCGATGCTGCAACTCCCCGGCGAACACGACCTGTCCTCCCTGCGGCGCTGCGTCTCCGCGGGCGAGAACCTGCCGGCGGCGACCTGGCAGGCCTGGCACGAGGCGACCGGACTGCGCATCATCAACGGCATCGGCGCCACCGAGATGCTGCACATCTTCATCTCCGCCGCCGACGACGCCGTCCGCCCCGGCACCACCGGCGTCGCCGTGCCGGGCTACGAGGCCCGCGTGGTCGACCCCCTGACGATCACCGAACTGCCGGACGGCGAGCCGGGACTGCTCGCCGTGCGCGGCCCGACCGGCTGCCGCTACCTGGCGGACGACCGGCAGCGCGACTACGTGCGCGACGGCTGGAACCTGACCGGCGACACCTACGTGCGCGAACCGGACGGCTACTTCCGCTACGTGGCCCGCGCCGACGACATGATCATCTCGGCCGGGTACAACATCGCGGGCCCCGAGGTCGAGGAGGCCCTCCTGCGCCACCCCGACGTCCGCGAGGCCGCGGTGATCGGCGTCCCCGACGAGAGCCGCGGGCAGGTCGTGCGGGCCTTCGTCGTCCTGCGCGACGGGCTGCCGCAGGACGGACGCACCGGAACGGCCGAGGCGCTGCGCGCCTTCGTCAAGGAGGAGATCGCGGGCTACAAGTGCCCGCGCGAGATACGGTTCCTCCCGGGCCTGCCGCGCACACCCACGGGGAAGCTGCAACGCTTCCGGCTGCGCGACCTACAGTGATCGCGTGACCGAGCACACTCCCAGTTCGCTGATCGTGACCTACTTCGGTGCCTACGGGCGGACCGGGGAGTGGGACGGCCGCATCCCGGTCGCCGAACTGATCCGGCTCATGGGCGCACTCGACGTCGACCCGCAGTCGGTCCGCTCCGCGGTCTCCCGGCTCAAGCGGCGCGGCCTGCTCGCCCCCGACCGCGTCGACGGGGCCGCCGGGTACGCCCTCTCCGACGACGCGCGGCAACTGCTCGCCGACGGCGACCGGCGCATCTACGGGCGCCCGGACGACGCGGCGGCCGACCAGAGTTGGGTGCTCGCGGTCTTCTCGGTCCCGGAGAGCGAGCGCCACAAGCGCCATCTGCTGCGCTCCCGGCTGGCCCGCCTGGGCTTCGGCACCGCCGCGCCCGGCGTGTGGATCGCCCCCGCCCGCCTGTACGACGAGGCCGGGCACACCCTGCGCCGCCTCGGCCTGGACACGTACGTGGACCTCTTCACGGGCACCCACCTGGGCTTCGAGCCGACCGCTTCGGCGGTGCGCCGCTGGTGGGACCTGGACGGCATCGCCAAGCTCCACCTCGCCTTCCTCGACGCCCACGAGCCCGTCCTGCGCCGCTGGGCCCCCCGCCGCACCACCCCCGCCCAGGACGCCTTCGCCGACTACCTCCGCGCCCTCGACTCATGGCGCCGGCTGCCCTACGCCGACCCCGGCCTGCCCGCCGCCCTGCTGCCCGGCGACTGGCCCGGCGGCAGGAGCGCCGCGGTCTTCCACGACCTGCACGAACGGCTCCGGGACGCGGGAGCGGCGTTCCTGGCGGTCCGCTGATCGCATGACGTGACCGACGCCGCGGGTGATCGTTGGAACAGATGCACCGCCTGCCCTCATCGGGCGGCATAACCTGACCACACCGGAGCGGAACCATGACGATCGAGGAGGTACGCGAAATGGCACTGCCCGCGACCGAACGCTCGGACTCCGGCGGTGACGCCGTTCTCGGCGCCTTCCTCGACCTCACGGTGCCCGAGGGTTACCGCGCCGAGCTCATCGAGGGGGAGATCGTCGTGACCCCGCCGCCCGACGGAGACCACGAGGACATCCTGGGACGCTTCGTCCGCCAGATGATCCGCAAGTCCCCCGCCGACTTCTACGCGTCCGGGACGAGAGGGCTCATCACTCCGGCAGGCCGCTTCATCCCGGATCTGACGGTGGGTCCCGAGGGACTGTTCGCCGGCAAGGAGTCATGGGCCGTCCCCGAGGGCGTCGTGATGACCGTCGAGGTCACGTCGACCCGTCCGGACAAGGACCGCGGCCCGAAAAGGCGCGGCTATGCGGCGGCCGGGATCCCCTTCTACCTCCTGGTCGACCGCACCGAGGGCACCGTCGCCCTCTACAGCGAGCCGGACGCCGGGGACTACCGCCAGGACATCCGCGTCCTGTTCGGCAAGGCACTCGACCTGCCCGAGCCGTTCGCGTTCTCCCTGGACACCTCCGTCTTCGCCTGACGCCCCTCACCCGTCCAGCGTCAGGCGGGGCCTCGGCGCGTCCGTACGTCCCGTGGGCGGCTTGCGGCTGCCCGCCTGGTACGGCAGCGGCCACGGTGCGCCCGGGCCGGTGTAGCCCTGGTCGGCGGCGGCGTGCAGGGTCCAGTGCGGGTCGTACAGATGCGGGCGGGCCAGTGCGCACAGGTCCGCGCGACCCGCGAGGAGCAGGGAGTTGACGTCGTCCCACGAGGAGATGGCGCCGACGGCGATGACGGGGACGCCGAGTTCGTTGCGGATGCGGTCGGCGAACGGGGTCTGGTAGGAGCGGCCGAAGTCCGGCCGTTCGTCGGGGACGACCTGGCCGGTGGAGACGTCGATGGCGTCGGCTCCGTGATCGGCGAAGGCCCGCGCGATCTCCACGGCGTCCTCGGCGGTGGTGCCGCCCTCGGCCCAGTCGGTGGCGGAGATGCGCACCGTCATGGGCCGGTCGGCCGGCCAGACCTCGCGGACGGCGTCGAAGACCTCCAGCGGAAAGCGCAACCGCCCGGCCAGGCCCCGGCCGTAGGCGTCGGTCCGGCGGTTGGTGAGCGGGGAGAGGAAGCCGGAGAGCAGATAGCCGTGGGCGCAGTGGAGTTCCAGCAGGTCGAAGCCGGCCCGGGCGCCGCGCCGCGCGGACTCGGTGAACTCCTGCCGGATGCGGGCGAGTCCGCCGGCGTCCAGGGCGTGCGGGATCTGGCTGGTGCCGGGGCGGTACGGCAGCGGGGAGGGCGCGGCCAGTGCCCAGTTGCCGTCCGGGAGCGGCTGGTCGATGCCCTCCCACATCAGGCGTGTGGATCCCTTGCGGCCGCTGTGGCCGAGCTGGAGGCCGACCGCGGCCCCGGGCTGGGTGTGGACGAAGTCGGTGACGCGGCCCCAGGCCGCCTCCTGCTCGTCGTTCCACAGGCCCGCGCAGCCGGGGGTGATGCGGCCCTCGGGGCTGACGCAGACCATCTCGGTCATGACCAGGCCCGCGCCGCCCAGGGCGCGGGCGCCCAGGTGGACGAGGTGGAAGTCGCCGGGGACGCCGTCGGCGGCGGAGTACATGTCCATCGGGGAGACGACGACGCGATTGCGCAGGGTCAGCCCGCGCAGGGTGAACGGGGTGAACATCGGCGGGGTGTCCGGGTCCGTGCCGAAGTCCCGCTCGACGGCGGCGGCGAAGTCCGTGTCACGCAGCCGCAGATTGTCGTGGGTGACGCGGCGGCTGCGGGTGAGCAGGTTGAACGCGAACTGCCGCGGCGGCTGGGCCGCGTACTGCTCCAGGTGCTCGAACCACTCGAGGCTCGCCCGGGCCGCCCGCTGGGTGCTGGCGACGACGGGCCGCCGCTCGGCCTCGTACGCGGCCAGGGCCCGGGGGATGTCCGGCTGTTCGCGCAGTGACGCGGCGAGCGCGAGGGCGTCCTCCATGGCGAGCTTGGTGCCGGAGCCGATGGAGAAGTGCGCGGTGTGCGCGGCGTCGCCCAGCAGCACGATGTTCTCGTGGTGCCAGCGCTCGTTGACGACGGTGGTGAAGGCGCCCCAGCGGGAGCGGTTGCCGCGCAGGGAGTGGCCGCGGAGCGCGTCGGCGAAGATCTTCTCGCAGCGGGCGATGGACTCCGTCTCGTCCGCGCGGTCCAGGCCCGCGCGACGCCACACGTCCTCGCGCATCTCGACGATGAACGTGGCGGCGTCCGGCCGGTACGGGTAGCCGTGGGCCTGTATGATCCCGTGCTCGGTCTCCACGATCTCGAAGCGGAAGGCGTCGAGCGCGAGGTCGGTGGCGAGCCAGATGTAGCGGCAGCCGTGGCCGGTCAGGGCCGGGCGGAAGGTCGCGGCGTGGGCGCCTCGGGTGGCGCTGTTGGCGCCGTCGGCGGCGACGACGAGGTCGTGGGTGCCGGCGAGTTCCGCGGCGGCGGGGGCGAGTTCGCGGCTGCGGACCGTCACGCCGAGGGCACGGCAGCGGTCGTGCAGGATCGTGAGCAGCCGGCGCCGGTCCACGGCCGCGAAGCCGTGGCCGCCGGAGGTCACGACGCGGCCGCGGTGGTGGACGTCGATGTTGTCCCAGCGGGTGAACTCACCCTCCAGGGCGCGGAAGACGACCGGGTCGGCGTGCTCGATGCCGCCGAGCGTCTCGTCGGACAGCACGACCCCGAAACCGAAGGTGTCCTGCGGCGCGCCGCGTTCCCAGACGGTGATATCCCGCTCGGGGTCGAGGCGTTTGAGCAGCGCGGCCGCGTACAGACCGCCGGGGCCGCCGCCGATGATGGCCACGCGCACGGCTAACGGCCCTTCCAGTTGGGGCTGCGCTTCTCGGTGAACGCCGCGTGGAACTCGGCGTAGTCGGCGCTGGTCATCAGCAGCGCCTGGGTGGCGGCGTCCATCTCCACGGCGGCGGCCAGCGGCATGTCGAGTTCGGCGGTGAGCAGCGCCTTGGTCTGCTGGTACGCCAGCGCGGGCCCGGCGGCCAGGCGCTTGGCGAGGGCGGCGGCGCTCGCGTCGGCCTGCCCGTCGTCGACGAGTTCGCTGACCAGGCCGATGCGGTCGGCCTCGGCGGCGCCGACGGTGTCGCCGAGCATGAGCAGCCGTGTGGCGTGACCGAGGCCCACCATGCGGGGCAGCAGATAGGCGGCGCCCATGTCGGCGCCGGCCAGGCCCACCTTGGTGAAGAGGAAGGCGAAGCGGGCGGAGCGCTCGACCACCCGGAAGTCCGAGGCGAGGGCGATGACGGACCCGGCGCCCGCCGCGACGCCGTGCACGGCCGCGATCACCGGGAAGGGTGCCTCGCGGATGGCCCGGACGACCTGCCCGGTCATGCGGGTGAAGTCCAGCAACTGGCCCGCGCCCATGGCGAGGGTCGCGCCGATGATCTCGTCCACGTCACCGCCGGAGCAGAAGCCGCGCCCGGCGCCGGCGAGCACCAGGACGCGGGTGTCGCCGTCGTGCGGCAGTTCGGTGAGCAGGTCGCGCAGATCGGCGTAGGCGCCAAAGGTGAGCGCGTTGAGCCGGTCGGGACGGTCGAGGGTGACGGTGACGATGCCGTCGGCCCGGTCCACCCGCAGGTGCCGCCATTCCTCGGTGCGGCCTGCGGAGCCTCGGTAGGGGCTCATGGGCACGTCCTCCTTCGCGGGGGAGGCAGACTGCCTTCACTGCGAAGTTATCACTCCTTCGTGACTGCCGTCACGACTACGCGATAGACGTGGCGCCCCCGAGGGTGGCGACGAGGACCGCCTTGATGGTGTGCATCCGGTTCTCCGCCTGGTCGAAGACGACCGACTGCGGGGACTCGAAGACCTCGTCGGTGACCTCCAGGGAGGTGAGCCCGTGCCGCTCGTGGATCTCCCGGCCCACCTTCGTGCCGAGGTCGTGGAAGGCCGGAAGGCAGTGCATGAACCTCACGTCCGCACGGCCCGTCGCGCGCAGGACGTCCGCGGTCACCGCATAGGGGGCGAGCAGCGCGATGCGCTCGTCCCAGACCTCCTTGGGCTCGCCCATCGAGACCCAGACGTCGGTGTGGACGAACTCCGCGCCGGCCACGCCCTCGGCGACGTCCTCGGTGAGCGTCACCCGTGCGCTGGTGGCGGCGGCCAGACGGTGCGCCTCGGCGACCACCGACGGGTCCGGCCACAGACCCTTCGGGGCCGCGATGCGCACGTCCATGCCCAGCAGGGCGCCGGTGACCAGCAGGGAGTTGCCCATGTTGGAGCGGGCGTCGCCGAGGTAGGCGTACGCGATGCCGGCCGCGTCGCCGGCCCGGCGGCCGGAGTGCTCGGTCATGGTGAGGACGTCGGCGAGCATCTGGGTCGGGTGCCACTGGTCGGTGAGCCCGTTCCACACCGGGACCCCGGCGTGCGCGGCGAGTTCCTCGACGACCTCCTGGCCGGTGCCGCGGTACTCGATGCCGTCGAACATGCGGCCCAGCACACGGGCGGTGTCCTTGACCGACTCCTTGTGGCCGAGCTGGGAACCGGCGGGATCCAGATAGGTCGTGGCGGCGCCCTGGTCCGCGGCGGCGACCTCGAAGGCGCAACGGGTGCGGGTCGAGGTCTTCTCGAAGATCAGCGCGATGTTCCGGCCCGCCAGCCGCCGCACCTCGGCGCCCGCCTTCTTGGCCGCCTTCAGCTCGCCGGCCAGCTCCACCAGGGCGCGGAACTCCTCGGGGGCGAAGTCCAGCTCCTTGAGGAAGGGGCGACCGGTGAGGTCGATGGCCATGGGGGCTCCTAGGTCGTCGTCGGCCGGGTGCCGAACACGCGTACATCGATGACATGGAAGTCTATACGTAAATTCGCATGTTTATACAGAGTCTCGCGATGAAGAGTGGGTGACGCCGCCGTGACCCGGCGTGCCCACTCTCGTGTCGGCACGGCATCGGCCGCACCGAACGGCACGCCGGGTCACAGCCTCCTCGCCGCGGGACCACCCGGATGCACCGCCGCGGCCCGGGCCGTCACTCCGGCCGGAGGCCCAGGACGAGGTCGCGCGGCAGGCCGTGGGTGTCGTGGAGGTAGCGGAAGTCCTCCTCGTCCAGCGGGCCACGGAACCGGGGGCGGGCCAGCACCTGCCGGCCGCGCTCCAGGAGCCGGCCGAAGCGCTGCTCCTCCTCCAGCAGCACCCGGCGCACGGTGTCCCCGTCCATGTCCTGCCGGAAGTGGTCCAGCGTGTGCCGCACCGGCTCGTCCGGCAGGTCGCCCAGGCTGCGCGACGGATCGTCCCGCCGCAGCACGGTGAGCACCCGCCGGATCAGCCGGCGCAGCACATAGCCGCGACCGGTGTTGCCCGGGACCGTCCCGTCGCCGATCACCACCACGGCCGAGCGCAGATGGTCGTAGGCCAGCCGCAGCGACGGTTCGTCCAGCGGCCACAGGACCGGGACGACGCGGCGCCAGGGATCGAAGACGTCGCACTCGAACACCGACGACCGCCCCTGCAGCAACGAGGCCAGCCGTTCCAGGCCGAGGCCGGTGTCGACATTGCGCTGAGGGAGCGGCACGAGCGAACCGTCGGCGAGCCGCCGGTGCCGCATCATCACGTGGTTCCACACCTCCACCCAGCGGTCGTCCCCGGTCGGTGTGGACCGCGGCGGGGTGTCGCCGGTCCACAGGAAGATCTCCGAGTCGGGGCCGCACGGCCCGGTCGGTCCGTTGGACCACCAGTTGTCCTCGACGGTGAGCTCCACCGGCACCCCGTGCCTCTGCCACACCTCCAGGGAGCCGGTGTCCGGGCCGGTCCGTTCGTCTCCGGCGAAAACCGTGGCATGGAGCAGGCCCGGATCGATGCCGAACCCCTCGGTGAGCAGTCCGTAGCCCCACTCGAGGCTGGACGGGCCCTCGTAGTCGCCCAGCGACCAGGTGCCGAGCATCTCGAAGACGGTCAGATGCGTGCTGTCGCCGACCTCGTCGAGGTCCGTGGTGCGCAGGCAGCGCTGCAGGTTGACCAGTCGCCTGCCGAGCGGGTGCGGGCGCCCCTCGAGGTACGGGGTGAGCGGATGCATGCCCGATGTGGTGAACAGCACCGGGTCCCCGGGCGGCGGCAGCAGGGTCGAGCCGGTGATCCGGCGGTGGCCGCGCTCCTGGTAGTACTCGAGGAACGTGCGGACGATCTGATCGGTGCTCATGATCCGGTCGGTGTGCATGGGATGACTCCTTCGCGTGTGCAGCGGGGAGGCACCGGACAACAGTCCGCACGATCGTCGGAACCGGGGCGGGGAAGCCATGGAGCCAGCGGCGGACCGTTTCCGGTCGCCGGTGGAAGCAGGACGTACGTCAGGCGGCGGCAACCGGCGAGCTGGTCGCTCGCGCGGTCGCGGTGGTGCTTCGGCCCATGACGTTCATGGGGCGAGGGTAACCCCACCGGTGTCCACGGGGCACATGATTTACCGGCCGGAGCTCCCGGTCACCGCCGCGTCGTCACCGAGGCGTCACACGGCGTCGCGCTCGACGGGGCAGCTCATGCAGCGCGGACCGCCACGCCCCCGGCCCAGCTCGCTCCCGGGGATCTCGATCACCTCGATGCCGCGCTTGCGCAGGAAGGTGTTGGTGGTGCTGTTGCGCTCGTACGCCAGGACCACCCCGGGCTCCACCGCCAGCACATTGCACCCGTCGTCCCACTGCTCGCGCTCCGCGGAGTGCACGTCCTGGGTGGCGGTCAGGACCCGGATGTCGTCCAGGCCCAGGGCCGCGGCGATCGCGCGGTGCATGTGCTCCGGCGGGTGGTCGGTGACCTTCAGGTCGCGCTCCCCCACGCCCGGCTCGATGGTGTACGAACGCAGCATGCCGAGCCCCGCGTACTTGGTGAAGGTGTCGCCGTCCACCATGGTCATCACGGTGTCCAGGTGCATGAAGGCCCGCCGCTTGGGCATGTCGAGCGCCACGATGCTGGTCGCCGAACCGGCGTCGAACAGCCGCTGCGCCAGCATCTCCACGGCCTGCGGAGTGGTGCGCTCGCTCATGCCGATCAGCGCGGCACCGTTGCCGATCACCAGCACGTCGCCGCCCTCGATGGTGGAGGGGTAGGCCGCCTGGCCCTCCGACCACACATGGAAGCCCGTGCCGGCGAAGAGCGGGTGGTGCCGGTAGACCGCCTCGTAGTGGACGGTCTCGTGCCAGCGGGCGGGCCAGCGCATCGCGTTGATGCTCACACCGTCGTAGACCCAGGCGGAGGTGTCCCGGGTGAAGATGTGGTTCGGCAGCGGATTGAGCAGGAAGTCGTCCAGCTCCATGACGTGGAAGCGCACCGAGGTCGGCTCGGCGAACCGGGCCAGGAACTCCCGCTTGGTCATGCCGCCGACCAGCGCCTCGGTCAGCTCGGCGGCGGTCAGCTCCTCGAAGGCGGCACGCAGATGGTCGGTGACGACCGGCCCGTACTCCTTCTCGTCGAAGACCCGGTCGAGGACCAGGCGCCGGGCCTCGGGGAGGGCCAGCGACTCGCACAGCAGGTCCCCGAAGAGGTGGACCGTCACCCCCCGGTCGCGCAGCACGTCGGCGAAGCCGTCGTGCTCGGCGCGCGCCCGGCGCACCCACAGGACGTCGTCGAAGAGCAGGGCGTCCTTGTTCGACGGCGTGAGCCTCTTCAGCTCCAGGCCGGGGCGGTGGAGGATGACGCTGCGCAGCCGCCCGGCCTCGGAGTCCACATGGAATGCCATGGGGCTAGACATTCCCACTTGGCCGGGGTTTACCGCCCGGGAGGGGCGGGCACTCGCGTGCCCGCCCCTGATCCCTCACAGCCGGGGGTCCACCGGCTCCGACTCCAGCGCCAGGACGGCGAACACCGCCTCGTGCACCCGCCACAGCGGCTCACCCGCCGCGGTCCGGTCCAGGGCCTCCAGGCCGAGGGCGTACTCGCGCAGCGCGAGCGAGCGCTTGTGGCCGAGCGCCCGGGAGCGCAGACGCGCCAGCTGGTCGGGCCGGGTGTACTCGGGACCGTAGATGATCCGCAGGTACTCCCTGCCCCGGCACTTGATGCCGGGCTGCACCAGCCGGTTGCCGTCCTCGGTGCGCAGCAGCGCCCGCAGCGGCTTGACGACCATGCCCTCTCCGCCGGCCTCCGTCATCTCCAGCCACCAGCGGGTGCCCGCGGCCACCGACTCCTCGTCACCGGTGTCCACCAGCATCCGCCGGGTCTCCCGCAGCAGGCCCGTCGGGTCGCCCGCGACCAGCCGGTCGATCAGCGCGAGCTGTTCGTCGTGCGGCAGCGCGGCCAGGCTGCGGCCCTCGGCGGCCAGGATCTGGAACGGCGCGAGACGCACCCCGTCCAGCCCCTCGGTCGTCCAGCAGTAGCGCCGGTACGCCTCCGTGAAGGCCGCGGCGTCCACGGCGCGCTCGCGCTGCCGGTCCAGCAGCCCGGTCACGTCGCTGCCGCGCGCCGCTGCTGCCTCCAGCGCGGCGAGTGCCTCCGGGAAGGCGGCGCCGGAGGCGGCGCCCACGGCGGCGTACTGCTTGCGCAGCAGGCCCGAGGCCTTCAGCGACCAGGGCAGCAGCTCGGCGTCGAGCAGCAGCCAGTCGGTGCCGAGCTCGTCCCACAGGCCGGCGGCGGTGACGGCGGTCCGCAGCCGGTCGAGCACCGCCTCCGTGACGACCGGGTCGTCGAAGAACGGCCGTCCGGTGCGGGTGTGCAGGGTGCCGGTGACGCCGTCGGCCACCCCGAAGCGGGCACGGGCCGCCTCGGCGTCGCGGCAGACCAGGGCCACCGCGCGGGAGCCCATGTGCTTCTCCTCGCACAGCACCTCGCGCACGCCGTCCTCGCGGTAGGCGGCGAACGCCTCGTGCGGGTGCTCCAGGTACCCCTCGACCTGCGAGGTCGCGCACGGCGACATCGTCGGCGGCAGGTACGCCAGCAGGCGCGGGTCGACGGCGAACCGGCTCATGACCTCCAGCGCGGCCGCCGCGTTCTCCTCGCGGACGGCGACCCGGCCGTGGTGCGCGGTCTCCACGATGCGGCGGCCGGTGACGTCCGCGAGCGCCAGCGGGCGCCCGTCGTGACCGCCGGGGGCCTCGGCGGCCAGCGGCTTGGCCGGCTCGTACCAGACCCGCTCCGCGGGCACGTCGACGATCTCCCGCTCGGGCCAGCGCATGGCGGTCATCCGGCCACCGAACACCGCGCCGGTGTCCAGGCAGATCGTGTTGTTGATCCACGAGGTGTCCGGCACCGGCGTGTGGCCGTAGACGACGGTGGCACGGCCGCGGTAGTCCTCGGCCCACGGATAGCGCACGGGCAGGCCGAACTCGTCGGTCTCGCCGGTGGTGTCGCCGTAGAGGGCGTGCGAGCGCACCCGGCCGGAGGTGCGGCCGTGGTACTTCTCGGGCAGGCCGGCGTGGCAGACCACCAGCTTGCCGCCGTCGAGAACGTAGTGGCTGACCAGTCCGTCGATGAACTCCCGGACCTGCTCCCGGAAGGCGGGGTCCTTCGCGTCCTCCTTCTCCAGCTGCTCGATCGTCTCCGCGAGTCCGTGGGTGTGCTGGACCTTCTTGCCCTTGAGATAGCGGCCGAGCTTGTTCTCGTGGTTGCCCGGCACGCACAGGGCGCTGCCGGAGGCGACCATGCCCATGACGCGGCGCAGCACGCCCGGGCTGTCGGGTCCCCGGTCGACGAGGTCGCCCACGAAGACCGCGGTACGGCCCTCGGGGTGCACGCCGTCGGCGTAGCCCAGCTTGCCGAGCAGGGTCTCCAGCTCGGAGCTGCAGCCGTGGACGTCGCCGATGATGTCGAACGGGCCGGTGAGCTCGCGCTTGTCGTTGAAGCGGCGCTCCAGGACGACCTCGGCCGCGTCGACCTCCTCGACGCCGCGCAGGATGTGCACCTTGCGGAAGCCCTCGCGCTCCAGTTGCCGCAGGGAGCGCCGCAGTTCGCGCTGCTGCCGCTGCACGACGTGCCGCGGCAGGTGGGCGCGGTCGGGTCGCGTGGCGTTGCGCTCGATGCAGACCTGCTCGGGGACGTCCAGGACGATCGCGATGGGCAGGACGTCGTACTCGCGGGCGAGCCGGACCAGTTGGCGGCGGCTCTCCTGCTGGACGCTCGTGGCGTCGACGACGGTGAGCCGGCCGGCGGCCAGCCGCTTGCCCGCGATGTAGTGCAGGACGTCGAAGGCGTCGCCGGTGGCGCTCTGGTCGTTCTCGTCGTCGCTGACCAGGCCGCGGCAGAAGTCGGAGGAGATCACCTCCGTGGGCTTGAAGTGGCGCCGGGCGAAGGTGGACTTGCCCGAGCCGGTGGTGCCGATCAGGACCACAAGGGACAGGTCGGTCACGGGCAGGGTGCGCTTGCCGGTCATGCCACCGCCTCCTTCGCGGTCGTGGTCACGGTCGTGGTCGTGGTCGTGGCCGTGGTGAAAACTGCCATCTGGGTGGGCGGGCCGACCTCGGGGTCGTCCGGCCCGACGGGGACATGGCGGACCTCGTACCCGTGCCGCCGCGCCACCTCGCCGGCCCAGGTGCGGAACTCCTCGCGGGTCCACTCGAAGCGGTGGTCGGCGTGCCGGACGTGTCCGGCCGGCAGCGTCTCCCAGCGCACGTTGTACTCGACGTTCGGCGTGGTCACGACCACCGTCGTGGGCCGTGCCGCGCCGAAGACCGCGTACTCCAGGGCCGGCAGCCGCGGCAGGTCCAAGTGCTCGACGACCTCGCTGAGGACCGCGGCGTCGTACCCCTTGAGCCGGGTGTCGGTGTAGGCGAGCGAGCCCTGCATCAGGCGCACGCGCGCGGCCCGGCGGTCGCCCATGCGGTCCAGGCGCAGCCGCCGAGTCGCCTCGCCGAGCGCCCGCATCGAGACGTCGACACCGACGATCTCGGTGAAGCGCGCGTCCTTCAGCAGCTCGCCGACCAGTTGCCCCTGCCCGCAGCCGAGGTCCAGGACACGGGCGGCGCCTGCGGCACGCAGCGCCGTCAGGATCGCCTCGCGCCGCTGCACGGCCAGCGGAACCGGCTTCTCCTCGGTGTCCACCTCCTCGTCCACGGCGTTGTCCAGTGCCTCGGGCTCGCTGTCGTCGGCCTCGGCCAGCCGGGCCAGCTCCAGCCGGTCCATGGCCTGCCGGGTCAGCGACCAACGCCGGGCGAGGTAGCGGCTGGTGATCAGCCGCTGCTCGGGGTGGCCGGCGAGCCAGCCCTCCCCCATGCGCAGCAGCTTGTCGACCTCGTCGGGCGACACCCAGTAGTGCTTGGCGTCGTCCAGCACCGGCAGCAGCACATACAGATGACGCAGTGCCTCGGCGAGCCGCAGTTCGCCCTCCAGCACCAGCCGTACGTACCGCGAGTCGCCCCAGGCGGGGAACTGCGCGTCCAGCACGACCGGTTCGGCCTCGACCGTCCAGCCCAGCGGCTCGAACAGCCGCCGCACCAGGGCGGCGCCACCGCGCGCCGGAACGGCCGGGATGCCGATCCTCAGCGGCAGCGGGTTCGCCGCGCGCTCGGGACGCGCGTCGCACACGCCCCGGAGCGCGCTGGCGAAGACGGTGCGCAAGGCCACCGCGAGCAGTGACGACGCCGCGTACGGGCGGTCGTTGACGTACTGCGCGAGCGCGGAGTCGGGTGCGCCGCCACGGCCCTTGCCCTTGCCGCGCCGCACCAGCGCCACGGGATCGACTTCCAGAAGCAGTGCCGCCGTGCAGCGTTGCTCGGACGCCTCGGGGTAGAACACATGGGCGTCGCCGTAGGAGGTCGAGAAGACCTGGGTCTTCTCCGGGTGCTTGTGCAGCAGGAAGCCGAGGTCCGTCGCGGGCGCGGCACTGCTGCCGGTGGTCGATATCGTCAGGAACACCGCCCGAGTATCGCTGTGCCACGCCCGCCTCGACCAGCGGTTTTCCGGGGGTCAGCGGCCGAGGGAGGCCGCCAGGGCGGATATCGCGCCGGGACCGACCCGGCAGCACCCGCCGATGAGCCGGGCCCCGGCCTTCTCCCAGTCGCGTATCCGCTCCGGGTCGAAGGACGAACCGCCGCGCCAGGCGCGGTCCGTCGCGTCCCATGCCTCACCGCTGTTGGGGTACACCACGACCGGTGTCCCCGACGCGGCCGCCGTCCCCACCGCCCGGTCCACGTCCGCCGGGGAGCAGCAGTTGACGCCGACACCCATCACGGCCTCGCTGCCGGCGGCGATCCCGAAGGCCTCCTCCAGCGGCTGGCCGGCGCGGGTCGCGTCCCCCTCGACGGTGTAGGTGAGCCACACGGGCACCCCGAGCCCGCCGGCGGCGCGCAGCATCGCCTCGGCCTCGTCGGTGTCCGGCACGGTCTCCAGCGCCAGCACATCGGGCCCGGCCTCGGCCAGGGTCTCGATCCGCGGACGGTGGAATCGCTCCAGTTCCGCGACGCTCATGCCGTAGCGCCCGCGGTACTCACTGCCGTCCGCCAGCATCGCTCCGTACGGGCCGACCGACGCCGCCACCCACACCTCCTCCTCCACCCGGTCCGCCGCGGTCCTGGCGAGTTCGACGCTGCGCCGCAGCAGACCGGTCGCTTCGTCCCGGCCCGTGCCGTGCCGTGCGAAGCCCTCGTAGGTCGCCTGGTAGCTGGAGGTGATGAGCACCCGCGCGCCCGCCCGGACGTAGGCCGTGTGCGCCGCCTCGATCTGCGCCGGGTCGTCGGCGAGCAGCCGGGCGGACCAGAGTTCGCCGGACAGGTCGCAGCCCTGTGCGGCGAGCTGGTTGGACAGGCCGCCGTCGAGGACCACGGCCCCCTCGGCGAGTGCCTGCGCCAAGGGCCTGGTCGGCAGGGACATCGCGGGTGCTCCTTCCTGCTGGTGCGGTGTGCCGGGGCGGTGCCCGGTCAGTCCAGCTGCGACTGGACGCCCGAGGCGATCAGTTCCAGGTGGTCGAGGTCGGACAGGTCGAGAATCTGGAGGTAGAAGCGGCTCGCGCCGAGTTCCGCGTAGCGGTGGATCCTTTCGACGACCTCGGCGGGCGTACCGGCCAGGCCGTTGGCCTTGAGCTCGTCGACCTCGCGGCCGATTGCGGCGGCACGCCGTGCCACCTCGGCATCGTCCTTGCCGACGCACGCCACCAGGGCGTTGGAGTAGACGATGTCGTCCTTGCCTCGGCCGTGCTCCTCGGCCGCCTTCCGCACCCGGGTGAACTGCCGGGCCGTGTCCTCCAGCGATCCGAAGGGCAGATTGAACTCGTCGGCGTAGCGGGCGGCGAGCTGCGGCGTCCGCTCGGCGCCGTGCCCGCCGATGAGGACGGGCACCTTGGTCTGGGCCGGCTTGGGCAGCGCGGGCGAGTCCTTGACCGTGTAGTGCTTGCCGTCGAAGTCGAAGGTCTCCCCGACGGGCGTGGACCACAGGCCGGTGATGACGGCGAGCTGCTCCTCCAGGCGCGCGAACTTCGCCTTCGGGAACGGAATGCCATACGCGGCGTGCTCCTCCGCGTACCACCCGGCCCCGATGCCCAGCTCGACGCGCCCTCCGGACATCTGGTCCACCTGCGCCACCTCGATGGCGAGCACGCCCGGCAGCCGGAAGGTCGCGGCCGTCATCAGCGTGCCGAGCCGGATGCGGGAGGTCTCGCGGGCGAGGCCGGCCAGGGTGATCCAGGCGTCGGTGGGTCCGGGAAGGCCGTCCACCCCGCCCATCTTCAGGTAGTGGTCGGAGCGGAAGAAGGCGTCGAAGCCGAGCTCCTCCGTGGCCTTGGCGACCGTGAGAAGGGTGTCGTAGGTGGCCCCCTGCTGGGGCTCCGTGAAGATTCGAAGATCCATGGTTCCATCCTGCACCCCGTGCCGCGAAAGTGATCGCCGACCGACGGCTCCGGGACCGCACCGGCGCCCCCTGCGAGGTGAATGTCCGCTGATTCCCCATAGGCGAAGGGGAGTTGACGATGTCTGTCGCCTACAACCAGGCATCCGGGTCGCACGTCGCCCCGGATCACGCGCTGTGCCGCCGCGATGACTCGACCGCGCGCAGCAGGGCGCCGACCCGGTCCTTGGACTCGTCGGCGGCGTCGACCGCCTCGATGCACTGCCAGTACTCGGTCTCGGACTCGGCCGTGCACGCGACCGACACCAGGGCCATGCAGAGTTCCGCCAGGAGGAGGCGCAGTTCGCGCAGCGCGTCCGCCGGCTCGCGGACCTCGGTGAGTATCGCGGCCCGCAGCGGACCGGTGCCCGCGCCGGGCGGCCCCGTCGAACCGCAGGCCCGGCCGCTCGCCTCGCACACCCAGAAACCGAGTGTGCGCAGCTCCGGGGGCCCGTGCAGAGCGAGGTGGCTGCCGATCGCCTGTGTCAGCGCCTGGGCCTGCCATGCCTCGGCCATCAGATCGCGCTCCGCCCCGCCGCTCCGCAGCGCGTCCCGCGTCGCCCGGATCAGTCGTACCGCGTCCATGTCGCACCTCCGCCTGAGACCCTGAGACTCCGATTCGTCACTCAGCGTGACGGATCGAGATCCTCGGCGAAAGGGCCCGGTGCGGAACTGTGGACAACATCGCGCCTGTGGAAAACTCGCTCACCCGATCGAGGAAATCCGGCGACCGTCCCCATCCCACGCGCGCCACCGATCGCGGGTGGACGACGGCGGGCGGACAGCGGGACGGCCCGGTCGCCTCAGCCCCCGAGCCCCTCCCCGTCCGGCGGCGGGCTCTCCGACTGCCCGGCGACCGCGGGCCGTTCCGGTTCCCGCGACGCGGCGGCCGGCAGCGGGAAGCGCCCTTCGTTCCTGTCGATCTTCGCCGAGAGCGCGGCCAGGAGATCGACGCCCAGCACCTCGCAGAACTGCAGCAGATACGCGAGAACGTCCGCGGCCTCGTCCCGTACCCGGTGCGCGCTCTCCGGGTCCTCCATCACCCGGGCCGCCTCCTCGGGCGTGAGCCACTGGAAGATCTCCAGCAGCTCGGACGCCTCGACGCTCAGCGCCACGGCCAGGTTCTTCGGCGTGTGGTAGCCCTCCCAGTGCCGGGCTGCCGCGAAGGCGGCGAGGCGGCGCTGCAGGGCGTGCAGATCCTCGGTCACACCGGCAAGGTCTACCGCATCGCGGCGCCGGTGCGCTCCGAGTCCGGCCCCGTTCCCTGGACCGGGACGCGTTCCCGGTCCTCCACCGGGGTCCCGAGGCGCAGCAGCGTGACGCCGTCCGCGCCCTCCGCCACCGTCTCGTCGTGGACCGTTCCCACCAGCCTGATGTGACCGCGCTCGGCCACCTGCCGCGCGAGGTCGAGCAGTTTCCGGGACTGCGCGCGGTCCAGGCCGGTGTCCAGGCCGTCGGCGAGGACGGTCAGCACCTGGACCGCGTCCGGCACCTCGCCGCTGGTGTCGACCTCCAGCACTCCCGGGCCGGTGAGCAGGACCAGGGCCAGGGCCAGGAAGCGCAGCTCCCCGTCACCGAGCCGGTCCACCGGCACCAGCCCGGCCGGCCCCCGGTCGATCGCCGCCAGCACGCTGTCGGTGCCCGGTTCCGGTCGCGTCCCCGGGACCACGGTCAGTCCCTCCACGGGCGGCCTGCACACCTCCCGGAGGGCACCCACCAGCGCGGCGTGCCGGGTGCGGCACTCGCCCTGCGTGCGGCGCAGCACCGCCGACAGGTTGTCGCAGCCGCCGCGCAGCATCCCGTCCGACACCGCGGCGGGAGTCCTCATGCCCTGGGGGCGCGGATCGACGGGGAAGACCCCGCGCAGCGCCAGCACGACCTGCTCCGCCGCCGCCAGAACCAGGCGCTGCCCCTCCGTCGTCCCCGCGACGCGCAGCGGCAGAAGGGAGGTGGCCAGTCGGTCGTCCGGCAGGGGTGCCCGGGTGACCGGGACCAGGCCCGCCGTGTGCCAGGCCGCCTGGACCTGGCGCCGGCCGGGATCACGCAGCGCCGTGGACAGCAGTGTCTCCCCGGCCCCGACCAACCGCTCGCCCACGATGCGCAGTTCGGGCTCGGTCTGCACGGCGACATCGAGCTGCACCGGACCGACCGGGCCCTGCACTGTGCAGCCGATGCGGAATCCGCGCCGGCCCTCGGCGTCCGGCTGGGCGCCGTCCGGCACACAGGCCGCGACTCCTCCGCGCACCCCGTCGAAGACCGCTTCGAGTTCCTCCCCGGCGGCAAGCTGCCCGAGCACGCCCAGCGCCTCCAGCACGCTCGACTTGCCCGATCCGCTCGGCCCGGCGAGCAGGGTGAGGGGGCCGAGGGGGAAGCTCGCGCCGCGGTGCGACTTGAAGGCGGACAGCCGCAACTCGGTCACGGAAGGCCGGTGACTGTTCGTGCTCATGCTCGCGAACGTATCGGTGCCGCGGGGTGGCGAACCGTTACGCCGGGCCACCGGTCCTCCGAAAGTGGGTACCTCTCGCGAGCCCGTCGTTAATGTGGCGTGGTGACCGGATACGTGGCGCTCCTGCGCGGGATCAATGTCGGGCCGACGACCAGACTGCCCATGCAGGATCTGCGGATGCTGCTGGAGGGCATCGGCGGCACGGGGGTGCGCACCCATCTCCAGAGCGGCAACGCGCTGTTCGACCACGACCGCGCCGATCCGGTGGCACTCGCCGACGAACTGGAGAAGGCGATCCGCGGCGAGTTCGGCCGCGACGTGCCGTGTGTGGTGCGCGAGGCGGCCGGATTGCGCACGGTGATCGAACGCAATCCGTTCGACATGACCGGCGTCAACCCGGCGCGCTTCCTCGTCACCTTCCTGTCCGGCCCGGTGGAACCGGACCGCATCGCCGGCCTCGACCCCGCGGACTTCGCCCCGGACGACTTCCGCCCGGGCGAGCGGGAGATCTACGTGCACTGCCCCGACGGTGTGCAGAAGACCCGCCTCTCGCACGCCTTCTGGGAGAAGCGACTGGGCCTGACGGCCACGGCCCGCAACTGGAACACCGTCACCAAGCTGGCCGCGATGGCCGGGGGGTGACCCGGGCGGCGGTGATCAGCCCAGCCCCCAGCTCTGCCCGAGCCGCGCGGCGGCACACAGGTTGACATCGAGCACATAGGGGGCGGCGGTCCCGCACTGGGCCGCGCCGGTACCGGGGTCCACGGGCTGTCCGTGTCCCATGCCGGTGATGCTGTACGTCTCCGCGACCGGGGCACCGGACGGGTCCTTGTACGTGCGGTGCGGGAAGCCGGCGACGGTGTCGCTCGTATCGGCGGTCTGGTCCGCGCCGTGGACGTCCGTCCACTGCCGCACCAGATCGTCCATGTTGACGGGCTTGACCGTGTAGTCGGCCGTTCCCTGGAAGACCGTCAGCCTCGGCCACGGCCCGGTGTACCCGGGGTAGGCGGCGCGTACCCGGTCGCCCCACTGCCGGGGCGTCTGCGTCGCACCGACGTACATGCACACGTACGGCGATCCCGCGGCCTGTGCGCACCCGTAGGGCAGGCCGGCCACGACGCCTCCGGCCGCGTACACGTCCGGGTACGCGGCCATCATGACCGCGGTCATGCCACCGCCCGCGGACAGCCCGGTCACGTAGACACGCGTGGGATCGGCGCCCGTGTCGGCGATCTGACGGGTGGTCATCTGCCGGATGGACGCGGCTTCGCCCTGGCCGCGGGCGATGTCCCCGGGCTGGAACCAGTCGAAGCACTGGCTGATGTTGTTGGCCGTGGTCTGGCCGGGCAGGACGACGGAGAAGCCCCACCGGTCGGCGAGGGCCGTCCACCCGCTCTGCGTCCCGTAGTCGCGGGCGTTCTGCGTGCAGCCGTGCAACGCGACGACGACGGGGCGTCCCTGGGGGAGCCCGGCGGGGACGTACCGGTACATCCTCAGCGCCCCCGGATTGCCGCCGAAGCCGGTCACCTCCTCGATGGCCCCCGCGGCCTTGGCGGCGGTGGTGGGCAGGAAGGCGGCGGCGAGCGCCGCGACCAGGACGAGCAGGACCGCGCGCAGGCGGCCCGTGCGATGTGCTGCTGCGTGAGTGGTCATGGTGTCGGACGGTAAGTGCCCCGCCCCCGGCGCGACATGGGACGGGGCACCACAGCGCGCGGCCCCGGCGTGGTGTCCGGTGCCGCGGTCAGGAACGGTCTCCGCCCGCGGCTCGACGGGGGGCCGCGACCTCCTGGCAGGGACGTCGAGGCCGAAGCGGTGCACGGGCTGGTACACCTTGGTGCCGGCCTGGTGCAGGGCACGCGACGGCGCCAGGGCGGTGAGACCGCGGACCGGGCGGGGCGGGGCGGACGCCGATAGTTTATCGACCGATCCAGAACCGTGGTACGGTGATGCACATGGGACGCAACCGGGAGTTCGACACCGACCAGGCGGTCGATCGCGCGATGGACCTGTTCTGGCGCCGCGGCTATGCCGAGACGTCCCTGCAGGACCTGCTCAAGGAACTGTCGATCGGGAGCGGCAGCCTGTACTCGGCCTTCGGGTCGAAGGAGCAGCTCTACGCCCGGGCCCTGGAGCGCTACTGCGCACTGCAGGCAGGCGGCCTGGCGGAGATCCTGGAGGACGCGACCGAGATCCGGCCCGCGGTGCACAGGGTCCTCACGGACATGGTCGAGGCCGACCTGACGGACCCCGGCCGGGGGTGCCTTGTGGTCAGCGCCGCCACCGAGCGCGGTGACGACCCGGGCACGGTGGACCGCGTCGGGGCTGCCATGCGCATGGTCGAATCGGCCCTGGCAGGCGCCCTGGAGCGGGCGAAGTCACGCGGCGAGCTGTCCCCGGACAAGAATCCGGTGGAACTGGCGCGCTTCCTGACCACCTTCGTCCAGGGCCTCCGCGTCGTCGGCCAGGCGCGACTCGGCCGGACGTTCACGGAGGACGCGGTCGCGACGGCTCTGCGCAGCCTGGACTGACACCCCCCCCACAGGCGCTCACCCCAGCGGCGGCGCTCCCGTCGCGCCGGCGGTCGCCTCTGCGTACCCTAATTGTTTATCAATCAATCCAGAAAAGGAAACGTCATGGAACTGCACCTCAAGGACAAGGTCGCCGTCGTCACCGGGGCCAGCAAGGGCATCGGCCTGGCCATCGTCGAGGCACTGGGCCGCGAAGGAGCCCGCGTCGTCGCCGGCAGCCGCTCCTCCACCCCCGAACTCGACGCGCTGCGCGACACCTACGACATCACGATCGTCCCGGTCGACCTGTCCACCGCCGAGGGCGCCGAGACGCTGGTGCGGCAGGCCGTGGAGCGGCACGAGCGGATCGACATCCTCGTCAACAACGTGGGCGGCGCTGACGCGCGGGCGGGATTCCTGGAGGTGGACGACGCCGAGTGGCACCGGATCTTCGACCTGACCTTCTTCAGCGCGGTGCGCGCGAGCCGCGCGGCACTCCCGCACCTGCTCGCGGCCGAAGGGGCCTCGATCGTCAACATCAGTTCGATCAACGCTCGCCTGCCCTTCCCGATGGTCGTGGACTACTCGGCGGCCAAGGCCGCGCTCACCAGCGTGACCAAGACGCTGTCGGAGGAGTTCGCACCGCGCGGCGTACGCGTGAACGCGGTCTCCCCCGGTCCGGTCCGCACCCCGTTCTGGACGGCCCCGGGCGCCTTCGCCGACGCGACGGCCAGCGCCGCGGGCACCACGGCACAAGAAGCCCTCGACGTCGTCGTGCCGCAGAGCATGGGCATCAGCACGGGCCGGATCACCGAACCGCACGAGGTCGCCGACCTCGTCCTCTTCCTCGCCTCGCCGGTCGCGGCCAACATCACCGGCACCGAGGTCCTCATCGACGGTGGCCAGAACAAGACGATCTGAGCCGCGCCGGGCGAACGCCCCCTGGCCGAGGGCACGATGCGGGGCATCGGCGAGCGGCGCGGGGGGGGGCCGGCGCTGGGGGGGGATCCGTCCCGGCGCCGGCCGAGCGACCCCGTAGGCTGCGCGCGCCAGGAACCACCGCACCGAGGGATCACCGTGAAGCTCTCCGCCGAACTGCTCGATCTGCTGGACCGGCCCAGCACTTGCTACCTCGCGACGACGATGCCCGACGGCTCGCCGCAGCTGACCCAGACCTGGGTCGACACCGACGGCGAGCACGTGCTCGTCAACAGCGTCCAGACGCACGTGAAGACCCGGAACATCCAGCGGGATCCGCGCGTCGCCGTGACGGTCTCGGATCCCGCCACCCCGACGCGCTACGTCCAGATCCGCGGGCGGGTGGTCGAGGTGAGGACCGAGGGCGCGGCGGAGCACATCGAGAAGCTGTCCCACAAGTACCTGGGCGGGCCCTACCCGTGGTTCGGCGGACGCGACCAGGTGCGCGTCCTGTTCGTGATCGCTCCGGAAAGCATCAGCGGCATGGGCTGACCCGGCCACTTCCCGCCGCGTCCACCCGCACCGCACCACACCGCTTCCGCACCGCCGTTGGTTGCACCGCGAACTCGATTTCACTCGTGCGAGAGCACTGCTCTTGACTTCGAGCAATGCACTGCGAGAGCATTGCTCACAGTTCGAAGCATGCCTCACCCGTCACGAATGGGGTTCGTCATGAAACTGCTCTACCGCGGCCCGAACCGGCAGGACCTGCACGACCAGTTCGCCAAGCGCCGCCGGATCGACGCCGACGCGCCGGTCGTGAGCATGTCGGAGATGCGGATCGAGGCACCGCCGGAGCGCGTCTGGCAGATCATCGCCGACCCCTCCGGGTGGTCGTCGGTACTGCCCGGCCGCCGGATCGTGCGGCTCGACAACGGGGTGACCCAGGACGCCGAGTTCGTCTGGGCCATGGGCCGGACCACGATCACGTCCCGTTTCGCCGTGGTCGACGAGGGACGTGAACTGACCTGGACCGGCGTCGCCATGGGCGTCAAGGCGGTGGACCGCCAAGTGCTCACGGCGACGCCGGACGGCGGGACCGTCCTGCGCGTGGAGGAGTCGATGGCGGCCCCGCTGGTCCGCCTCCTGTTCAGCCCCGGCAAACTCCGCGCCCAGCACGAGATATGGATGACCGCGGTCAAGGCCGCCGCGGAGCGCGGAGTCGGCGCCGGGGCGGACACTCAGCCGAAGGGGTAGCCGATCTGCTCGATGTCCTTGGCGAGATCGGCCGGGTCCACGTCAGGATTGAGCGCGGCGATCACCTCCGCGGTCAGCGGGCGGAGGGCAAGGACATGCCGGACGGCCTCCAGGTCGACAGGGGTCTCGTAACGGTCCTCCGCGAACTCCCGGCAGGCCTCCACCGAGCGGTCGGCCATCAGAGCGAAGAGACAGCCCGCACCGTCCGGGTCGTCGGTCCCGTCCTCGGGGAACTCGATCACTCCCGCCCGCCAGGCGGCATCCTGGGGCTGCCTCCACAGACAGACGGTCACCACCGGCATACCGTCCTCGTCCGAGAACGCCGGCTCCTCGACGTACGGACGGAAGACCTCGGGCACCTCGTCGAGGACGCCAGGCCACGGGCCGTCCGCCGCATAGGGACTCATCTGCGATTCGTGGGCGAACCCGCAGACATAGGCACCCGCCGGCGAGAAGACGATCGCGTACTCGTTGCCCGAGCCGTCGCGCATCGAGGCCATCTCCTCGGTCCCGGACCACCGGGAGTCGTAGGAGTGGTACCGGCCGGCCCACTCGGGACTGAGGATCGCATCCAGCATGGCCAACGCGCGGCAGTGGTCGCGGAGTACGGGGATGCCGGGCAGGCGCCGGGCGATGTCGTGAACGGTCATGCCCACATCCAAGAGCATGCCGTCGAACGACCCGCACCCGCCCAGGCGAATCCGGAGGCCGCCCCTCCCCGAAGCCGGGCACCACCGTCCAGCTGTGACGCGGAGTGACGGAGTCCGTTCATTCCAGCGACTGGAGCGACATCTATCGAGGAGCAAGTCGTTTCACTTGACTCTCTCCAGAAGAGGAGTACTGTCCTAATTAGAGCTTTTTATCCACCTTTCTCGAGCTGGTGTTGATCATGGGCGCTGCACTGCTGCCCTCCAAGACGCCTTGTTCCGGCAGCGCCGGAACGCCCTCCGCCGCCGCGGGATCCTGGGCTCTTCCGTGGTCCAGTCAGGCCTGCCACCACGCACGCGAAGCGGTTCGCGGAGCGCTGCGCCAGTGGGGCCTGGACAATGTGGTGGACACCGCCGAACTGCTGGTCAGCGAGCTGGTCGGCAACGCGCTGCGGCACGCCCGCGCACCGCTGGCTCTCAACTGCGTACTTCTGGGGGACACCATCTGCTGCGCCGTGATCGACGGAAGTCCGGACCTGCCCCGGGTCGTGGGGGCGGATTCCGACGACGAGAGCGGGCGCGGGCTGACGCTGGTCGAACTTCTCGCCACGCGCTGGGGCTCGGACACCAACCGGACGGGCAAAGCCGTGTGGTTCGAGCTGCACTGCGGTCCCGGCACGTCCCCGACGCACACGGAGCACACCCTGTGACCACCGTCGAACCCATGGCCGCCGCCACCGCCCGGCTGCGGGCGGCCGGGCTGCGGGTGACGGCGCAGCGCATCGCGCTGCTCATGGCGGTGGACGAGTCACCGGGCCACCCCGACGCCGAGACGCTGCGTCACGTGGCCCTGCGTGTCACGGGGGGCCTGTCCCTGCAGGCCACCTACAACGTCCTGCGCGCCCTCACGGACGCCGGGCTGGTCCGCTGCACCATGATCCCCGGCCAGCCGGGCCGCTACGAGACCGAGCGCGGCGACAACCACCACCACTTCGTCTGCCGCTCCTGCGGCAGCATCCGCAACGTCAAGTGCGCCGTGGGCCGTGCGCCGTGCCTGGACCCCGAGATCCCGGGCACCTACGAGATCGAGGAAGCCGCCGTGACCTTCTGGGGCCGCTGCCCGGACTGCGCCGTCACGGGGGACTGACGGCGGACTGACGGCGAACGCGGACGGAGGGCCCGCCCCCAGGGCAGGCCCTCCGACGTGGCGGCCGTCAGGCCGGCCGCCACATCCGCGTCAGGCGGCGGTACGCCGGCTGTGCCGGACCGTGAACCAGGTCCCGGTGGCACCGGCGGCCAGCAGGGCTCCGACGGCCAGGCCCACCGGCAGGGCCGGGAACGCCGGGGCGTCGGTGGTCGCGGCGGTGGTCCGCATGGCCGGTCCCGGCGTGATGCTCGTGGCGACGGGCGCCACGTGCCGGATCGGGCCGTAGGACTTGACCGAGCCGTCCGCGTTCAGCACCAGCTGCTTGTTGTTCGGGTGCCGGAAGTCGAACATGCCCGCCAGCGAGCCGGCCGTGGCGTCGAAGGAGTGGTCCCCGACCCGGCCGGTGTGCCAGTTGTCCTCGACGAAACGGATGATCGAGGACTGGTCCGTCAGCGTGTGGTCGACCTTGTTGACCTTGCTGTACGGGGAGACCACCAGGAGCGGCTGGCGGGTGCCGGGGCCGCAGCGGTCCGCGTAGCCACCGGCGGCCTTGGGGCCGGCCTGGCAGGCGGGGCTGTCGGTGGTCTTGCCGTTGGAGCCGACCGTGGTGTCCTTCGAGCCGTTGCGCGGCTTGACGAAGGTGTGGTCGTACCAGCCGTCGGAGTCGTCGTACGCGACGACGACAGCGGTGGAGCTCCACTGCGGCGACTGCTGCACGGCGTTGATCTGCTGGACGAGGAAGTGCTGCTCGTCGATCGGGTCGGAGTAGGCGCCGTGGCCGTCCTGGTACTCGGGCGCCTTGACGAAGCTGACGGCGGGCAGCTTGCCCGCCTTGAGGGCCGCGTCGAAGTCGGTCAGGTCGTAGTTGTGGTTGGCCTGGCCGTTGTGCCCGATCTCGTCGACGTTGCGGGGCGGGAGGTGGTGCGGGTTGGACGTCGACTTGTAGTACTCGAACGGCGAGTGGTGCGGGCTGTAGTCCACGGCCGCGGCGCCGCCGATGTTGGCGTGCGTGGTGTCGCACTTGGCGTAGTCGCCCTGCTTGCCGTCCCACGGCGTGGAGGGCCGGAAGCCGCCCTGGAACCAGCCCCAGCTGACGTTCTTGGCGTTGAGCACGTCGCCGATGTTGCGGCCCTGCATCGCGCCGAGCGCGTTGGTGCTGGTGTGGTCCTTGTCGGAGCAGTCGTCGTACGCCGGGTCCGGGTCGTTGATGACCGTGCCGACGCCCTTGGAGTTCGGGGAGAGCACGGTGTAGGCGTCCGGCGTGGACGTCTGCTTCGGGTGCTCGGTGCCCGAGGCCGGGTCGACGGAGACGACACCGTGCGTCTGACCCGCGATCAGGTTGAGGGCGCCGGGGGTGGACGGACCGTAGACCGAGCTGAAGGAGCGGTCGCCCAGGGTGTAGTGCTGGGCGTAGTTCCACAGCGCGGTGACGGTGTTGCCGTCGTAGTAGTCCATCACCAGGCCCGGCTCGCCGAAGAGGCCGCCGCTGCAGGTGTCGACATTGGTGTTCTGCACGAACTGGTCGGCCTTGCCGCCGTTGTAGGCGTACTGCTCAGGCCCGTAGTTGTGGTTCTGGTCGCAGGTCAGCGCCTGCGAGGAGGCCAGCCGCTGGGGCGCGTACTGGTTGGGGTTCTTCTTCAGCAGCCCGGCGTGCGCGAGGGTGTCGATGTCGCGCGGGGTGTCCTTGGCCGCCGTGAACTTGGTGCCGTCGGTGTTGGCGGCCGTCGGGTAGGTACCGAAGTAGTGGTCGAACGAGACGTTCTCGTCGAACAGGACGACCACGTGCTTGATGGGCGTGGCCGTCGAGGGGGCGGGGTGGTGCCAGTTGGGCGTCGCGGCGTAGGTGGCCGCGCTGCCGCCGAGAACGGTGAGGGCGGCGGCGCCCGCAAGCGCCCCCAGGCTCCGCATCGCCGCTCGTCTCTTCCTGCTGATCATGTTCTGTCACGCTCCGCAGAGGATCGTTGCCTTGGCGTACGTTCTGGGATGCTCCGCCCGTGGAGCGGCGTGATGTCGGAGCGTTGGTGGCGGCGGGATGAACAGGCGGTCAGGGAAGCCGGGCCAAAACTTGACCATCAGTTGACCCGGGGTACGTACGGCCCTCGCATGGTGTATTGCGGGCGCTCTAGCCGAGCAGGGCGCGCCCGTACCAGTCGTCCGCGTCCTTCACACCGGGCAGTGCGAAGAAGTAGCCGCCGCCGAAGGGCTTGATGTAGTCGACGAGCGGTTCGCCCGCCAGGCGGTGCTGGACGGTCTCGAACTGGCGGGCCAGGTCCTGCTGGTAGCTGCAGAAGAGCAGGCCCATGTCGAGATTGCCGTTGGCGTCCGCGCCCCGGTCGTAGTTGTACGGGCGCCGCAGGATGCGCTGGTCCGCGGTGTCCGCACTGCGCGGGTTGGCGAGCCGGATGTGACTGTCCAGGGGGATGACGTCGCCCTTGGGGTCGTCGGCGTAACGGGGCGTGTCCCGCTCGTGGTTGCCGTCCAGGGGCGCTCCGGACTCGCGGGCCCGGCCGAACATCCGCTCCTGCTCCGGGAGCGAGACCCGGTCCCAGAACTCCACGAGCATCCGGATCAGCCGGACCACCTGGTAGCTGCCGCCGACCCCCCAGTCCGGTTCGCCGGCGCCCTGGCCGACCCACACCAGGCGGTCCATCTCACGGGCGTCGGAGGAGTCCGGGTTGGCGGTGCCGTCCCTGAAGCCCAGAAGGTTGCGCGGGGTGCCGGCAGGACGCGGCGGGCTGCTGAACCCGTCCATCCGCCAGCGGACCTGCATGCCGCCGCGGGTGTGCCGGGCGATGTCGCGCAGCGCGTGCAGCACGGTGTCCGTGTCGTCCGCGTGCAGTTGCAGGCTGAGGTCGCCGTGGCACCACTCGGGCAGCAGGTCGTCGTCGGGGAAGGCGGGCATCGCGGTCAGCCGGCGGGGCCTGCGGTCGGCGAGGCCGAACCGGCCGTCGAAGAGGGAACCGCCGACGCCCACGGTCACCGCGAGCGCGCCGCCGGGGACCCGCTCCCCGAGCAGCCCGGAGTCGGCGGGCGGTCCGGTGATGCCGACCGGCCGCGGTGTACCGCCGGAGGTCAGCGCCCGGGCGCGGTCGGTCAGGGTGCGCAGCAGGTCGGTCAGTTCGGCGCGGGTGCCCGCGGTCACGTCGAGCGCGGTGAACGCGGTGACCCGGCGCGCGGTCGCGATCACCGACTGCTGGTGCCGGCCGTGGAACGGGGCGACGGGCGGTGCGGCCGCCTCGCCGTCGTCCGCCGCACCGGCGAGGGGCGGCGCCGCGCCGCCGGCGGCGAGCCCGGCGCCGGCAAGTGCCGCGCCCCGCAGGAAACCGCGCCGTCCGACTCCTCCGGCTCCCGGCCGATCCACGGAGCTCACACCGTCCTCCGCGGTTCGCACAAGGTGGCCACCGAGGCCAGCCGTTCCACCAGTTCGTCGAGGGCGGCGTCCACCTTCTCGCGCTGGGCCCGGGTCAGCCGGGTCAGCGGGATCCACTCGCCGTCCGGGGCGAGCCCGTCCAGGGTGTCCTGCGCCGCGTCCAGTTCGTGGTCCAGCTGCGGCAGTTCCTGGTACCGGGTCGCCAGCAGGGGGCGCAGCCGGGACAGGACCTCGCGGGTGCCGTCGAGGTTGGCGCGGGCGGTGGCCAGATTGCTGCCGCTGCCGTAGTCGGTGCGTCCGGTCAGCTCGAACTGCACGGTGTTCTCCAGGATCTCGTGTGCCCGCAGGCCCAGTTGGGCCGGGTCCATGCGGGCCTGCGACCAGCTGTCGCGCAGCGCGGTGACGGCCGCCACGAGGGCAGTCGCGGGGGCGCGCAGACTGCCTGCGGACCTGCCGTGCCACAGCCCGTACTCGATGCGGTGGAAGCCGGTGAAGGACGGGTCGGCCACGCCGCCGGGCAGGCCCGCGTCCGTCCCGTTGATCTGCCCGTCCGCGTCGCCGAAGGCGTCGTACGCGGCGCCGAGCCGCTCGTACTCCAGGTGCGCCGGCAGCCAGGCCTTGCGTGCCCCGGCGAGATCACCGCGGTCGACGGCGTCGCGCAGATCCCCGGTGAGCCGCACTACGCGGTCCAGCCCTCCGGCGACCCACTTCTGGTAGGCGATCGACGGCGGGATCAGGTCCTGTCGGCTGACCGGGGCGGCGGCGGGCCCGCCCTGTCCCGACGTGATGCGGACGGTGGGCCCGGTGATCGCGTCGCCGTCGTCGGGCACGCACTGGAAGGCGTACGCGCCCTTGCCGATGTCTGCGGTCAGCGAACGGGTCGTGCCGGGGCCGATGTCCTCGACCTCGCCGTACACGGCCTTGCTCGCCGCGTCCTCCAGGTAGACCTCGGTGGCCACGTCGGAGGAGTTGTGCAGGTCGAAGACCTGCAGGCCGGGCCGTGCGTCGTCCCAGCCGGTGCCGCAGGCACCGCGGGAGACCTGGACGGTGGTGTGCGGTGGTCCGGCCGCGGCCGCCCGCGCGGCAGGAGGTGAGTCCTGCCACAGGACGACGGCGGCGAAGACGGCCAGCACCACCACGATGCCGGTGGCGCCCCACAGACGGGGTGAGCGCGGTCCCGGGCCGGACAAGGGCATTCCGGGCCTCCCCCGGTGTCGTACGGTGCGTTGATCACCTCATGCTAGGCAGCGGAATCAGGTCAAAACGCTTCCCTGAGAAATCGATGACCAAGAGTTCCCTCCTGGTTCACCCGCCCCCGCCCGCGAACGCGCGAAGGCCGCCGCCCCGAGAGGGACGACGGCCTCGGCCGGACCGGAAAGGTCAGAGGGAGCCACCGGGCTTGAGCGCGGTGGCGATGCGGGTCACACGGGCACCCAGGTAGTGGGCGGCGTCCAGACGGGCGGTGTCGGGAAGGTCGGCACCGTTGTTGGAGGGGTGCGAGGGGCCGTAGGGGTTGCCACCGGCCGCGAAGAGCAGCGGGTCGGTGTAGCCGGGGGACGCGATGAGTCCACCCCAGTGGTAGAAGGTGTTGTTGATCGCGAGGATGGTGCTCTCCTGGCCGCCGTGGGCGTTGGCCGCGGAGGTGAAGGAGGCGTAGACCTTGTTCGCCAGCTTGCCCTGGGCCCACAGCGGACCGGTCTGGTCGATGAACTGCTTGAGCTGCGCGGCCGGGAGGCCGAAGCGGGTCGGCGAGCCGAAGAGCACGGCGTCGGCCCACTCGAGGTCGTCGTTCGTGGCCTCGGGGATGTCCTGCGAGGCGCGGTGGTTCTCCGCCCACACGGGGTTGCTGTTGATCGCGGCCTCGGGCGCGAGTTCCGCCACGCGGCGCACCCGGACCTCAGCCCCCTCCTTCTGCGCGCCTTCGGCGATCGCCTGCGCCAGGCTCCGCACCGAGCCGGTGGCCGAGTAGAAAATGATCGAGACGCGTGTCACGTGTTTCGCTCCTTGCTGTGCCGGATCTTGCGGGCAGGGCGCCGCCCTGCACATGGTTGAACATTAAACGACACTGCCCCTGTCCGCCAGTCCGGCCGCAGTGGCGCGCGTCTCATTCCGGCCCGGACTTCCGACCGCGGCACGAAGCCCGCCGACTTCAGGCGCCAGGCAGAGCCGTGCGGAACTGACGGAGCGTCAGGCGGTCGCCGCGGCCTCGGCGATCTGCTCCGCGCTCGGCGCGATCCTGGGCGAGGCGAGGGTCACCACCACATTGACCACGGCGAAGGCGGCAGCGACGAGCAGGCCGCGGTGGAACCCCTCGACCAAGGCCTGCTGCTGAGCCATGCCGTCCGCGAGCGCGGCCTGGGCGCGCGAGACGGACAGGGTCGTCGCGAGGGCCAGTCCCAGCGCGCCGCCGACCTGGTAGAAGGCGGTGACAACACCCGAGGCCGCGCCGGCCTCATGGTGTTCGACGTCCACGACGGCCGCGATCTGCGCGGGGACACCGACGGCGATGACACCGGCCCCGAACAGGATCAGGCCCGGCAGCAGATGCGAGGCGTATCCGCTGTCCGCGCCCGTCCCGGCGAGGAGCAGCAGGCTCAGCGAGCTCAGCGCGGCGCCGCACAACTGGACGGTACGCGTCCCGAATCGGTGCACCAACGGCGGCGTGACGACGGCGACGAGGATGGCGGCGGCACCCATCGGCAGGATCTCCATGCCGGTCCTCAGCGCCGAGGCTCCGCGGACCTGCTGGAGGTAGATCGCGGTCAGGAAGAACATCGCCAGGAAGGACGCGCCGTTGAGGGCCAGGGCACCGCTCGACGAGCTGAGGGCCCGGGAGCGGAACAGCCGCAAGGGCACGAGGGGGGCCGCGGAACGGGCCTCGACCGCGACGAAGGCGACCAGCAGGACCACTCCCGCCACGAGGCAGCCGACAACCTCCGCCGATCCCCAGCCCACCGGCTCGGCCCGCACCACGCCGTAGACGACGGCCAGCAGTCCCGCGGTGCTCAGCACCGAGCCGAGGAGGTCGAAGCCGTGACCCGTCCTGCGGGCGACGGCGCGGATGATCAGCGGGGTGGCCGCGATCAGGGCCACGACGACGGGGACGTTGACGAAGAAGACCCAGCGCCAGCTGAGCGAGTCGACGAGCAGGCCGCCGGCCACCACCCCCAGCGTGCCGCCGAGGCCCGCCAGTCCGCCCCATACACCCATGGCGATGTTGCGCTGCCTGCCGTGCGCGAAGGTGACGGTCAGGATCGACAGGGCCGCCGGGGACATCAGCGCTCCGCCCAGGCCCTGCACGGCCCGGGCGGCGATGAGCGCGCCCGGGCTGCCGGCGAGGCCGGCGACGAGCGAGGTGACGCCGAAGAGGGCGAGGCCGGCGAGGAAGACCCGCCGGGATCCCAGCAGGTCGGCGGCGCGGCCGCCGAGCAACAGGAACCCGCCGAACACCAGGGTGTACGCGCTGATGACCCACTGCAGGCCGTCGGCGGTGAAGTCGAGATCCGTCTGGATACGGGGCAGTGCGACGTTCACGATCGTCACGTCGAGCACCACGATGAATTGTGCGAGGGCCAACACCGTCAGGGTCGCCCAAGGGCTGCGCCGCATGGAATTCCTCATCAGAACAGAGAGCTGGTGCGGAGAAGTTGACGCGTCGTCGAATGCCGCGCGCCGGACCGGAACGCGTCGGGGCGATTCCGGAAGAATGAGGTTTACAGCGTAAGCATAGGCATGAGATTACAGCGTAAACAAGCCCGTCCCCACATCAGCCCCTCGCACATGTACGCTGTAAACCCGGTCGGTCAGGGAGGTCGCACATGGAGTCACCGAGGAAGCGTCTGGACCGCGACGTCCTCGTGACCACCGCCCTCGCCCTCGCGGACGCGGAAGGACTCACCGCCGTCACCACGCGGCGCGTCGGCCAGGAGCACGGGGTCTCCGCAATGGCCCTCTACCGGCACTTCCGCGACAAGGACCAGATCCTCGACGCCATCGCCGAGCGCCTCCTGTCCGAGGTCCGCCTCCCGGAACCGGACGACCGCCCCTGGGACGCCCAACTCCACGGCGCCCTCTCGTCGTTGCTCACCGTCCTGCGGCCGCACGCCGCCGCGGCCGGGCTCGTCACCACCCGGATCCTCGGCTCGCCGTCGGGTCTGGCCATCGCGGAGCGGACGCTGGAACTGCTGGCCGGCGCGGGCTTCGAGGTCGAGCAGGCCGCGGAGATCGCGAGCCAGTGCCTCTGCTCGATGGTCACGCTCGTGGTGACGGAGCCCGGCGGCGGCCGGGCCGAGGAACCGCCGGCACGGGACGACGCGGTCCAGGCCAAGCGGGCATCCCTGGAAGCGCTCCCCGCCGAGCGCTACCCGCACGTCGTCGCGGCCGCGGCCGCCCTGGCGTCCTGCGCGAGCGACGACGTCTACTACGCGCGCGGTGTCGACCTCCTGGTCGCCGGCATCCGCGGCGTCCGCACCGGCGCGCACACCCCCGCCGTCTGACGCGGGGCGCGACCGCGCCGCCGCAACCGCCACGGGCGCACGACGCCCGCACATCCGCCACGCCACCACGTCGCACAGGCGCGGCCACCAGGTGCCGCCACCTGCCCTCGCGCCCGTATGACGGTCCTCACGTTGGTACCGGACTCATGGGTCCGGTAGCGTTCCGGTCATCCGGACCTCAGAGTCCACATCCTCCCCGGCCCTTCAGAAAGGCGCCCGCGATGACCCACGCGCGGATCAGCGAAGCCCTCCGAGCCCTGGTGTTCGAGCCCCGACTCCCCCTGGACGAGGCCCTGGACACCTACTACGCCCCCGACTACACCCACCGCAGCGACGGAACAACCATGGACCGCGCCGAGTTCGCCGCCATGGTCGCCCGCACCCGCGCCGGCATCACCAAGGGCACCGTCACCGTGGTCGACGAACTGCGGGACGGCTCCGTCTACGCCGAGCGGCACGTCTTCGAGATCACGCTGGCCGACGGCTCCACCCAGCACCGGGAGATCGCGATCTTCGGAACGCTGGCCGAGGACGGCCGCTTCCGGCACCTGAGCGAGACCGGCTTCAGCCTCGCCCCGGACCCGGCACCCTGACCCGCAGAAAGCATCACAAGCACCACCAGCACCAGAAGTACCAGAAGCACCGAGCCACCCGACGTACGGAGAACCCCATGCCCCGCCTGCCGAACCCCGACCCGCACGCCCTCCCTGCCGACGTGCGCGAATTCCTCTCCTTCCTCCCGCCGGACCCGCTGGTCAAGATGCTGTCCCACTCGGCCGGCACGGTGCGGCCCTTCATCGAGCTCGCCAAGGCGCAGTTCACCGCACTCGAACTGCCCGCCCGCTCAAGGGAACTGGTGATCCTCACCGTCGCCGAGTACGCCGACTGCGCCTTTGTCACCGCCCAGCACGAGCCGATGGCGGAGGCCGCGGGAGTCGACGCACCGACGCGCCGGCTCATCGCCGGCCGGGAGCTGGAGAGCCCCGCCCTGTCGCCGTACGACAGGGCCCTCCTACGCCTCACCGCCGAGGTGGTGCGGAGCCCGCGCGTGTCCGACGAACTCTTCGCCGAGGCGCGGCGGTTCCTCAGCGACCGGGAGGTCGTCGAGGTGCTGCAAGTGGCGGGCTACTACTGGTCGTTCAGCCGGGTGTGCACGGTGCTCGATGTCGAGATCACCAAGGTGTACGGCGACGAACCCGTCCTCAACGACGCTCCCGGCCCGGAATCCGGCACCCGCTGACCCCACCCGAGGCGGTCCCCGTGAACATGCTCCCCCATGCGGACGGCGACGAGACCCCGCTCGTCCGTGTCGACTTCTCCGACGACGCGGCCTGGCGCCTGATGCGCCGGGCACTCGCGACCCCCTCCGAGGACGGCTTCATCGCCTACCTGCACATCGTGGAGGACCCCGCCTGCCGCGACCTGGCGCCCGCGCGGATCGCGGCACTCTCACCGGCGCGAGAACGGCCCCGGGACCGGCTGGTCATCATGGCCGACAGGACCTCGCTCGCCTCCCCCGAGATGCCGCTGCTCGCTCTGCGGGTCGGCGAGCAGGGGCGGTTCGACACGCTGCGCGTCGTCGCGCGTCAGCTGTACTCGATCGAGAACAACCTGGCCCTGGCGAACATGGCCTGGGAGGACTTCACCGAATTCGCGGACGACGACGGCGTCTTCCGCGGTTTCCGAAGCTCGACGCGTCAGGGCCGCAGGGCCTGGAGCACCAGTTCCCCGTAGCGCCGCCAGACCGCCGGGTCGCGTTCCGCGACGGTCATGAGCTGAAGCGCGGCGCCGCACAGGATGACCCTCAGGTCCAGCAGCGTCGCGTCCTCGCGGACCGTCCCGGACGCCTTGGCCGCCTGCATCAACTCCGTGAGCACGGTGAGGACGGAGCCGGCAGCGGGCGAGGCAGCCTCCGCCAGCCGTCCGGTCAGCAACCGGTCGCGGGCCAGCGTCTCGAAGAGCCGCAGCACATAGGCGTGGAACGCGCGTCCGGGGTCGGTCTCGCCGAGCGCGACCTCGGTCTCCCGCCGGAGCTCCTCCAGGCGCAGCCGCGCGATCGCCTCGACCAGGTCCTCCTTGGCCGGGAAGCTCCGGTAGACGGTGGCCTTGCCGACCCCCGCCCTGGCCGCGATCTGCGGCACGGTGGCCTGCGGGCCGAGCTCGGCGAACACCTCGATCGCGGCGGCGACGACCCGCTCGTGATTGCGGCGCGCGTCCGCCCTCTTCAGGGGTGCGGCCGGCGCCGCTTCCCCCGGCCCGGCCTCGGAAGTCTGCATGCCACCAGTCTGCACGGCCCTGCCCCGCGGCCCCGGCTCGCCCCCGCCGGGACGTCATCGGCATTGCGCCACACCGAGCCGGGGCGGGGAAGTACCAGTTCAGAGGCGATTTTCCAGCTCCTCGGGCGAGTCGTCGAGGCCTCAGAGCACCAGATGAGCGTCAGAGCCGAGGTACGCCGCCCCGCAGACGAGGGCCGTCGGTACTCGCGTGTTCTTCGCTTCCGGCGACCGGGACGGAGGCCGACACCCCTGAGCAAGGGAACTCCTCGGGAGGTCTCGCGGCAGCGATGCCAGGCGCCCGTTGGGAGGGCGGTGTCCGTCCGGTCGCCGACTCAGCCCTTCGTCATCGGCAGAGGTGGAACCCCGGCGGCGGCCGAGGGACGTGTCAGTCGCCGGCCAGTGCCTCGTGGACGGAGGAGACCGCGCCGGCGCCATCGCCGACGGCGGCGGCCACTCTTTTGGTCGAGCCGGCACGGAGGTCGCCGACCGCGAAGACCCGCGGTGCGCTCGTCTGGAAGGGCAGGGCCGTACCCGACGGTTCGGCGGGCAGGCGGCTGTCCGTGAGGACGAAGCCGTTGTGATCCTTGGCCACGCCGTCCAGCCAGCCCGACACCGGGTCGGCCCCGATGAAGCAGAACAGGGCGCGGCAGGCCAGTCGGGCCCGCCGGCCGTCGGACCTCTCGGCCACGATCGACGCGAGGGTGTCGTCGCCGTCCAGTTCGCGGATCGTGCTGCTGGTATGGACCCGGATCCGCGCGTGCGCGCGGATCCGGTCGGTCAGGTAGGACGACATCCGGGCTCCGAGATCGGCGCCGCGGACGATCAGATCCACCGTCGCACCACCGGCGGCGAGGGACAGGGCCGCTTGCCCGGCCGAGTTGGCGCCGCCGACGACCGTCACCGGCTGGTCCTCATAGCCTCGGACGTCCAGCTCGGTCGCGGCGTACCGGATGCAACCGGACTTCTCGAAAGTCGTCCACTGGGGCAGGCCGAGGTGCCGGTAGTGCGCCCCGGTCGCGGCGATCACCGCGCGGCACGGGATGCGTGCGCCGTCCTCCAGAACGACGGCCGGCCGTCGTTCCTCGGTGAGGTCCAGGCCGGCCACGGCGCAGGGCGCGTGGATCCGTACACCGAACTTGAGCGCCTGGACCATCGCCAGACGGGTCAGGCTCTCGCCGCTGATTCCGTGCGGGAAGCCCAGGTAGTTCTCGATGCGGGCGCTCTTCGCGGCCTGGCCGCCGAGCCCGGCGCGGTCCAGCAGTACGGTGACGAGACCCTCGGACGCGCCATACACGGCGGCGGCCAGGCCCGCCGGGCCGGCGCCCACCACGACGAGATCGACCGGACGCCCGTCGGCTCGGTAGGTGAGTCCGAGCACCTCGGCAACGGCTCTGGGCGTCGCGCGCCTCAGCAGCGAACCGCCTGCCATCGCGGCCGGGAGGTCGTCCTCGCCGAGCCCCGCCAGTCCCATCAGCGAGCGTCCGGGTTGCGAGGCCGCGTCGAACCAGGAGTGCGGCAGGAGCATCTGCGTCACATAGGTGCGTAGTTCCAGCGTCTCCGCGGCGTCCGACCGGCCCACGAGCTCCAGGGCGTTGCCCGCCGCGCCGCGGATCACCTCGCGGCGTTCCCTGAACGCCTCGATCAGTGTGTCGGCGACGTCGGCGTGCTCGGCGAGAGCCCGGCGCAGCATCGCCGCCCGGATCCGGACGACCGTCCCGGCGGACACCACCCGGGCGGTCAGGTAGACGTGCTGACCGGTCAGCAGGTTGAGCTCGCCGAGGAAGTCTCCGGGGCCGCCCCGGTAGATCAGGCGCTCCGGCTCGATCGCCGTCGCGTCGCGGACGATGTCCACGGTCGCCGACAGGAGCAGGAAGAAGTCGTAGGTGTCGTCGCCGGACGTGTACAGGTCCTGGCCGGACTCGGCGTGCTCCACCTCGCCGTACCCGGCGAGCCGGCGGAACTGCTCGTCGTCCAGGACCGGCCCGCGCTGTGCTGCACCGTCGTTCACGTGATTCCTCCGTCACGCCGGACCAGAAGGGTGACGGCTCGCTCGAACGCCGGGTCGTCGACTGTCGTGCCGGAGCCGGTGTACAGGACCACCGCGTCGCCGCCGGTCCTGCCCGGCGTCGCCTCGGCATGCGCGAGTGTGCGCGAACTCTCGCCGGCCGGGTCGTCGAACCCTCCGGTGGTCAGCGAACCGAAGACCTGCGTGCCCCAGATGCCGCCGAGCCCCGGGAAGGGCGCGGCCAGGCCGATCACCCACCACCGTCGGCCGACCGTCGTCCGCCCCGACTTCTCGAACATCGCCGTCCCTTCCTGGCCTCGTCGGCTCGGTGGTGTCAGCGTGCGGCGCGCTTGACGAGGGCGGCCGTCGCCCCGGGCTGCGCGATCATCGCGACATGCGAGGTGTCGGCCTCGAAGGTGTGCGCGCCGGCCCGACGCGCCATGAACCGCTGCGCCGCCGGGGGCAGCACCTGGTCGTCGCGGCCCACGAGGTACCAGGACGGGATGGTTTTCCAGGCCGGGGCGCCGGACGGCTCCCCGAGGGCGCGCACGTCCGCCGGCCGCTGGCCGGCCCACATCAGCTCGGTGGTCGCCCTCGGCAGGTCCCCGGCGAACACGTCGTGGAAGAGCTCCTTCTTGATGTAGCCGTCGACGAGGCCCTCACCGTAGGGACGGAAGTCCAGCGCCTCCTCGCTGAGCCTGCTTCCCGGGTACTTCGTCTGCAGGCCCAGCAGCGTCTCACCCTGGTCGGGCACGAACGCGGCCACGTAGACCAACGCCTTCACGTTCGGGTTGCCGGTCGCGGCGTTCGTGACGACGATCCCGCCGTAGGAGTGCGCGACGAGAACGAGCGGGCCGCTGAGGGTCGCGAGGATGCCGGCCAGGTAGGCGGAGTCGGAGGCGACGCCGCGCAGTGGGTTGGGCGGTGCGATGACCGGATAGCCGTCGCGGATGAGCCGGGAGGCGACCCCGTTCCAGCCGGAGGCGTCGGCGAACGCGCCGTGCACGAGTACCACGGTGGGCTTCCGGCCGCTGCCGCCTCCGGTGTGTGCCTGCGCGGCGGGCGCGTCGAGTGCGGCGCCCACTACGACGGCGGCGGAACCGGCCAACAGCCCCCGGCGAGTTGTCGTCATCGAAATGTACCCTTCGGTATCCGGTGTTCTCAGTGGTGATCGTGGGCCAGCGTAAAACCGGTTACTTGACGATCACTGAACGGAAATCCGGGCACGCTCCGGGGCCGCTTCACCATCGGTTCCGTTGCTGTCCAGCACGTCGGACGAGCCTGCGGACATGAAGCCGACAACCAGCGAAGCCGCTTTCGCCCAAAGCCGGAATGCGCGTCGGTGACGTGACCGTCGGCGGAATTGGGCGACGGCTACGCAAACTTCCCCTTGATCGCGGCCACCAGGAGAGCGACATCTTCGGGCTTCCGGAGGAAAAGCCACCAGGTGGGGGGCATGCAACTAGCGGCACACCGAGGAGTCCAAGCGCGGCTGGAACCGCCGGGCCAGTGCGGAAGGAAGGCGAGGCCGCCCGCGCGGAAGCCGTTGACGGCTCGCTCGCGCACGAGATCACCGTGCTGCGCGTCCCCTCCCGCCACACCTGCGGTGTCCCGGTACCCACGCCGAACTGCGCTGCCTGGGACGACGGGTGAACCGTAGGCGTGATGCGCGAGCCTGGCATCCGCGGCATCACCCGGCGCAGGAGGCATTCACCGGCCCGGCAGGATGTGACGGCACAGCAGGCCCCGGACCTGATCGGCGGCGACGTCCCTGGCGAGCGTCCCGGGACCCGGCTGGTACGGCGACATCACCTGATGGGAAACGGTGGGAGCCGGAGAGGCCACGGCCGGCACATCCCGGAGCCAGGCTGCGTGATCCGGCGATCGCAGCGGCGAATACACGGCGGCCCGGTTCCGGCACCGAACAGGTGAGCTTGGGCTACGGCACATTTGCGGGCGTGCCGGATCCCGTTTCCCCCACGTGGCCCGACTGGCCACCCCCCGCGCCGAGGTCTTCCCCTTCACCGAGGTCTTCCCCTTCACCGAGGTCTTGGCCGTCTCACCCCGGCCGAGACCGGAGAATTCACCTCACCGCTCTTTCCTTGGCATCGGCACGCGGCACCACAGTGTGGGCAGCCTTGTCCAGGGTGTACCGGCGTTGCAGCACGATGGCGATCGCCATGAGCACGGCCGGCACCAAGGTGAAGCCATAGCGAACGGCCGCCACTGCGCCGGAAGACTGCGTGGTGTGCTCGCCCGCGGTACTGGCCACGAACCCGCCGGCAGCCAGGCAGATCGAGTACACGTACGGCCCCAGTGCGCCGCCCGTGGCCTCGGCGGCGGTCCACAAGCCGGTGTAACTGCCCGCACTGACGGTACCGGCCGGCCCGGCTGCAGCGATGACGTCGGGAACCATCGACAATGGCATCAGCTGCATCGCGGCGAACGCGACGCCCAGCATCGCCACGGCTGCGATCAGCAGAGGCAGGCCGGCCCCGGCGCCCAGGGCCAGCACCAGCGAGCCGGCCACGAACACGGCCTGGGCGGCGAGCAGGCTTCGCTGCTTGCCGAGACGCCGCGCCACCACTACCCACACGGGCGTGGTCAGGACCGCAGGCGCCATGAACGCCGCGATGAGCACGGTCGTGAGCCCGGAGCGGCCCAGCACGTACTCGGCGAAGTACGGCATGGCGGCCAGTACCAGGTTCATCGTGATCGCGACGGTCAGATAGGACGCGGTCAGCGCACGGAACTGCCGGTCGCGCAGCGCCACCAGCAGCCCGCCCCGGTGCCCCGGCTCCGCCGGGGTGCCCGGCGCGACCCGGTTGAGGCGGGCGACGCCGGTAATGCCGACCAGCATCGCCGCAAGCATGACCGCGCCGAGCAGCAGGGCCATTCTCGTGTAGTCGCCGACGCCCGGATCGTCGCCGGCGACCGCCGGCGCGGCTACACCGGCGAGCAGGACGCTCACGGTGATCACGACATTGCGGTAGCCCATGAGGCGTGTCCGCTCGTGGTAGCCGATGCCCAGGTCGGCCGGTGTGGCCAGGTAGGACACCTGGTAGCACGAGTAGAGCAGGTTGCCGGCGACCAGGGCCACCGCGACCCATATCGCTGCGGTTGTCCCGTGCACGTCCGACGGCACGGCGAACATGGCCACGAATGCGAGCACCACAACGCAGCCGCCCAGCATCAGTCTCCGGCGGTGACCACGGCCGGTCAGGCCGGCATCGGAGATCCGGCCCACCCACGGGTGCACCACGATATCGGCGACATTCGGCAGCAGCAGCGCGAGGCCGGCCACATGCGGCGGCACGGCCAGGACGTCGGTCAGGAAGTACAGCAGGAAGATGCCCGGCACGGTGACCCAGATGCCCATGCCGACCGAACCGGTGGCGAACGGGACGAGTGCGCGCAGGGGGAGCCGAACGTCGCTCATGAGCCGCCTTCAGGAAATCCGTAACAGGGGACTGTCGTTGCTCGCATGCGTCCTCAGAAGGCCAGGGCCAGCCGGCGTACGGCCTCCCGGAGTTCTTCCGGAGTACGGTCGCTGTAGGCGAACCGCAAGTGTCGGGCCGAAGACCGCCGCTGGGGGTCCGCGGCGAAGAACTCGCCCGGCTGGTAGACCACGCCGTGGGCGGCCGCCCGCTGGAACAGCGCCGCGGGGTCCACTGCGTCGTCGGTGAGCCGCGGCCAGAGGAACAGCCCTCCTTCGGGGGCCACGACGTCGAGTGCGCCCGGGAGTTGTTCCTGCAGAGCGTCGACCAGCACGCCGGCACGTTCCTGGTACAGCGCGACGGCGCTGCGCACGACACGGTCGAACCAGTCGGCGTCGTCGGTGAGCATCCGCTCGATGATCGCCTGGGTCACCGATGACGTATGCACGTCGAGCCGGTTGCGCAGCCGGATCACGGGGTCCACGAGGTGGTCCGGCAGCACCAGCCAGCCCACGCGCCAGCCGGGGCCGAGGGTCTTGGTGAAGGTGTTGACGTGGATCGCCCGGTCCGACTGGTTGAAGACCTCGACCCCCTGGTCCTGGCCGCCGAAGCGCAGTTCGCGGTACGGATTGTCGACGATCACGTAGAAGCCGTACCGCTCGGCGAGCTCGATCAGTGCCTGCCGCTTCGGCGCCGAGAGACTGACCTGGGCGGGGTTGTGGAAGTCGGGCACGGTGTAAGCCGCGGCGATCCGGGCGCCGGTGGCGAGCCGCCGGGCGAGGTGTTCGACATCGAAGCCGTCGGCCACGACCGGCACCGGCAGGGTCCGCGTCGTCGACACCTCCAGGGCCCACAGGAAACCGGGGAACACGGGATCGTCCACCGCGACGGTGGCACCGCGCTCGACGACGGTCAGCACCGCCAGTGCGAGGCCGTGCATGCCACCGTTCGTCACCACGATCCGGCTCGGGTCGACGCCCTCCCGTTTCGCGATCCAGTCGCGCAGCACGTCGGATCCGCGCGCCGGCGCATACTGCAGGCTCGCGATCGCGGCGTCGGGGTCCTGCCACAACTGTGCCGCTGCCCGGCCGATCGCCTCGGCCGGCAAGGCCTCGGGCGCGGGGATGCCACCCAGCAGCCTGATCGTTCCGGGGGCAGGGGTGGCCAGGCTGGCGTCGACGAAGCCCTTCGGCGCCGAGAGCCCCCGGGCCAGGGCCGTCAGCCCGCTCTGTGTCTCAGGGCCCGTGGTCATGTGGTGCCTCCAGGTGCTGCGAGGAGTCGTTCGGCGCGTCGCGCGAACAGGTGCGCCTCGGATGCGGTGGATTGCGTGTAGGCGCGTTCGGCGGCGGCCCGGACGGCGGTGAGAGGTGCGCCGCGGGCCTGCAGCAGGCGCGCCTTCAGCAGCAGGAGCAGACCTTCGGCGTACCGCTGGCCGTAGTCCCACAATGCCTGGTCGGCCCGGTCGAGAGCGGCTTCGGCCCGGTCGGGCGATCCGGCTGCCAGCCACATCTCGGCGATCAGCGCGTACTGGTAGGCAATGCCCCATTGCGGCGGATCGAGCAGGTGGGCGACCAGGAGTTCCTCGGCCTCGGCTGCGGCGGCGGCCGGGTCCTCGCCGGTGAGGGCGCGTGCCCAGCACCAGAACTGCCGGATGTAGTGGTCGATCTGGGCGCCGAGACGGGCGAGACCGGCGGCGGCCCACCGCTCGCCGGCTCGCCGCGCGGTTTCGGCGTCCCCGGCCATGGAAGCGATCATGGTCGTGTAGTAGACCCAGACCGAGGCGGCGTACGGGTCCCCCGGGGTGTCCCAGGTGTCGACGAAAGCCAGCGCCGCGTCGGCATCACCGTGCAGCGCGGTCATGACGGCCCGCCAGCCGGGCCCTTCCCCGGGGATGCTGCCGTCCCGCCGGAGCGGTGTCTCTTCGTCCGGGGCGAGGATGCCGCCGGGAGCGGCGGCATCCTCCTTGGTGAAGGACCGGTACGCCTCGCCGATGTTGCCGATGTCCCACTGGTGCAGGCCCCACATGTGCCGGCCGTAGCGTCGGACGGCCGGATCGGAGGACACCTGACCGAGTTCGTGCAGTCGGCGGGCCAACTGCCCGCGGCCTTGCTCGATGGCGGTGTAGGCACCCATCGTGCGGATGAAGAGGAAGTCGGCGGCCTCCGCCTCCCGGCCGAGGGTGCGGGCCAGGTATTCGGCCCGCTCCAGCAGATCAAAGGTCGAGGCGTCGTACCCCGCCTGTCGTCTGACGACGATGGCGAGCAGTGTGAGGGCGGAGAACTCCAGCTCCATGAGTCCGGAGGCCCGGGTGACCTGGATCGCGGAGCGCAGCTGCCGATGGGCGGACGCGAAGGCGAGTTTGGCTGCCGCGCGGCGCCCGGCGCGGATCAGCGCCTCCGCTGCGCGGACGGGCTCGGCGAGGGGGCCGGCGGCCCACAGGTGGTAGGCGAGGCGTTCGGCGACGTCCTCGTCGTCGGCGTGGATCTGTTCGAGCGCGTCCGCGACGCGCAGATGCATGTGGGTGGCCTGCCGTTTCGTCGCGGTCCCGGAGACCGACTCGCGTACCAGGTCGTGCGCGAAGCGGAGCGAGGACGGGTCGTTCGGCCCGGGTTCGAGCAGCCCGAGCGTGTGCAGCGGTTCCAGGCGGTGGAGACAGTCCGCGACGTCCACACCGGTGGCGCGGGACAGCAGCCTGAGGTCGACGTCGCGGCCGATGAGCGCGGCCATGTGCAGCAGGTCGCGGGCCCGGTCGTCGAGCCCGGCCATCCGGCCGCGGACGACGTCGTGGACGGTGGAGGGGACCCCCGCCGATGCGGACGTGTCACCGTCGCCGACCGCGCCGACCGCGCCGACCGCGCCGATTTCGCCGGCCCTGCCGATCGCGCCGCCTCCGCTGAGGAGGCGGGACAGCTCGCGGACGAAGAAGGGATTGCCGGAGGTTCGGGCGTGGATGGCGCGGGCGACGGCGTCGCCGGGGTCCTGGCCGGCCTCGTGGCGGACGAGTTCGGTCACGTCGGCCAGACCGAGCGGGCCGAGCCGGAACCTGCGGTGACCGGGCCGCCGGCTGGCGGCGGCCAGCACCCGGGACAGGTCCGGGCCGAGTGCGGGTGCACGGTCCCGCAGCGCACCGATGATCGCGGTGCCACGGGGCAGCCGCCCCGCCAGATGATCCAGCAACTGCAGGGAAGTGGCATCGGCCCATTGGAGATCATCAAGGATCAGCAGTGTCGGCCGCCCCGCCGAGGCCTGTCCCAGCAGGGCGACGACCTGTTCGAACAGCCGGAACTGGGCGTTGCCGTCGGGCAGTTCCCGCGCGGCATCGTCCCGCGGGGCCAGAAGGCTTCCCAGCCCGCCGGTCAGCCACCGTTCACCCGCCGGAGCGGGCAGACTGCGGACGACCTGGCCCAGCGCCTGCTCCCACGGCCACATCGCCGGTGTCCCGTCACCCTCCAGGCACGAGCCCCAGACGGTGAACGCACCCAGCCCGCCCGCCACAGCGGCGGCCTCCTCCAGCAACCGGGTCTTGCCCGCACCCGGTTCACCCTCGACAACACCGATCGCGGTGTCACCGGCGAGCGCACGCTCCACGATGCCCCGCAACGCGGCGAGTTCCTCGGCCCGGCCGATCAAGCCGGCCCCCGTCATCCGCCCGACCTCGCCTCCCGCCTCCCGCGCACGCGGCGACGCCTGGGGCTGGGTGAGAATCCGCCGCTGTGCGTCCTCCAGCGCCGGCCCCGGCTCGATGCCCAGCTCCTCGGCGAGCCGGTCGCGGGTCTGCCGAAACACCGACAGCGCCTCCGCCTGACGCCCCGTCGCGCCGAGAACGCCGACGAGAGCGGCCAGCACGGGTTCGTTGAACGGCGCCATCGACGCGGCCAGTTGCAAAGCCGCAAGCACCCGCTCCGGCCGGCCCAGCGACACGGCGAGCCCCGCCGCCGCCGTGCACGCGTCGTAGAACTCGTTGTCGAGCGCGGCGAAGACCGTCGTACCGTCCGTCCCGCCGGCGATGCCGTCGCCCGCCGGGCCGTGCCAGAGCCCGAGCGCTCCGACGTAGTGATCGAGGGCCGCCTCGCGATCGTGCCGAGCCACCGCGTCCCCGGCGGCATCGACGCCCTCCCGGAAAGCCAGGAGGTCCAGCGCGGCCGGGCCGGCGGCGAACAGGTAGGAATTACCACGCCGGTGAAGGAACGCGCCGGCCTCACGGACGGGCAGCGCAGGCTCCAGCAGCCGCCGCAACGCGCCCACGTACTTCTGAAGGATGTTCACCGCCGACACCGGGACGTCCTCGGCCCAGATCAGATCGACCAACTCGCTCGTACTGACCGGCTTGCCCGCACGGGCGAGCAGAACCGCAAGCAGGTACGACTGCTGCCGCGGCCCGGCGTCCAGTTCGACACCGTCCCGCCAGACCCGCAACGGACCGAGAATCTGCAGACGCAGATGTCCGCCGGAGGACGTCATCCCCACCCCTACCCCTACGCACAGGCCGACCACGTCCGCTGGAGCGTAACCCGCTTCACCGCTGGTCCGCGGCCTGAACCCATCCACCGGGACGGCCATCGGGCGGTGCTGTCGTGGCGGAACCAATTCCTGACAACGTTATCATCTTGCGAACAAATGCTCGTCGAGCCGGCATGGCGGCCGCGGGTTACCGATCGGCGGGTACCAATGCGGCGGCTCCCGTGGCCGGTCCACCCGCCGATCTGCGGAGCAGCGCGGTTCCAGAGGGAGTTCCGTCCCGGACCGCACAGCGCGGATGCTGCTCCGGTCACCACCACGCCGATTGCGTGCCGGCATTCGCCGGGGGCTTCGCCGCCTCGTGCGTTCCACGCCCGAACACCCAGGAGCCGATTCCTCCCGAGGCCGAAGCCCCGGGCTTCCTCGGCAGAACGCGGTGAAAGCCGGAGCCCTGCTCGCCGGGCGTGCGCGCCGAGACGGACTTTACGGACACCCGGGCGCCGTCCACAAGCGGTCAAGTCCACGTCAAGTGCCGGGTGCCAGCCTTTCGGTGCGCGGGCGGCGCCCATGCCGCCAGGCCGCTGACCTCATTGACGCATTGACCATCCATGCCCAAATCCACTGAAAAGAGCAGGACTTACCCTATGAGCCCAGTGCAACCGTTCCGGCGAATCGTGACCGGCCATGACATCTCCGACCGTGCGGTGATCACGCAGGACGCGCCGCCGACTCGCGTGGCGGAGATCGGTGGGCCTGGTGGCCCGATCTTCTACGAGGTGTGGAACACACGCCAGACGCCGGCCGTCATCGACCGGCAGTCGGGTGAGCCGGCGGAGGACGGTCTGGTGCTCGGGCCTCCCGAGCGTGGCACTCGTATCCGGGTGATCGACTTCCCTCCGGAGGACGACCGGATCCGGAACCTGACGGGGGCCGAGGCGGCCGCGAAGTTCGCGGAGATGGGCGGTGCCGACGCCGCACGGTCCGTTGCCGGCGCCCCGCATCCGTTGATGCACCGTACGCAGACCATCGACTACGGGATCGTCATCGAGGGCGAGCTCACGCTGGTTCTCGACGAGGGCGAGACCGTTGTCCGCGCCGGAGACATCGTGATTCAGCGGGGCACCAACCACGCGTGGACAAACCGGTCGGCCGCGAACTGCCGGGTCGCCTTCGTACTCATCGACGGCCAGTACACCGACGGACTCTGAGAAGGAGCATCGTATGCGTATTCGACCCATCCCACCCGATGAGCTCAGCCCCCAACTCCGCGAGGTGCATGACGGCATCGCCGGCCTCGTCACCGAGGAGCAGGGCCGCGTCGTCATCCTCGACGACGACGGCGCGCTGGTCGGGCCGTTCGCGGCGATGCTGCGCTTCCCCACGTTCGGGGTGCCGGCTCTGTTCCTGCAGCGGGCGGTCGCGGCCGAGGCTCGCCTCGACCCCATCGTTCGCGAGGTGGCGATCCTCACCGTCGGCGCCGCCTACGGCGCCCGGTACATGCTGTACGCGCACGAGCGGACGGCGGACGAGGTCGGGCTTGCGGCGGCACAGGTCGCGACCCTGGCGGCGGGCGGGCGGCCCTCCGGGCTGAGTGACGAACAGGCCGTCGCCCACGATGTCGCGATGGCGTTGACCTCCGGGCGCATACTGCCGGACTCCACATATGACCGGGCCACGCAGTTGCTGGGCCATGACGGGGTCGGCGAGCTCGTGTTCCTCATCGGCAGCTACTGCCTCATCGCGATGGTGCTGAACTGCTTCGATGTGCCGGTTCCCGGTCGGGCACAGCCAACTGCCCAGCCGTGACGACGACAAGGTGTCTGCCGGCGGCTGCGGCGTTGCGGATCGTCGCTTCGTAGTGCTCGGACATCCGGGCCTCCGGCCGTGGCATCCAAGGCACACGTTCAGGCCGCCCGCCGGCGGTGGGCGGCCTGAACGCGGATGTCAGCGGGGTGTGCCGTCCGCAAGCTCGGCCAGCAGTTCCTCGGCACGGCGGGCGAACAGGTGGGCCTCGCGCTCGACGGACAGTGCGTGCGCCCGCTCGGCAAGGGCCCGAGAGGAGGCGACGGGCTCGCCGCGCGCCCGCGACACCCGTGCCCGGAGCAGAAGCAGCAGGCTTTCGACGGAGCGCTGGCCGTACGTTTCGACGGCCGAGTCCGCCCGGTCGAGTGCTGCGTCGGCCTCGTCCAGCTTTCCGGCTGCCAGCCACATCTCGCCGAGGAGCCCGTACCAGGTGGCCAGGCCCGAGCGTGGCGGGTCGGCCAGCGCCGCGGTGATCAGCCGTTGCGCTTCCATCGCGGCTCCGGCCGGGTCCTCGCCGGTCACGGCGTGCGCCCAGCACAGGGCCAGCCGCTGGTAGCTGCCGAAGAAGGCGAAGGAGAAGTCCCGGTCCACGGTCATCCCGCGCTCCGCCACATGCAGCGCCCGCTCAGGGGTGCCGGCCACAGCCGCGGCGGTACAGGCGAACGCGGCCCAGACGGTGGTCATATAGGGGTCGGCGTCAGCGGCGGACTGGATGGTGTCGAACAGCGTCCGCGCCGTGCCGAGGTCGCCGTGCAGGGCTGTTGTCAGAGCGAGCATGACCGGCCCGAGCAGCCGTAGATCGCGCCGCAGTGGGTTCGCCCCGCCGCCGGCCAGGTCGTCGAGCATGGTCGAACCGGTTCGGCTCAGGTACCGGAACGCCTCGCCGATGTTGCCGACGGACCACTGGTGGATGCCCCACGCGTACTGGCCGTACGTGCGGACGACCGGGTCGTCGGATGCCTCGCCCTGCTCCAGTAGCCGTCGTGCCAGTTGTCCGGCACGGTCGATCTGGATGCCCTGGGAGTGGGCGGCCCAACGAGCGAAGAGGAAGTCGGCGGCCTCCCGCTCCTGGCCCAGGCCACGCGCCAGGTGCTCGGCCCGCTCCAACGATTCGGGCGTCGAGCCGAGTTGCCCCGCCCGTATTCCGCCCACCGCGGTGAAGAGCGACAGGGCGGACAGTTCCAGCTCTGCCAGGCCCGCTCTTCGCGCCACCTGCGCGGCGGACCGCAACTGTCGTGCGGCGGCCGTGAACGCCGACTTTCCCGCGGCGCAGCGGCCGGCACTGACGAGCGCCGCCGCGGTCCGGGCCGGATCCGCGAGCGGTCCGGCGGACCACAGGTGATGGGCGAGGCGCTCGGCCACCAGTTCGGTGTCCGCGGCCTTGTCATCCAGGGCATCGGCGACCAGCAGGTGCAACCGGGCCGCGCGCTGCTGCGACACGGTCTCGACCACCGATTCGCGGATCAGGTCGTGCGGGAATCTCCATGAGTAGGGATCGCCGGGCGAGGGTTCGAGCAGGCCCAGCCCTTCGCACGCCTCCAGGCTGTCCAGACACGTCTGGTGGTCCAGGTCGGCGGTGCGGGCGAGGAGAGCCAGGTCGACGGTACGGCCGATCAGCGCGGCGATCTGCAACAGACTCCTGGCCTCTTCCCCCAGCCCGGTCATCCGGTCGCGGACGACGTCCCGGACGGTTGCCGGTACCGCGGTCCGGGCCGCGGCGGCCTCCGTGAGGACAGCGCCATCACCATCGGCGAGGAACCGGGACAGCTCGCGGACGAAGAAGGGGTTGCCACCGCTGCGGCTGTGGATGAGGCCGGTGGCCCCCGGGCCCGGGTCCTGCCCCGTCTCACGGCGGACGAGTTCGGCCACCTCGGCCGGGCCGAGCGGGCCCAGCGGGATCCTGCGGTGACCGGGCAGCCGACTCGCCGCGGCGAGCAGCCGTCCCAGTTCCGGGCTCGGCGCGGGCGCACGGTCGCGGAGCGCCCCGATCACGACGGTGCCGCACGGCAGCCGGGCCATCAGGTGGCCGAGCAGATCCAGCGAGGCGGCATCGGCCCACTGGAGGTCGTCGACGACGAGCACCACAGGTCGCCGCGCCGACATCTGACGGACGAGCGCCACGGCCTGCTCGAAGAAGCGGAACCGGACGCCGCTGTCCGGCAGCACCGACGTCGTGTCCCCGCGCGGCGCGACGAGACGACCGAGTTACCCGCCTGCCATTCCCCCCGGGCCGCGGCCGGCACGTCGTCCAGGAGCGCTCCGAGGACCTGCGACCACGGCCACATCGACGGTGTGCCGTCCCCTTCCAGACACCGGCCCCAGACGACGAGCGCGCCCTGCCGGTTCGCCGCGGCGCCGGCCGCCTCGAGCAGACGGGTCTTGCCCACCCCGGGCTCTCCTTCGACGAGCACAAGCCCCGTGGATCCGGCGAGTGCCGACTCCACCGCATGCCGCGCCACCGCCAGTTCCTCGGCCCGCCCGACCAGGCAGTCGGCAGTCGGCGCCCCGGTGGGGGGTACCGCCGGAGGTTCGGAGGGCATTCCCTCAGCCGGTGCCCGTTCCAGCACCCGCAGGTGAGCGGCCACCAGCGCCGGGCCAGGGGCGACGGCCAGCTCCTCGGCCAGCCGGGCGCGGACGGTCCGGAACACCCACAGGGCCTCGGCCGGCTGGCCGGCGGCAGCCAGGGCGGCGATGAGACTCGCCTGCACCCTCTCGTGCAACGGCGCCATCCGCGCGGCCATGTGCAAGGACGGGAGCACACGTTGGGGCCGGCCGAGCCGTGTCGCCAACTCGGCTGCCGCCACGCAGGCCTGGTGGAACTCGTCGTCCAGCCCGGCGAAGATCGCCATACCGGTCGAGCCGTAGGCGACCCCGTCGCCTGCCGAACCCTGCCAGAGCCCCACCGCTTCCAGGTACCCGTCGAGTGCCGCGGCGGGTTGCCGCTCCGCGACGCGACCCTCCGCTGCGTCGACCAGTTCACGGAACCTCACGATGTCCAGCGTCCCGGGGGCAGCCTCGAACAGGTACGCGCTGCCGCGACGCCGCAGGTACGAGCCGGGTTCACGCGCGGCCAACGCCGGTTCCAGCAGCCGCCGCAGCGCACCGGCGTACTTCTGGAGGATGTTGACCGCCGAGGCCGGGACGTTCTCGGCCCAGATCAGGTCCACCAACTCGCCGATGCTGACCGGCTCGCCCGCACGGGCGAGGAGAACCGCGAGCAGATACGCCTGCTGCGGAGGACCTGCGTCCAGTTCCGCACCGTCCCGCCAGATCCGCAACGGACCGAGCACCTGCAGACGCACAGAGGCGTCGGAGGAGGCCATTCCCTTTTCCACTCCCAGTCCAGGTCGCCCCCGCGGCCGTCCGCTGCCCGTGGCGACCGAAGTCACGCCGCGGCGAAGGCCACTGGTGCCCTTCGACGGCCGGAAGGGCCGGGCAAACGGCCAGGGGCGACAGCAGTGATCGCGACAGGTTGTTCAGCCCGTCCACGCGCCGAACGCCGCTGGACCGGACAGGCTGGAGTCAGAAGCCGTTGCCCCTCGTGCTGTCGACGAGACGACGCGGACAGCAACCGCGGCAGGCCCGCCCTACCGGTCGATCACCAGGTCCTCGGTCGGCAGTGTCTGGCACGCCAGCCGCCAGCCGGCCGCCAACTCGTCGGCGGAGAACATCCCCCGGTCGTCCGTCTCGTAGGCGCCGGAGAGCACCCGCACCCGACAGGTACCGCAGGCGCCCTCGCCGCACGACTGGGGCAACGCGACGCCGGCGGTGTTGGCGGCGTCGAGGACCGACTGCCCGGGGCTGCACGGGAACGCCGGGACGCCGCCCACCGTGCCGATCACAAACTCGGTGACGCCGGCCGCCACCGCGGCGACGGCGATGGCGTGCGCCTTCTCCCGGCGGGTCTCCTTGCTCCGGCCCGACACGAACGCCTCGCTGCGGATGGCCTCTCGCGGCACCCCCAGTACTCCCAGGCGGCCGATCAGGTCCTGCATCATGGACGCCGGCCCGCACAGGTGCACTCGGGTCGTCGGCCTCGCGTGGGGCAGCAGGTCGTCGAGACCGATCCGCCCTTGCCGGTCGGTCGTGAAGACCGACACCTCCAGCCCCGGCAGCCGGGACCGCAGCGCCGCGAGCTCCGGCCCGAACAGCACCTCGTCCTCGGTCCGGAAGCTCGCGAGCAGGACGATCCGCCCCGTGTGACCGGCGTCGGCGGCCGCGAGCAGGACGCTCATCAGCGGGGTGATCCCGACGCCCCCGGCGATGAGCAGGAGTGAGTCCGCCGCGCCTTCCTCGGTGCCCGGCTCCCAGGTGAACTCGCCGTGCGGGCCGCTCACCCGCAGTGCCAGGCCGGCCTCCAGCTCCTCATTCAGGAATCCCGAGCCCAGCCCGTCCGGCTCGTGCTTCACGGCGATCTCGACGAAGCCGCTCTGCCCGGGACTGCTGCAGATCGAGTACGACCGTTCGACCGGCTCGATAGCGACGGGCAGGTCGACCTTCACGTACTGCCCGGCGGCGAACGAGAACGGCATCGTGTCCCCGGCCATGGGTTCGAAGCGGATCCTGCGGACGGTCGGGGTCAGCACCTCGATGCCGGCCACGCGCAGATAGCCCTCCCAGGGCGTGGCCGGATCCCGGCTCGCCCCGCCGGCAAGGATGGCCCGCCACATCGTCCCGAGCTGCCGCGGTTTCAGGACCGCGTTCGCCGCCATCAGCCCGCCCGCCAGCGCCCCCACCACGCCGGACCCCCAGGCGTCCTGCCCGGCCACGAAGAGGCCCTTGACCGGAGTACGGCATCCCGCGCGCGCCGAGCGCAACCGCTGGGGAGTCGCCGCGAGTCCGTAGAAGGATCCCCGCACGCTGTGCTGATACGTCTCGAACGACAGCGGTGTCGCCAGCTCGGCGAATGCGATCGTCTCCTGGAGGCCGGGCCAGCGTTCCTCCAGGCGGGCGACCAGCCGGCCGGTCAGCTCGTCCTTGAACTTCCGGTAGCTGTCCGGCCGCTCGCTCTCGGGAGTGCCGCGCCACTGGTCGACCACCTTCGGATCGACGAGTTCCAGCAACTCCACCGTGTGGAACCGGGCGGCCGGGTTGTTGAGCGAGGCGAACGAGACGTACAGCGTGCCTTCCCCCGGAGGACGGTGAACGCTGTCGTGCTCGTCGAGATCCGGCATGAACCAGTGGTTCTCGCCGCGCAGCCCGAACGCGGCCGGCGACCGGTCCAGTCCGAGAAACAGCATGACCGCCGACCGTTCCTCAGGCAGATCTGCCAGTTCGTGGCTCTTCCCGATCAGGGCGTAGGTGTTGCGCACTCCGGCCGCCGAGACGACGGTGTCCGTCCGGACACGGTAACGGCGGCCGGCGGCGGTGTCCTCGACGTCGACACCGGTCACCTTGCCGCCCTCGACGACGACCTCATGGACCTTCTGCCGGGAGCGCAGCACCACACCGTGCCGGCGCAGGATCTCCAGAACGACCCGGTTGAGCTCCTGCGGGCCGCCCACGGGGTGCGCGGTGCCTTCCATGAAGAAGGTCAGCGGGACCGCCGCGTGACAGCCGAACGCGCTCGACGCCGGCGGAGTGCCGTAGAGCCCCCATCGAGCGGCCAGAACGGCCCGCAGCCGCGGATCGCGGAAGCTGCGGGACACCTGGTCCCGCAACGATCGGAACGCCGACGGGAAGAGCCGTTCGACGATGGGCGCACCCGTTCTTCGTACGCCGGCGGGGAACGATGCGAAGACGTTGCGCGCGGTCAGCCCGGCCATGGCCCAGCGCATGGTCCGGAAGAATCGGTCGATCGCGTCGGACTCGGCAGGGAACCGTTCCTTCAGAGACTCGCGCAATCGTTCCTTCGTGGCGGGGACGGCGAAATCGAACCCCGGGAAGTGCAGCGCGTCGTATTCGTCCGGCAGGGGCGAGAGCTGCGCCCTCCCGTCCGTCATGAACCCGAGGAACGGGCCGGCGTTCGCACTCATGTAATGCAGCCCGGTACCGAACCGGTAGCGCCCGGCGCGGGAGAACTCGTGCGTCATCCCACCGAGCGTGTAGTGCTGTTCGAGGACGAGAACACGCTTCCCGCCGAACTGCGCGATCGCGCGCGCCGCCGCGAGACCGCCCATACCCGACCCGATCACCACCACATCGGCTGCCTCGTCCGACACCATCGGCCACCCCCCACGTCATCTGTCCGCCGAGGCGCTCAGATTGGCCGAACCGGCTTGACGTCGACTGAATCATCAGTGAAGGCCACCCGGAACCAGGTCCCGGTCCCATTCAATTCCTGTCCAGTGCGGCGCCATAGCTTTGCGCCGAGCGTGAGGGTGCGGAGCCGCGGCGTACTTCGCCGAGTTGATCCGCGAACCCGGCACGGCCGCCGCGGTCACGCCCCCGGTTCGTCGACCGACGTGTCCGGACACCTCCGGCGGTCGACGTCGCCGGCGGACGTTCCCCGCGGGCGCGGTTCGAAGAAGTGGTCGTCACCCGGACGGTGCGGGAAAACCCGACACCCGCTCCGGTCCTTGGCGGCCGTCATCCGAAGGAGAGGTTGGTCCACAGTGAGCGGGAATCCGACGATCGTGCTCGTACACGGAGCCTTTGCCGACAGCAGCGGCTTCAACGCCGTCGCCAAGCGGCTTGTCGCCGACGGCCATCCAGTGGTCGCCGCGCCGAATCCACTGCGAGGGCTCGCCTTTGACGCCGCTCAGGTCAAGGCACTGCTGGACAGCATTGAGGGACCGATCGTGCTGGTCGGCCACTCGTACGGGGGTGCGGTCATCTCCACTGCCGCCGTGGGGAACGCGAACGTGAAGGCACTGGTCTACCTGGCGGCGTTCGTGCCCGAGACGGGCGAGAGTGCGCAAGCATTGGTCGAGAAGTTCCCGGGCAGCACCGTGGGCGAGTCCCTCAAGCCGGTGCCGCTGCCCGACGGTCAGGTCGACCTGTACATCGACCCGAAGGTCTTCCATCCCCACTTCGCGGCCGACGTGCCGGCGGAGGAAGCCGCCCTCTACTCGATCACGCAACGCCCGGCCACCGGCGCCGCCCTGGGCGAGCCTGCCACCGGTCCGCAGGCATGGCACACGATCCCGAGCTACAACCTGATCAGCGGATCCGACCGGATCATCCCACCGGCGACGCAGGAGTTCATGGCCCAGCGCTCCGGCGCGAAGACCCAGGTGGTCGAGGGTGCCTCGCACATGCTGTTCGTCTCCCGGCCGGGCGCGACGGTGGCCCTCATCGAGACAGCCGTGCAGGAGCAGACGCTCCCGCAGTAGTACCGCCGGCCACCGCAAGTGCACCGATCCGACGATCCGTGGGAGGAAACAATGCAGAAGAGCGAAAAGGCCATGAAGTGGGGTCTGAGGATCCACCTTTTCTGGTACATCATCGCCAACGTGACCCAGGTGGTGCTGTGGTGGATTCTCACACCCGACCACTTCTTCTGGCCCCTGTGGTCGGTTCTGGGCTGGGGCATCGGGCTGGCGATCCACTACTGGGCGATTCGTTCGAAGTCCCGCTCGCTCGTCCGGCCATGACCCGAACCATCGAGGAACCTCGTCGTCTTCCAGACCGGAATGCGGATCAACCGGCTGCGCGCGTTCTCCAGCCGGCTCCCGGCATTCATGTCGATGCCGCGCATGGTGCGTGAGCTGTGGCAGGAAGAGGCCGACGGGCTTCTCGACCACAAGGTGCTCCACGGCGGCCCCCGAGACTTCTACGTCGTCCAGTACTGGCCCGACAAGGAACGGCTCCTCGCCCATGCCCACCAGCAGAACAAGCAGCACCGGCCCGCGTGGACGGCGTTCAACCGACGAGCACGCGCCGGGAAGGGTCATGTGGGTACCGTTCGGTCGGCGCGGTGACGCCGCGGCCCAGCGTCTGCGGGCAGCAGAAGGCGTCCGTTCCGCGAGGATCCGACCGCGCGCTTCACGCGCGGCACCTTCCAGCGCTTGACCGCAGCCGCGAGAAGTGCGCCTGAGCCGCAGCGGCAGGAGTCGTCGAGGTGCCTGTCGGGGGCTTGCCCAGACCCCGCGGGCACCTGACGGAACGTCGGCCCGCACGTCGTTCATGCGTCCTTCGCATCACTCCGCACGAACGAACGGCGTCCCGATCCCGCCACCAAGCCGCCGCGGAAGGGGCCGAGTACACCGGAAAGAGCCGAGAATGGCAGCTCAGCGGCCCTTTTCAGCGGGCTCCAGGATCGCCACGCACTCCACGTGGTGCGTCATCGGGAAGAGGTCGAACGCCCGCATGCGGCGCGGGACATAGCCCGCTTCGCCGAACCAGCGCAGGTCGCGGGCGAGGGCGGCCGGGTCGCAGGCGACGTACGCGATACGGCGCGGGGCCAGGGAGGCGACGTGGGCGACCGTTGCGCGGCCGGCGCCGGTGCGGGGCGGGTCGAGCACGACCAGGTCGGCCTCGGTGATGCCGGTACGCGGCAGGACCGTCTCGACCTTGCCCTGCTCGATGCGGACCCGGTCGAGGTCGCCGAGGTTGTGGCGGGCGTCCTCCACCGCGCGCTTGCCGGACTCGATGCCGAGGACGGCACCGGTCTCGCCGACCCGCTCGGCCAGCGCGCCGGCGAACAGTCCCACTCCGCAGTACAGGTCGAGGGCCGTCTCGCCCTTGCGGGGCGTGAGGCCCTGCATGACGGCCTCGACGAGGAGTTCCGCGGCCATCGGGTGGACCTGCCAGAAGCCGCCGGAGCCGACGCGCCAGGTGCGGTCGTCCGCGCGCTCGCGCACGAAGCCGCGGCCGTGGACGCGGTGCACACCGCCCTGCTCGTCGACGCGCATGACCGACACGGGCCGGTCGAGCTCCACAATGGGGAGCCGGCCACCGGGGCGCGGCGTGATGATGACCTGCCGGTCGGAGGAACCGGTGGCGGAGATCGCCTCGACGGTGGCGATGCCGGGCCAGTCGCGGGACTCGACGCCCAGTTCGGAGACGCCCGGAGCGGCGATCAGGCAGCGGTCGATCCGCTCGACCTCGTGGGAGCGGTGGCGGCGCAGACCGGCGTGCCCGTCGGCGTCGACGGCGTACTGGACGCGGGTGCGCCAGGCCGGGACCTCGCCCTTGGCGACCTTGTCGCCGGGCGCGGGCTCCACGGTGCCGTCCCAGCCGGCCTCCTGGGGGGTGAGGCCGCCGAGCCGCTCCAGCTGCTCGGTGATGACCTGGACCTTCAGCCGCCGCTGCGCGCCGGGCGCCGCGTGCTGCCAGTCGCAGCCTCCGCACTTGCCCGGTCCGGAGAAGGGGCAGGGTGCCTCGACCCGGTCCGGGGAGGCCTGAAGGATCTCCACCGCGTCGGCGCGCAGGAAGCGCGAGTCCGGGCCGCCCTCGGTGACCTGGGCGATCACGCGCTCGCCGGGGAGGGCGTGCCGGACGAACAGCACCTGGCCCTCGTGGCGGGCGACGCAGTGACCGCCGTGCGCGACGGGACCGACCTCGACCTCGTAGCGCTCGCCGACGAGGGCGTCGGCCTCCGGGGCCTTCGTACGGTGCTGCATCTCGGAACGGGCTCCTGACAACGGGGACGAGGACGGCAGCTCACCAGTCTACGGTGCGCCGCCGCCCTCCTCTCACGTCCGTTCGCTGGGCTCCCGGCGCCTGCGCGGGCGGCCGACCTCGCCGCGGCGCACCGAACCGGGGGCGTTCCACTCGGCGCCCTTGCGGGCCCGGACCTTGGCACGCTCGGAGGACTCCAGCTGCCAGGGCACCGAAGTGACCATCACACCGGGGGTGAACAGCAGCCGGCCCTTGAGCCGCAGGGCGCTCTGGTTGTGCAGCAGGTGCTCGTACCAGCGGCCGACCACGTACTCCGGGATGAAGATCGAGACGACGTCGCGCGGGCTGCTGCGGCGCAGGCTCTTGACGTAGTCGACGATCGGCCGGGTGATCTCGCGGTAGGGCGAGTCCAGCACCTTCAGCGGTACGTCGATGCCGCGCCGCTGCCAGTCCGCCTGCAGCGCCTTGGTGTCGGCCGGGTCGACGTTGATGCTGAGCGCCTCCAGCGAGTCCGAGCGGAACAGCTTGGCGTAGGACAGGGCGCGCAGCGTGGGCTTGTGGACCTTGGAGACCAGCACGATCGAGTGCACCCGCGACGGCTTGGCCTCCTCCTCGCCGGGTTCCTCCGCGGCCGCGAGCTCGCTGGAGACCCGGTCGTAGTGGCGGCGGATGGCGGTCATCGTCGCGTAGAACAGGCCCATGCCCAGGACCGCGACCCAGGCGCCGTGGGTGAACTTGGTCAGCAGGACGACCACCAGCACCAGGCCGGTGAAGAAGGCGCCGAAGGTGTTGATCGCGCGCGAGCGGATCATGTGGCGGCGCACCGCGGGGTCGGTCTCGTCGGCCAGGTGCCGGTTCCAGTGCCGGACCATGCCGATCTGGCTCAGGGTGAACGAGACGAAGACGCCGACGATGTAGAGCTGGATCAGCCGGGTCGAGTCGGCCCCGTAGAGGTAGACGAGCACGGCGGCGAAGGCGGCCAGCAGCACGATGCCGTTGCTGAAGGCCAGCCGGTCGCCGCGGGTGTGCAGCTGCCGCGGCAGGTAGCGGTCCTGGGCGAGGATCGAGCCGAGCACCGGGAAGCCGTTGTACGCGGTGTTGGCGGCCAGGAAGAGCACGAGGGCGGTGGCCCCCGCCAGGAAGATGAAGGGGATCGAGCCGTCGCCGAACACCGCCGAGGCGACCTGCGCGATCACCGGGTCCTGGGTGTAACCCGCGCCGACCGGCTTGCCGTTCACGAGCAGGTCGGTGGCCGGGTTCTCGGCCATCCGCACCTTCGTGTACAGCGCGAGCGCGATGATGCCGCAGAACATCGTCACCGCGAGCAGACCCATGGCGGCCAGCGTCGTGGCGGCGTTCTTCGACTTCGGCTTGCGGAAGGCGGGCACGCCGTTGCTGATCGCCTCGACACCGGTGAGCGCCGCGCAGCCGGAGGAGAACGCCCGCAGCAGCAGGAAGACCAGGGCGAAGCTCGCCAGTCCGGTGTGCTCGGCCTTGATCGTGTAGCCCGCGGTCGGCGCGTGCATCTCGCTGCCGGTGGCAATCTTGAAGATGCCCCAGAGCAGCATGCAGAAGACACCGAAGACGAACGCGTACGTAGGGATCGCGAAGATCGTCCCGGACTCGCGCACACCGCGCAGGTTCATCAGCATGAGCAGCACGATCATGCCGATCGCGCCGATCACCTTGTGCTCGACGAAGAACGGCACCGCCGAGCCCAGGTTCTCCACGCCCGAGGCGACCGACACCGCCACGGTGAGCACGTAGTCGACGAGCAGCGCGCTGGCCACGGTGAGCCCGGCGCGGGGCCCGAGGTTGGTGGTCGCGACCTCGTAGTCGCCGCCCCCGGAGGGGTAGGCGTGCACGTTCTGCCGGTACGAGGCGACGACCGTGAACATCAGCACCACGACCGCGACCGCGATCCAGGGGCTGAAGTGGTAGGCCGACACTCCCGCGATCGACAGGACGAGGAGCACCTCGCCCGGCGCGTAGGCAACGGAGGACAGCGGGTCCGAGGCGAAGACCGGGAGAGCCAGCCGCTTGGGCAGGAGGGTCTCCCCGAGCTTGTCGCTCCGCAGCGCCCGCCCGATCAGGATCCGTTTCGGAAGGTCGGTCAGTTTGGACACCCGAGGATGTTAGAGGATCGTCAAGGTTTCCGACCCACCGCCCACCTATCGAGCGGTTACGTGCGTGTGTAGCTTTGGCCGCGGTCTGAGACCCTGAGAGGGAATCGGCCACATCGTTGACAGCCGGAAGGACGGTCGTGCACGTCGTGATTATGGGTTGCGGGCGAGTGGGTTCCACTCTCGCGCACTCCCTTGAGCAGCAAGGTCATACAGTGGCCGTGGTGGACCAGGATCCGACGGCGTTCCGCCGCCTGGGCTCGGGTTTCAGCGGACGCCGCGTGACCGGGGTCGGGTTCGACCAGGACACGCTGCGCGAGGCGGGCATCGAGGAGGCCGGCGCCTTCGCCGCCGTCAGCAGCGGGGACAACTCCAACATCATCGCGGCCCGGGTGGCCCGTGAGATGTTCGGCATCGAGAACGTGGCCGCCCGCATCTACGACCCCCGCCGTGCCGAGGTGTACCAGCGCCTGGGCATCCCGACCGTGGCCACGGTGCGCTGGACGGCCGACCAGATGCTGCGCCGCCTGCTGCCGTCGGGGGCGGAGCCGTTGTGGCGCGATCCGAGCGGTGGGGTGCAGCTCGCCGAGGTGCACACCGACACCGCGTGGGTGGGCCACAAGGTCAGCCGGCTCCAGGAGGAGACCGGAGTGCGCGTGGCGTTCCTCACCCGGCTCGGCGAGGCGATGCTGCCGACGTCCGAGACCGTTCTGCAGGAGGGCGACCTCGTCCACGTGATGATGCGCACCAATGAGGTCGAGCAGGTCGAGGCCGCGTTCGCCAAGGGTCCCGAGGAGACGAGCCGATGAGGGTCGCCATCGCAGGGGCGGGTGCCGTGGGCCGCTCGATCGCGGGTGAGCTGCTGGAGAACGGCCACGAGGTCCTCCTGATCGACAAGAACCCGACCTCGATCTCGGTCGAGCGGGTGCCGCAGGCGGAGTGGCTGCTGGCCGACGCCTGCGAGATCACCTCGCTGGACGAGGCGGCGCTGCAGCGCTGCAACGTGGTGATCGCCGCCACGGGCGACGACAAGGTCAACCTCGTGGTGTCGCTGCTCGCCAAGACGGAGTACGGCGTGCCGCGCGTGGTCGCCCGGGTGAACAACCCCAAGAACGAGTGGCTGTTCAACGAGGCCTGGGGCGTGGACGTCGCGGTGTCCACCCCGCGTCTGATGTCGGCCCTGGTCGAGGAGGCGGTGAGCGTCGGCGACCTGGTCCGGCTGATGCGCTTCAGCCAGGGTGACGCGAACCTGGTCGAGTTGACGCTGCCCGAGGAGGCCGCGCTCGTCGGTACCCGCGTCGGCGACGTGCACTGGCCCGAGGACACGGCGCTGGTGACCATCATCCGCGGTCACCGGGTGCTCACCCCGTCCAAGGACGACGCGCTGGAGGCGGGCGACGAGCTGCTCTTCGTCGCGGCCCCGCACCGCGAGGAACAGCTGGAGGACCTGCTCTCGGTCCGCAGCGGCGCCTGAGCCGCGGGCCCGGCGCACACGAAGGGGCGCCCGGAACCAGGTGGTTCCGGGCGCCCCTTCGTGACGTGCGGAGGGACCGCCGGCGGGCGGTCTCAGCGCTCCGCGGCCTCCTTGGCGGCCCGTTCCTCGGCTTCCTTCGCCTCCGCGGCCTCCATCTCGGCGATCACGTCGATCGGCGGCGGGGCCTTCGCGAGGAAGATCCACGTCAGGTAGACGGCGAGCAGGAACGGCGGGATGCCGAGCGCGACCTTGACCCAGCCCAGCTGGGTGGCGTTGCCCCAGAAGTACAGCGGGAACAGCACCGCCGACTTCGCCAGCAGGATGATGCCCCAGGCCCAGGTGGCCTTGGTGTACGCCACGAGCCGCCCGGGGTTCCTGGTCTTCCAGGACAGGTTCTCCTTCAGGATCGGGCCGAGCAGCAGCCCGATCAGCGGGTATCCCACCAGCGCCGAGATCACGTAGGCGACCGCGAGCCCCAGGGTGTAGAGCATGCCCGGCAGGTAGAAGTTCTTCGCGTCCCCGGAGAGCATGGCGAAGACCGCGCCGAAGGCGACGCCGAAGACACCGCTGAAGGCGTGCTTGAGCGTCTGCTTGCGCACCAGCCGGGCGAGCGCCAGCACCAGGGAGAGGCCGAGCGCGGCCACCGCCGCCGTCTTGATGTCGTGGTTGATCGTGTAGATCAGCACGAACACCAGGCCGGGCACCGTGGTGTCCACCATGCCCCAGACGCCGCCGAAGGCCTCCAGGAGCGCATGGTCCGCGGCTGCCCTGGAGGCCGCCGCGTCGTGCTCCGGGCCCTGCGGCCCGGCATCGGTGCCGGGCTCTGTCCCGGTCCGCTTGTCGATCGACGCCACCGGCTACTCCTGTCCGACCGGACGCAACTCGTACTTGGGGTTGAACAGCACCGGACGGCCGCGGTTCATGGAGATCCGCCCCGACGCGATGATCCTGCGGCCCGGCTCGATACCGACGATGCTCCGCCGCCCGAGCCAGACGACGTCGAGCGCCGCCGAGCCGTCGAACAGCTCCGCCTCCAGCGCGGGGACGCCGGCACGGGGACGCAGGGTGACTGCGCGCAGTGTACCCGTCACCGTGACGATGTCACGGTCGTGGCAGTCGCAGATCCGTGTGCACCCGACGTCCGCGGTGTCCCGCCGCAGCTCGTCGGAGTGCAGCTCCTCCTGGGAGGTGGACAGGCGGTCGAGCATCCGGCGAAAACGGCCGGCGGGTCGGTCCGAACGGGTGGTACCACTCATACTCCGAAGGGTACCGGGCCAGGTGCCGGGTTCACTTCTCGAAGCGGTAGCCCATCCCCGGCTCGGTGATGAAGTGCCGGGGATGCGCGGGGTCCGCCTCCAGCTTGCGCCGCAGCTGCGCCATGTAGACCCGCAGATAGTTGCTCTCCGTGCCGTACGAGGGCCCCCAGACCTCCTGGAGCAGCTGCTTCTGGCTGACCAGGCGGCCGGTGTTGCGGACCAGGACCTCCAGCAGGTGCCACTCGGTCGGCGTCAGGCGGACGTCGGCGCCGTCGCGGTTGACCTTCTTGGCGGCCAGGTCGACGGTGAACGACTCGGTCTCCACGGTGGCGGCGCCGTCCTCGGGGCCGCCGGGCGTGGCCCGCCGGACGGCGGCACGCAGCCGGGCCAGCAGCTCGTCCATGCCGAAGGGCTTGGTGACGTAGTCGTCCGCGCCCGCGTCCAGCGCCTCGACCTTCTCGTCGGACGCCTGGCGGGCGGAGAGCACGATGATCGGCACCCGGGTCCAGCCGCGCAGGCCGCGGATCACCTCGACGCCGTCCATGTCGGGCAGACCGAGGTCGAGCACGATGACGTCGGGGTGCCGGGCGGCCGCGAGCGCGAGCGCGGTCGCACCGTCATGGGCGGCGTCGACCTCGTATTTGCGGGCACGCAGGTTGATCACGAGAGCCCGCACGATCTGCGGCTCGTCGTCGACCACGAGCACCCGGTTCATGGGGCCTGCCTTTCGTTCACTGCAACGGTCTGGGGGACTGCGGACACGGACACGGGACCGGGCGACGCGCTCATGTCGTCGCCTCGGCGGGGAGGTCCGGCGTTGCGGGAGGACTGCCGGGCGCGGCTTTGAGGCTGAGCACCATGGTCAGGCCGCCGCCGGGGGTGTCCTCCGGGTGCAGGGTCGCGCCCATGGCGTCGGCGAAGCCGCGGGCGACGGCCAGGCCGAGGCCGACGCCGTTGCCCCGGGGCGCGTCGCCGTAGCGCTGGAAGGGCTCGAAGATGCGGTCCTTGGCGGTGTCCGGGACGCCCGGTCCGCGGTCGACCACGCGCAGGTCGACGCGGTCGCCTAGGGCGCTGGCGGCCACCAGCACCCTGGTGCCCTCGGGGCTGTACTTCACGGCGTTCTCGACGATGTTGGCGACGCTGCGCTCCAGCAGTCCCGGGTCGACGGAGACCATGGGCAGCGTCTCTGGGACATCCAGGGTGACGCTGCCGTCGGGGACGCCGCGCAGTGCCTTGGGCACGACCTCGTCCAGGTCGATCTCGCGGATCAGCGGATTGACGGTGCCGGTCTGCAGCCGGGACATGTCGAGCAGATTGCCCACGAGGTTGTCCAGCCGGTCGGCGCCGTCCTCGATGCCCGCCAGCAGTTCGGCCTCGTCCTCCTCGGACCAGGCGACGTCGTCCGAGCGCAGCGAGCTGACCGCCGCCTTGATGCCCGCGAGAGGGGTCCGCAGGTCGTGGGAGACGGCGGCGAGCAGGGCGGTGCGGATCCGGTTGCCCTCGGCGAGGCCTCGGGCGAGGGCGGCCTCGTCCTCCAGCCGCTGCCAGTCCAGGACGCCGGCGGCCTGGGCCGCGAAGGCCGAGAGCACACGGCGGTCCGAGGCGGGCAGCACGCGGCCGGTGAGGGCGAGCGAGAGGTTGTCGCTGACCGGCACCTCCACGTCGGCGTCCTCGGGACGCAGGCACCCTGTGCCGCCGACACCGGCGGCACAGGTCCACGCCTCGTGCTCGCCCGACCGCTCCAGCAGGACCACCGACTCCATGCCGAAGGTCTCCCGCACCCGCTCCAGCAGCGCCTCCAGCGAGTGCTCGCCGCGCAGCACGCTGCCCGCCAGGTAGGACAGGATCTCCGCCTCGGACTGGAGTCTGGCCGCCAGGTGCGTGCGGCGGGCCGCCAGGTCCACGACCGAGGCGACGGCGAGGGCGACCACCACGAAGATCACGATGGCGATCAGGTTCTCCGGCTTGGAGATCGTGAAGGTGTGCAGGGGCGGCGCGAAGTAGTAGTTCAGCAGCAGGGAGCCGCCGACGGCGGAGACGAGCGCGGGGTACAGGCCGCCGGTGAGCGCCGCCGCGACGGTCAGGGCCATGAACAGCAGCATGTCGGTGGCCAGGCCGAGGCCGCTGTGCAGATGCGTCAGCACGGCGCACAGCACGATCGGGCCGAGCACGCCGGTCAGCCAGCCCGCGATCACCCGCGAGCGGCCGAGGCGGGCCCCGCGCGCGATGGGCAGGCCGCGGCCCTTGGCGGCCCGCTCGTGGGTGACGATGTGCACGTCGAGGTCGGGACCGGACTCCCGGGCCACGGTCGCGCCGACGCCGGGGCCGAGCACGTACTGCCAGGCCGGGCGGCGGCTGGTGCCCAGCACGATCTGGGTGGCGTTCACGCCGCGCGCGAAGTCCAGCAGGGCGGAGGGCACGTCGTCGCCGACAACGTGGTGGAAGGAGCCGCCGAGATCCTCCACCAGGGTGCGCTGGACCGCGATCTCCTTGGGCGAGCCGGCCGCCAGGCCGTCGCTGCGGGCGATGTGGACGGCGAGGATCTCGCCGCCCGCGCCCTTGGCGGCCATCCGGGCCGCGCGCCGGATCAGGGTGCGCCCCTCGGGGCCGCCGGTCAGTCCGACGACGATGCGCTCGCGGGCCTGCCAGGTGGTGGAGATGTGGTGGTCGGCGCGGTACTGCCGCAGGTACTCGTCGACCCGGTCGGCGACCCACAGCAGCGCCAGTTCGCGCAGCGCGGTCAGATTGCCCGGCCGGAAGTAGTTGGACAGGGCCGCGTCGACCTTGTCGGGGGCGTAGATGTTGCCGTGCGCCATGCGGCGGCGCAGGGCCTGGGGCGACATGTCGACCAGCTCGATCTGGTCGGCCCTGCGCACCACCTCGTCGGGGACGGTCTCGCGCTGGCGCACCCCGGTGATCGACTCGACGGCGTCGCCGAGCGACTCCAGGTGCTGGATGTTGACCGTCGATATGACGTTGATCCCGGCCTGGAGCAGTTCCTCGACGTCCTGCCAGCGCTTCTCGTTGCGGCTTCCGGGGACGTTGGTGTGGGCGAGCTCGTCGACAAGGGCGACCTCGGGACGGCGGGCGAGCACCGCGTCGACGTCCATTTCGGTGAACGTCGTGTCCCGGTACTCGATCTCCTTGCGCTGAACGACCTCCAGGCCGTGCAGCATGACCTCGGTGCGGGGCCGCTTGTGGTGCTCGACGAAGGCCACGGCCAGGTCGGTGCCGCGCTCCAGCCGCCGGTGCGCCTCGGAGAGCATGGCGTAGGTCTTGCCCACTCCAGGGGCGGCCCCCAGGTAGATCCGCAATATGCCGCGTGCCATGACTCCACGTTCCGCTTCGTTGCGCCGGCTGTCCGGCGCGCCGACGTAGCAAATCCTATGGTCCCAGCAATGGACAAACAGGACACGATGCGCGGCACCCGGTCATGTTGACGTGGCCTTGACGCCTTCCGGCCGCCCCGGCCGTGCTCAGGCGGCCGTGCGCTCCGGTGCCGGTGCGGCGGGCAGGGACAGCACCATGGTGAGCCCGCCGCCCGGTGTGTCCTCGGGCACAAGGGTGCCGCCCATGGCCTCGGCCAGGCCGCGGGACAGGGCGAGGCCGAGGCCGAGCCCGGTGCTGTTGTCGGTGTCGCCCAGGCGCTGGAACGCCTCGAAGACCCGCTCGCGCGCGTCCTGCGGCAGTCCCGGTCCCCGGTCGGCGACGCGCAGCTCCACCCGGTCGGCCAGCGAGCCGGCGGTGACCAGCACGGGCTTCCCGGCGGGCGCGTACCGGACCGCGTTCGCGACCAGATTGGCGAGCACCCGCTCCAAGAGGGGCGCGTCCGCCAGGACGTCGGGAGCGCGCTCCAGCTCCGGGGCGAGGACCGGCGCGCGGTCCTCCGGAAGGCTGTCCAGCGCGAGCGGCAGCACCTCGCAGAGCGCCGTGGGCACCGGCCGCAGCGTGAGCGCGCCGGCCTGCAGCCGGCTCATGTCGAGCAGGTTGTCCACCAGCCGGCTGAGCCGGGCCATGGACTCGTCGGCCGTGGCGAGCAGTTCCTCGCGGTCCTCCGCGGAGAAGTCGACGTCGCTGCTGCGCAGCGAGCTGACCGCCGCCCAGCCGCTGGCCAGCGGCGTGCGCAGGTCGTGGCTGACGGCGGCCAGCAGCGCGGTGCGCATGCGGTCGGCCGCCCTGACCGGCTCGATCTCGGCCGCCGCCTCGGCCAGCCGGGCGTGGTCGACGGCGGCGGTCAGGTAGGCGGCGAACGCGGTGAGCACGCGGCGTTCCGAGGCGGCCAGGCCGCGTCCGCGCAGCACCAGGCGGGCGTCGGCCCCGATCGGCACGGTGACCGGCGGCGGCCCCTCCCCCGCAGGCGGACCCTCGGCTCCGGTCAGCTCGGCGCTGTCCATCCCGAAGACCTCGCGGGTGCGTTCCAGCAGCAGCGGCACGGCCTGGTCGCCGCGCAGGACATCACCGGCGAGCGAGGACAGCGTCTCCGCCTCGGCCGTCGCGCGGGCGGCCCGGCGGGACAGCCGCAGCGAACGGTCGACGACGGCCGCCACGGTCACGGCGACCACGGCGAACACCACGGTGGCCAGCGCGTTGTCGGTGTCGTTGATCGTGAACCGGCCGACGGGCGGGATGAACCAGTAGTTGAGCAGCAAGGAGGCCGTGACCGACGCGAGCAGGGCGGAGACCACCCCGCCGAGGCAGGCGACGCCGACGACGGTGAGCAGGAAGAGCAGGGCCTGACTGGTCAGGTTGAGGTGCCCGCGGGTGTGCGCGAGCAGGACGGTCAGCAGCGCCGGCAGCACAAGGCCCGCTACCGGCCCGGCGGCCTTGCGCACGAAGGGCAGGTCACTTCTGAGGGCGGGCAGCAGGCGGCCGCGTCCCGCGCGTTCGTGGCCGACCATGTGGACGTCGATGTCCCCGGAGCGTTCCACGACGGTCTCGCCGACACCCTGCCCCGTCGCCAGCAGGGCCGGCCGGCCGCGCCGGCTCACCCCGACGACCAACTGGGTGGCGTTCTCGGCCCGGGCGAAGTCCAGGAGCGCGGTGGGCACGTGGTCGCCGACGACGGTGTGGTAACTGCCGCCCAGGCTCTCCACGAGCTGCCGCTGCTCGGCGAGGGCGCCGGGCGGAACACCGGTGGGGCCGCTCTCGCCGCGCACCACGTGCACCGCCAGGACGTCACACCCACGGCCCGCACCGGGGGCGCCGCCGCCCGTCGCCCGGTCGGCGATCCGCACCGCCCGGCGGATCAGCGTCTCGCCCTCCGGCCCGCCGGTCAGCGCGACCACGACGCGTTCGCGGGTCTCCCACACCCGTCCGATGCCGTGCTCGCTGCGGTACCTCTGCAGGGCCTCGTCGACCCGCCCGGCCAGCCACAGCAGGGCCAGCTCGCGCAGTGCGGTGAGGTTGCCGACGCGGAAGCGGTGGGCGAGCGCGGCGTCGATGCCGCCCGGTGCGCACACGTTGCCGTGCGCAAGGCGCCGGCGCAGCCCTTCGGGCGGGATGTCCACGAGCTCGATCTGATCGGCGCCGCGCACCATGGCGTCGGGCACGGTCTCGGGCTCCGCGACTCCGGTGATCTCCCGCACCACGTCGTTCAGCGACTCCAGGTGCTGGATGTTCACCGCGGTCACCACGTCGATCCCGGCGGCCAGCAGCTCGGCGACGTCATGCCACCGCTCGGCGTTCCGGCCGCCGGGCACATTGGTGCGGGCGAGTTCGTCGACGAGCGCGACCGCGGGACGGCGGGCGAGCACGGCGGCCACGTCGAGTTCCGCGTGCTCCGCGCCCTGGTGCGGGCGCCGCGTCGTGGGCAGGGCCTCGAGGCCGTGCAGCATCTCCAATGTGCGCGGGCGGCCGTGGCACTCCGCGAGGGCGACGACCACGTCGGTGCCGCGCGCGGCCCGCCGCCTGCCCTCGTCGAGCATCCGGTACGTCTTGCCGACACCCGGAGCGGAGCCGAGGTACACCTTGAGCCGGCCGGGCGCGCGGCCCGGCGGATCGTCCACGACGACGCTCTGCGCCATCCGATGCGCCTCCTTGCGCGGGATGTGCGGTGCGCGGCACCGCCTCACTGGTAGCGAAACGCCTCGGCGTCGCCGCCGCCCAGGGCGTTGGCAAAGCCATGACGTCGCACGGAGGCCCTTTGACGCCGCCTTGACACCGGCGGCATCGCGCGCCCTGACGACGGCTCCGGTCAGCGGAACTCGGCGAGGCGGGGGCGCAGGCCGAGCAGGACCAGACCCGCCGCCGCGGCCACGCCGCCCGCGAGCCCCAGCGGCAGCGGGAGCGCGTCGCGGGCACCCTCGGCGGAGGCGCGCTCGTAGGCGGACATGTTGATGGCGATGAGGTCGCGCAGCGCCGCGTCGAAGGCGGCGAAGTCGTGATTGGACTCACCGGGGGCGTACCCGGTGCCGTAGGCCACGGCCTCGGTGTGCCGGCCGGACCGGGCGAGGGTGCGAATGGTGCGGTCGTCGCGCTGGTAGACCCGGTAGCGATCGAGCACGCGGGCGGCGGCGGCGCGCTCGCCGGGGAAGGTGATGTTGCGGAACTCGTCACCGAGGAAGCCCGTCGCACGGTCGTCGACGCGGACGGCGTCGAGCCCGGCGGCATAGGTGTCGATCGTGGCGTCCGGCACCCGGAGCAGCCGCTGGCTCTTGCCGAGGAAGGCGGCCTCCTGCGCGCCGGCGTGGGCCCGGTCGAGCAGGTAGCGGGACTCGTCCGCGTTGGCGTCGTAGGCGACGGCGCGGGCGCGGGTGAGGGCCAGGACGGAGTCGAACGCGTCCCGTCGCGCGACGTCCAGATCGTGTCGCTGCGCCCCGAGGCCCGCGGCGCCCGCCACGGTCGCGGCGAGCACGAGCAGGGTGGCCGCCGCGGCCCCGGGGTTGATCACGCGGCGGAAACGCCCGGCGAGGTGGATCTGCAGCGCGACAAGGACCGCAAGCAGCGCCAGGCCCGCAGCGATCAGCGCGTCGCGCGACCGCGCCTCCCGCGCGAGCGCGTCCCGGTAGGTGTGCTCGAAGGCGCGGTCGTTCCCCGTCACCAGGGCGTCGGCCTCGGGCAGCAGGCGTGTGCGCATCAAACGCGTGGCGTCGCGGTACTCCGCCACGCGGCCCAGCGCCAAGGCGCGAGCGGCCAGTTCCTCGTACGCCCCGAAGTCCGCGATGGCGGCGGCGACCGCGCGCTCGCCCTCCGGATCACCGGCGGCCGCCCCGGCGAGGTCGCGGAGGTACCCGGCGGCCTCGACGCGGCGCTGTTCGTAGACGCGAGCCGCGTCGGAGCGTGTCCGGGCGAGCGACGCGGTGCGGTCGGCCAGCAGCTGGTTGGCGATCTGGGCGTCCATGTCGTTCAGGGCGAAGTACAGCCCGGTCGCGCTGGTCACGCGGGGCGCGGAGTGGTCCCTGACCGCGTCCCACGAAGCGTCGGCGGCCAGGCCGCCCGTCACCAGGACGGTCACGAGCGCCGCGCACGCCGTCAGGACGAGCGCGCGGAGGCCGCGCAGCCGTGCCGGTACGGTGACCGGGCGACGGTCGCGCGGCCTCCGTGGGCGACGCGTGGGGGCCTCCGGTGGGACGCGGTGGCGCCCTCCCGGGTCCGGTTCCGGCGCCCCCGCAGGCGCCTCCCGGTCCTTCGCAGCAGTGACGGCGATCGCCATCGGGCTGCGCCCCCCTTCGCACACCGCGGAGCGGCCTCCTCGGGCCCCCCTCGCGACCACCACTCTTCCCGCGATCGCGGCCCCGGCCCGCCGCCTTGGCGGGTTCCGTACGCCGCCGGCGCCGCCCCTGACGCGTCCCTGATGCCACGGGGCGGGGCGGAGGGGCGGCGGGTCAGCCGGCCAGCCGCTCGAGGGCGAGGTTGAGCTCCAGGACGTTGACGGTCGGCCCGCCGAGGAAGCCCAGCTGCCGGCCGTCGGTGTGCTCCTTGACGAGCTCGGCGACCTCGGCGGTGGGCAGGCCGTTGGCGCGGGCGACGCGCGCGGTCTGGAGCGCGGCGTAGGCCGGGGAGATGTCCGGGTCGAGACCCGAGCCGGAGGCCTGGACGGCGTCGTCCGGGACCTGGGACTGCGGCACATGGTTGAACGCGGCGACGTCCTTCTTGCGCTCCTTCACCAGGTCGGTCAGCGCCTTGCTGGTGGCCGCCAGGTTGGAGGCGCTGGTGTACGTCGGGTCGTAGGGGCCCGCGCCGGTCCCCGCGTCGGCGGCCGAGGGACGCGGCTGGAACCACCTGGGGTCGGGCGCGAAGTCCTTGCCGGTCGTGAAGTTCTGGCCGATGAGCTCCGAGCCGACGACCCTGCCTCCGGCCGTCACCTGGGAGCCGTTCGCCTGCCGGTGGAAGGCCGCCTGGCCCACGCCCCACACCGCGAGGGGGTAGACGACGCCGGTCACGACGGTCAGCACCAGCAGCGCGCGCAAGGCGCTCCACAGCAGCCGGGCGGAGTGGCGTGCGGAAGTGTTCATGGTGGTCAGCCGATTCCGGGAATCAGGGAGATGAGCAGGTCGATGATCTTGATACCGATGAACGGGGCGATGAGGCCGCCGAGGCCGTAGACCGCGAGGTTGCGGCGGAGCATCCGGTCGGCGCCGGTCGGCCGGTACCGCACCCCGCGCAGGGCGAGCGGCACCAGGGCGACGATGATCAGCGCGTTGAAGACCACCGCGGAGAGGATCGCGGACTCCGGCGAGGACAGCTGCATGATGTTGAGCTTGTCCAGGCCCGGGTAGACGATCGCGAACATCGCGGGGATGATCGCGAAGTACTTCGCCACGTCGTTGGCGATGGAGAACGTCGTCAGCGCGCCGCGGGTGATCAGCAGCTGCTTGCCGATCTCCACGATCTCGATCAGCTTCGTGGGGTTGGAGTCCAGGTCCACCATGTTCCCGGCCTCCTTGGCGGCCGAGGTACCGGTGTTCATGGCCACGCCTACGTCGGCCTGGGCCAGCGCCGGCGCGTCGTTGGTGCCGTCACCGGTCATCGCGACGAGCTTGCCGCCCGCCTGCTCCCGCTTGATCAGCGCCATCTTGTCCTCGGGCGTCGCCTCCGCGAGGAAGTCGTCGACCCCGGCCTCGTCCGCGATCGCGCGGGCGGTCAGCGGGTTGTCACCCGTGATCATCACCGTTCGGATGCCCATCCGCCGCAGCTCGTCGAACCGCTCCCGCATGCCCTCCTTGACGACGTCCTTCAGGTGGACGACGCCCAGGACCCGGGCCGCGCCGGCGTCCTTGACCGCGACCAGCAGCGGGGTGCCGCCGGCGGCGGAGATGGAGTCCACGGTGTGCTGGGCGTCGGCCGCGACGTCGCCGCCGTTCCCGGTGACCCACGCGGTGACCGCGGACGCGGCGCCCTTGCGGACCTGCCGGTCCTCCAGGTCGACGCCGGACATACGGGTCTGGGCGGTGAAGGGCACGAACTCGGCACGGCCGAGCTCGCCCTCGCTCCGGGCCCTCAGGCCGTACCGCTCCTTCGCCAGGACGACAACGGAGCGGCCCTCGGGTGTCTCGTCGGCCAGCGACGACAGCTGCGCGGCGTCCGCCAGTTCCGCCTCGCCCGCACCCGCCACGGGGACGAACTCCGCGGCCTGGCGGTTGCCGAGGGTGATGGTGCCGGTCTTGTCCAGCAGCAGGGTCGAGACGTCGCCCGCCGCCTCGACGGCGCGCCCGGACATCGCCAGCACATTGCGCTGCACCAGGCGGTCCATGCCCGCGATGCCGATCGCCGACAGCAGCGCGCCGATGGTCGTCGGGATGAGGCAGACCAGCAGCGCGACCAGGACGATCATCGACTGCTCGGCGCCCGCGTAGACCGCGAACGGCTGCAGGGTCACGACCGCCAGCAGGAAGACGACGGTCAGCGAGGCCAGCAGGATGTTGAGCGCGATCTCGTTGGGCGTCTTCTGCCGGGCGGCGCCCTCCACCAGGGCGATCATCCGGTCGATGAAGGTCTCGCCCGGCTTGGTGGTGATCCGGACCTCGATGCGGTCGGACAGCACCTTGGTGCCGCCCGTGACCGCCGAACGGTCGCCGCCGGACTCCCGGATGACCGGGGCCGACTCACCGGTGACCGCCGACTCGTCCACCGAGGCGACACCCTCGATGACGTCACCGTCGCCCGGGATGATGTCGCCGGCTTCGCAGACCACCAGGTCGCCGATCCGCAAGGAGGCGCCCGGGACGTGCTCCTCCCTGCCGTCGGTCAGCCGGCGCGCGACGGTGTCGGTCTTGGCCTTGCGCAGGGTGTCGGCCTGGGCCTTGCCGCGTCCTTCGGCGACGGCCTCCGCCAGGTTGGCGAAGATCACGGTCAGCCACAGCCAGACGGTGATCGCCCAGCCGAACCAGTCGGCGGGGGACAGCGCCGCCAGCACGGTGGTGAACACCGAGCCGATCAGCACGACGAACATGACGGGCGACTTGGCCATCACCCGGGGGTCGAGCTTGCGCAGCGCGTCCGGCAGCGACCTCAGCAACTGCGCCGGGTCGAACATGCCGCCCGAGACACGGCCGCGCTGTCCCGCGGCGGGGGCGTGCGGTGCCGTCCCTGCCCTGGACCCGCGCGGGGACGATGCGGTGGACATGGCTTCCTCTTCTGGGGTGGGTCGGTCCGCGCCGCTCATGACAGTCCCTCCGCCAGCGGCCCGAGGGCCAGTGCCGGGAAGTAGGTCAGGCCCGTGATGATCAGGATCGCGCCGACGAGCAGACCGGCGAAGAGCAGCTTCTCGGTACGCAGGGTGCCGACGGTGGCCGGGACCGGCTTCTGCCCGGCGAGCGAGCCCGCCAGCGCCAGGACGAAGATCATCGGCACGAAGCGGCCCAGCACCATCGCCAGGCCGAGCGTGGTGTTGTACCACTGCGTGTCGGCGCTGAGGCCCGCGAAGGCGGAGCCGTTGTTGTTGCCTGCCGAGGTGTAGGCGTACAGCACTTCCGAGAAGCCGTGCGGGCCGCTGTTCAGGATGGAGTGCGGCGGGGTCGGCAGCGCCATGGCCAGGGCCGTGAAGCAGAGCACGATCGCCGGGGTGACAAGGATGTAGAGCGCGGCGAGCTTGATCTCGCGCGTGCCGATCTTCTTGCCCAGGTACTCGGGCGTACGGCCGACCATCAGGCCCGCGATGAAGACCGCGACGATCGCCATGATCAGGATGCCGTAGAGGCCGGACCCGGTGCCGCCGGGGGCGATCTCACCGAGCATCATCGACAGCAGCGTGATGCCGCCGCCGAACCCGGTGAGGGAGGAGTGGGCGGCGTCCACCGCGCCGGTCGAGGTCAGGGTCGTGCTCACCGCGAAGAGCGACGAGCCCCCGATGCCGAAGCGCTGCTCCTTGCCCTCCATGGCACCGCCGGCGATCTGGTTCGCCGAGCCGGGGTGGGCGAACTCCGCCCAGCTCATCAGGGCGACGAAGGCGATCCAGATGACGCCCATGGCGGCGAGGATCGCATAGCCCTGCTTCACGCTGCCGACCAGCCGGCCGAAGGTCCGGGTGAGCGAGACCGGGATCACCAGGATCAGGAAGATCTCGAAGAGGTTGGTGAACGCGTCCGGGTTCTCGAACGGGTGGGCGGAGTTGACGTTGTAGAAACCGCCGCCGTTCGTGCCCAGCTCCTTGATGGCCTCCTGGGACGCGACCGGCCCGCCGGTCAGCGTCTGGTGGCCGCCGGCGAGGGTGGTCACGTCGTGCCAGCCGGCGAAGTTCTGCACCGCGCCGAAAGCGATCAGGACGATCGCGGCGACGAAGGCGATCGGCAGCAGGACGCGCACGGTGCCGCGGACCAGGTCGGCCCAGAAGTTGCCGAGGTCGCCGGTGCGGGACCGGGCGAAGCCCCGGACCAGCGCCATGGCCACGGCCATGCCGACCGCCGCCGAGACGAAGTTCTGCACCGCCAGCCCGGCGGCCTGGGCGGCGTGCCCCATGGAGTTCTCACCCATGTACGACTGCCAGTTCGTGTTGGTCACGAACGAGGTCGCGGTGTTGAACGCCTGGTCGGGGCTGATTGCGGCGAATCCGAGGGAGAGCGGGAGATGGTTCTGGACCCGCAGGAACAGGTAGAGGAAGAGCACACCGACGAACGAGAAGGCCAGGACCGCCCGCAGATAGGACGGCCAGCGCATCTCGGCGTCGGGGTCGGCGCCGAAGCAGCGGTAGAGGACGCGCTCGACCCGCAGGTGCCTGCCGGAGCTGTAGACGGCGGCCATGTAGTCGCCGAAGGGCCGGTACACCAGGGCCAGCGCCGCCACGAGGGCGACAACCTGGAGCACTTGGGCGGGTACGGGGCCCATGTCCGGGCCTCAGAACTTCTCGGGGAAGACGAGCGCGAGGACGAGGTAGCCCAGCAGCACGACGGCCACGACGAGCCCGACGATGTTCTCCGCGCTCACAGCTTCGTCACCGCCTTGGCGATGAGGGCCACCAGCGCGAACACCGCGACCGTGGCGGCCACGAAGACCAGATCGGCCATCACGTGCTCCTCAATCGGACAGAACGGACATTGACCAGGACAGCAAACATCCGATCCACCGGCCGCCCCCACGCGTTGACGCCTCCCTGACGGGCCCTGGCGCCGACTTGACGGCCCCTTGATGACAACCCGCTTGACCTGCGAAAACGCCGATGGGCCGACCCGCTGAAGCGGATCGGCCCATCGGTCGGGTCGTACGGCGGCGCTAGTGCACCTCGGTGATCTCCGGTCCACGGCGCATCGGGTCGATGCCGTCGGAGAAGCGCCCGCCGTCATGGTCCTGGGCGATGCCCTCGGGAACCATCTGCGCGTCGTTCGGCAGCTTCAGCACGATCGGGTCGCGCGGGGCCATCGGGGTGTCGCCGCGCAGGACGACAGTGTCGCGGAAGATCTGCTCCAGCAGGCCCGCGGTCTCCGGCTGGACGGCGCCCTGGCCGGAGATGACACCGCGCAGGAACCAGCGCGGGCCGTCGCAGCCGACGAAGCGCACGACCTGCACACCGTTGTTGCCGTTGGGCAGCTGGACCGGCACCTGGGCGCGCAGCTCCCAGCCGAGCGGCCCCTCGACCTCGTCGACGATGCCGCCCTGCTTGGTGATCCCGGACGCGATCTCGTCACGGACCTCGCCCCAGATGCCTTCGGACTTCGGCGCGGCGAAGCCCTGCAGCTGGATGGCGCTGTCCCGCAGCACCACAGTGGCGGCGACGATGGACTCACCGGCCACCTCGACCCGCAGTTCCATGCCCTGGACACCGGGCACGAACAGGCCACCGAGGTCGACCCGGCCCTCGCCGGGTGTGCCGACCTCGCTCACGTCCCACGGACCGTCCGGCCTCGGGGCGGGCGGAAGGTTGTACCGACGGGACTCCATGGAGTCGTCCGACTCCTCGGCGTCTTCGGCCAGCTCGTCAGGGCTCTCGGCCTCGAGCTCGTCGAGGGCGTCTTCGCGCTCCTTGCGACGACGACGGAACACGTCACTGTCCTTCCCGGTCAGCGATGACCGATGCGTATCCATGGCCGGACGGACCGACCGGCGGGCCGTCCACCGCGGCATGACCCCCCGTGGAGCCGAAGCCCCCCGTCGCCCGTACCGAATCGGGCAGTTCCGCCACCTCGTGGAAGCGGACCCGCTCGACCTGCTGGACGACCAACTGCGCGATGCGGTCCCCCGGGGCGAACCGCACGGTCTCGCGCGGGTCCAGGTTGACCACGATCACCTTGATCTCCCCACGGTACCCGGCATCAACCGTTCCTGGGGCATTCACGAGTGCCACTCCGCACCTCGCGGCGAGGCCGGAGCGCGGATGCACGAAGGCCGCGTACCCCTCCGGCAGGGCGATCGAAACGCCCGTCGGCAGCACCGCCCGCTCACCGGGGGCCAGCTCCGCCGCCCGGGTGGTGACGAGGTCGGCGCCGGCGTCGCCGGGGTGCCCGTACGAGGGAATCGGGACGTCCGCGTCGAGCCGTCTGATCAGCACGTCCAGCGGCGGGCGGCTCACGGGTTCACCTCGACGGCGCGGGCGGCTCCGGCCCGGCCGGGATCCCCGACGACGGCCCGGATCTCCTGCGCGCGGCCGTGCTCGGTGAAGTGCGCGGGCTTGACCTCGACGAACAGCGCGTCCGCGCGCACCGCGACTTCGCCGTCGGGGCCGCCGATCCGGCCCGTGGCGGTGCAGTAGATCTTGCGCCCGGCGACCGCCGTGCAGCGCGCGTCCAGGTGGAGGGTGGCGCCGACGGGGACGGGCCGGACGTACTCGGTCTCCAGGCGGCCGGTGACCGCGATCCGGCGCAGCAGCCAGTTGAGGGAGCCCAGCGTCTCGTCCAGCGCGGTCGCCAGCACACCGCCGTGCGCGAGGCCGGGAGCGCCCTGGTGCGCCGGTTGTACGGTGAACTCGGCGGTGACCGAGACGCCCTCGCCGGCGCGCGCCTCCAGGTGCAGGCCGTGGGGCTGGGCCCCGCCGCAGCCGAAGCAGTGCTCGTAGTGCGCGCCGAGCGGTTCGCCGGGCGCGGGCGCGTCGGGGTGCCGCCGGGGCGGCGACGCGTCCTGCGGCGGCGTCAGGCCCGGGCGGGCCGGGACGTCGGGTGTGGCTCCGTTCACGCGGGAGACCCTACCCTCCTGCGGGATCCTTTCCCGCCGCCCGCCCGTTCTCCCTCCGGCCACGCGGCACGTGTCCCCCATCCCTTGGAGCACCCCATGACCCCCAGGTCCGTCGTCGTCACCGGAGCCGGATGCGGGATCGGCCTGGCGATCACGCTCGAACTGGCCCACGCCGGCTACGACGTCATCGGCACGGTGCGCACCGAGGAGAAGGCCGAGGCCCTGCGCGCGGCCGTGGCCAGGACCGGTGCGTCGGTGCGCACGGTGCTGCTGGACGTCGCGGACGCCACGTCGTCCGTGCGCGCGTTCACGGAGATCGCCACGGTGACCGACGGGGGTCCCTGGGCGGTGGTCAACAACGCCGGCATCGCGCAGCCCGGCGCGATCGAGGACGTCGACGACGAACAGGTGCGCCAGCAGCTGGAGATCAACCTGGTGGCACCGGCGCGCATCGCCCGGCTCGTGCTGCCGACCATGCGCGCCCGGCGCGCGGGCCGCATCGTGAACATCTCCTCGGTCTCCGGCCGGGTCTCGACGCCGCTGCTCGGCTGGTACTGCGCGAGCAAGCAGGGCCTGGAGGCGGTCACGGACGCGCTGCGCATGGAGGCCGCGCCGTTCGGGGTGAAGGTGGTGCTGGTCGAGCCCGGGTCCTTCGGGACGGACATCTGGGAGCGCGGCGCCTCACGGCTGCCGCAGGGCACCACGTCGCCGTACCGCGACCAGTACGAGGGTGTCGAGGACCGGCTGAAGCGCGAGCTGCCGGGCCCCCGCCCGGTGGCCCGCACGGTCCTCAAGGCGCTGTCGGCGCCCCGCCCGCTCCCCCGCTACCTGGTGGGCAACGACGCCCGCTCCTCGGCCGTCCTGAACGCCGCCCTGCCGACCGCGGCCACCGACTGGGCCAAGCAGGTCGCCGTCGGCCTGCGCACGGCGCCGCGCGCCGCGCAGGCCCTGTCGCGCCTGCGGTCCCGCGGCGGGTACTGACCGGGCGGCATGACAAGCTGGGTGGCATGACCGGCATGACCTATGACGAGCGGCTGACCGCGCCGCGTTCGTGGTGGCTGCTCGCCTTCGGCGCGGGTGTGTCCCTGGCGCTGATCCTGCTGCCCTTCGGGGCGCTGCCGCTGCTGGGCGGCCTCGTCGGGGGCACGGCGGCCGGAGCGGTCGCGGTGAGCTCGTACGGCTCGGCGCGGCTGCGGGTGGTGGCCGGGTCGCTGGTCGCGGGCGACGCACGGATCCCGGTGGGCGCGCTCGGCGAGGCGACCGTGCTGGACCACGAGGAAGCGCTGGCCTGGCGCTCGTACAAGGCCGATCCGCGCGCGTTCATGCTGCTGCGGTCGTATGTGCCGACGGCCTTGAGGATCGAGGTCACCGACCCCGCGGATCCGACGCCCTATCTGTACCTCTCCACCCGGGCCCCCGAGCGGCTGGCCGCCGCGCTGCGGGAGGTGCGGACCGCCTGAGGCGTCCGCGGCGGCCTCAGCCGTCCGCGCCGGGCTCGCCGGCCCCCAGGGCGGACGGCGGCTCCTCGGCGGAGAGCAACGCCCAGGGCACCTGCCGTTCGCGCAGGTCCTTGCGGATCTGCTCGGCGAGTTTCCTGGTGTCGCGCCGGTTCATCACGGCGCCGACGGCCGCGCCGACCATGAACGGGGCCAGCGTCGGCAGATTGCGCAGGCTGCGCTTCATGAGCTGCTGGCGCAGCTCGCGCTTCATCCGGCCGCCGAGCGCCACGTTCAGCGTGGACGGCTTGGAGAAGTCGATCCCGCGCCGCTCGGTCCACTCGGCGACGTACATCATCGCGCGCTGCCGCAGCGTGCCCGGGGCGCGCAGCCCGTAGACCTCGTGCAGCTCGGCGATGAGCTTGTACTCGATCAGGGCGACCCCGATCGTCTCGCTCGCCAGTTCGGCGGGCATGGCGGGCGGAGTCGGCAGCATGGCGGCGGCGCCGATGCCGGCGCCGACCGTCGCGGTGCCCATCGTGGCGGCGTTCACGAGCTTGTCCGCCAGCTCCTCGGGCCCGAGCCCGGGGAAGTGCCGGCGGAGCGTCTCCAGGTCCCGTACGGGTATCCGCGGGGCCGCCTCGAGGAAACCCTCGGCGAGGGTCGTCAGTGCCGCCCTGGCGCGGGCACGCCCGCGGGCGGCACGGCTCGGAGGCCCGGCCTGGGCGTCGTCGACCGCCGGTTCCTCCGATGCGCCCGCGAGCGAGGCCGCGCGGCCTCGCTCGTCGTCGCTGTCCACGATCCCGGTGTCCCGTCAGGCCGCGCAGTCGCGGCAGATCGGGTTGCCGTTCTTCTCCGAGGCCAGCTGGCTGCGGTGGTGCACAAGGAAGCAGCTCATGCAGGTGAACTCGTCGGCCTGCCGGGGCAGGACCCGGACCGAGAGCTCCTCGTTGGAAAGGTCGGCACCGGGCAGTTCGAGGGACTCGGCCTGGTCGAACTCGTCGACGTCCACCGTGGACGTGGACTTGTCGTTCCGGCGGGCCTTCAGTTCCTCGATGCTGTCTTCGTTGACATCGTCGTCGGTCTTGCGTGGTGTGTCGTAATCAGTAGCCATGTATCGCTCTCCCCCTCTGGGTGTCTGCGGTGTCTCCAGCGCACGTAACGCATGGGAGGCCGGTCTTGTGCCCGGCCCGAAGCGGAGATTTTGCCTTACATCAAGTGCCGTTACTCAATCGACACCCAACCGCACCCCCGAAGAGGTGATCGGATCCACTGCCGGTCATGACCGGAAAGGGCCGTGTTGTCGCACCTTGCTCACGCCTCCACGTGTACTTCCCGTGATCATGACCTGCGGAAACATGGATTTTTCCGCTCTTTTCCCGGACTTGCGATCACGCAGCGTACCCGCGGCCGGAATCGTATGTGTAATCGCTCACAGCATGCCGCCGCCGGGATCAGACCGCAAAATTCAGCGCAAAGCGAACACGGCCCCGGGAGTGTCGAGGAACGCCTCCCGGGTACCTCAGACGGGGATCGCGACCCGCATGACCAGGCCACCTCCCTCGCGGGGCACCGCGGAAATGGTGCCTCCGTGGGCCCGGGCCACCGAGCGCGCGATCGACAGGCCGAGTCCCACGCCCTTGTCGCTCCCGGTCCGTTCGGTGCGCAGCCGCCGGAACGGCTCGAAAAGGTTGTCGATCTCGTACGCCGGGACGACAGGGCCGGTGTTGGTGACCGTCAGCACCGCGAGACCCGGTTCGAGGCCCGCGGTGACCTCGACCCAGCCGTTCTCGGGGACGTTGTAGCGGACGGCGTTCTGCACGAGGTTGAGCGCGATGCGCTCCAGCAGCACGCCGTTGCCCTGCACCACCGCCTCGTGCAGTTCGCTGCGGAGCGCCACGCCCTTGGCGTCGGCCTCGCTGCGGGTCTGCTCCAGGGCCTGGGAGGCCGCCTCGGCCACGTCCACGGGCTTGCGGTCCACGATCTCGTTGTCGCTGCGGGCGAGCAGCAGGAGGCCCTCCACGAGCTGTTCGCTGCGCGTGTTGGTCGCCAGCAGGGTCTTCCCCAGCTGCTGGATCTCCGGACCGGCCGCGGAGTCGGACAGCTGGACCTCCAGCAGGGTCCGGTTGATCGCCAGCGGGGTCCGCAGCTCGTGGGAGGCGTTGGACACGAAGCGGCGCTGCGCGTCGAAGGACCGCTCCAGCCGTTCCAGCATCTCGTCGAAGGTGTCGGCGAGCTCCTTCAGCTCGTCGTCCGGCCCGTCCAGGTGGATACGGCGCTTGAGGTCGGAGGAGACCACGGCCTGCGCGGTGCGGGTGATCCTGCCCAGCGGGTACAGCACGCGGCCCGCCAGCAGGTACCCGAAGGCGAAGGCGAGGACGGCGAGACCCACCAGGGCGAACAGCGACCGCCGCAGCAGGGTGTCGAGCGCGACCTCGCGCTGGTACTGCATGCAGGCGTTGATGGCGGCCGTGAAATCGTCGCTCGACCCCGTTACCGGCAAATCACAGCTGGCCGTCGTGGTGCGCACCTGACCGCTCACCAGCCGGAAGGGCAGCATGTTGCCGTCGTGCAGGGCCTGTGCGGCCAGCAGGTAGATGATCCACAGCAGGATGACGCCGGCGATCAGGAACATGCCGCCGTAGAGCAGGGTCAGCCGTATCCGGATCGTGGGGCGGAACAGCGGCACGCGACCGGCCGGCGACGTCGGCTCCCACGTGGGCTTCGGTGGGACGCGCGGCGGGGCCGGGGGCGAGGACGCCTGCGACGAGGACGACGGCCGGGGCGAGGGGGACGCCGGGGAGGTGGCCACGGCGCATCAGATCCGGTAGCCGGAGCCGGGCACCGTGACGATCACGGCGGGCTCGCCGAGTTTGCGGCGCAACGTCATGACGGTGACCCGGACCACGTTGGTGAAGGGGTCGGTGTTCTCGTCCCAGGCCTTCTCCAGGAGCTGTTCCGCGGACACCACCGAGCCCTCGCTGCGCAGCAGCACCTCCAGCACCGCGAACTCCTTGGGCGCCAGGTGCACCTGCCGTCCCTCGCGCACGACCTCGCGGCGGTTGGGGTCGAGCCGGATGCCCGCGCGCTCCAGCACCGGCGGCAGGGGGGCGGTCGTCCGCCGGCCGAGCGCACGCACGCGGGCGATCAGCTCGGTGAAGGCGAAGGGCTTGGGCAGGTAGTCGTCGGCGCCGAGCTCCAGGCCCTCGACGCGGTCGCTCACGTCGCCGGCGGCGGTGAGCATCAGGACCCGGGTGGGCAGGCCGAGCTCGACGACCTTGCGGCAGACGTCGTCCCCGTGGATCACGGGCAGGTCCCGGTCGAGGACGACGACGTCGTAGTCGTTGACCCCGATCCGCTCCAGAGCCGCTCCGCCGTCATAGACGACGTCCACGGCCATCGCCTCGCGGCGCAGTCCCGTGGCCACCGCATCGGCGAGCAGCTCTTCGTCCTCGACGACCAGTACGCGCAAGGCGCCGTTCCTTCCGTGAACATTCCCAGCGGCCTGTGCGCAGGCCGAACGCGTCTCCATCCTGCACCTGGAGGCCGTAAACCGGCGGTAAGAGCGCGTCCCCGGGCGGCGCGCGACGGACCCGCCACCCCGCCCGGAGGCGTCACCGCACGTGACGCGTGCCACACCGTGCGCACCGGCGAGCGGCATCCGCGCCGGTCGCGGCCGCGCGCGGCGCGGAGGGGAGGACAGCACGGAATTCCCCGGGTTGCGGAGGTTTCCGCTCCGGCAGGCCTGGGGAGGACGACTGCACACCCCCGATCGCGCCCCCTGGGCGTTCGCAGTCGACTTGTGGCGACAGCCGTCGCGTGATCCGCGGGGACCTCGGAACGACCTGACCGCAGCCGATCGACCCGTACCCACCCACACCCTGTGTCACCTATCGACGACGAGGGGGCGCCACCTGATGGACGCATTCACCACTGGCATCCTGCAGCGCATACACAGCACTGAGTCGGACCTGCTCGCCGCCCGGGAGGCGGGGGACGAGTTCCTGGCCGAAGTCGAGGAGGCCGAACTGGCCGATCTGCGCCGCCTCGCCGCCGACCACGGCGTACAGGTGCTGCCCAAGATCGCCTGAGGCATCCGGACACAAGCGCAACGCCCCGGACACCGGACAAGGTGCCGGGGCGTTCGCGCGCCCCGGCACCCACCCGGTCAGTCGTGCCAGGCGCCGAGCTCCTCCAGGAGCGCCTGCAACGGCTCGAAGACCCCCGTCGGCGCCGCCACCGTCAGCTCCCGCGACAGCGGCTCCCCCGGGCGGCCCCCGGTGAGAGCGCCCGCCTCGCGGACGAAGAGGTCGCCCGCCGCGTAGTCCCAGATGTTCAGCCCGCGCTCGTAGTAGGCGTCGAGCCGGCCGCAGCCCACGTCGCACAGGTCGATGGCGGCCGATCCGGCCCGGCGGATGTCCCGCACGCGCGGGATCAGCCGGCGCGCCACCTCGGCCTGCCCGGTGCGCACCTCGGTGCTGTACCCGAAGCCCGTGCCCACCAGCGCCTGCTCGAACGGCGGCGCGGGGCGCGGCCGGGCGCGTACGTCGCCCACCCACGCGCCGCGGCCGAGGACGGCGCGGTAGCTCTCGCGCCGCATGGGCGCCTCCACGACGCCGACGACGGTCTCGCCGTCGACCTGGGCGGCGATGCTGACCGCCCAGCCCGGCAGGCCGTAGAGGTAGTTCACGGTGCCGTCGAGGGGGTCGATCACCCAGCGGATGCCGGTGGTGCCCGGCGCGCTGGCGCCCTCCTCGCCGAGCAGTCCGTCGTCCGGCCGGCGCTCGCCGATGAAGGAGGCGATGAGCTTCTCCGCGGCGATGTCCATCTCGGTGACGACGTCGATCGGGCTGCTCTTGGTCGCGGCCACCCCGAGGTCGGCCGGGCGGCCGTCGCGCAGCAGCTCCCCGGCCCTGCGGGCGGCCTCCACGGCCACGGCCAGGAGTTCGTCCTTCAGCTGGTCGGTCACGGTGCTCCTTGTGCTGCGGATTCTGTCGGTGTCGGTGTCGGTCACTCGGCGCCCGCCGCGGCGGGACGCGGGCTGCGGGCCGGGCAGCAGCCCACCGGGCAGACGTCATGGCTCGCGCCGAGCGCGCCCAGCGCGCAGCGTTCGGGGGTGAGGCCGCGCTCGGCCGCGGCCCGCTCCAGGGCCAGTTCGCGCACGGCGGCGGCGAACCGGGGGTCGGCGCCGACCGTGGCCGAACGGGCCACGGGCAGCCCGAGCTCGGCGGCCTTGGCGGTGGCCTCGGTGTCGAGGTCGTAGCGGACCTCCATGTGGTCCGAGACGAAGCCGATCGGCACCATGACGGCGGCCGTCGCCCCGGAGGCGTGCAGTTCCTCCAGGTGGTCGCAGATGTCGGGCTCCAGCCACGGGATGTGGGGGGCGCCGCTGCGGGACTGGTAGACGAGCTTCCACGGCCGGTCGACGCCGGTGGCCTCGCGGACGGCGTCGGCGATCACCTGGGCGGCGTCCAGGTGCTGGGCGACGTAGGCGCCGCCGGACCCGTCCTTGGTGTGCGCTTCGACCGGGCCGGAGGTGTCGGCGGCGGCGGTGGGGATGGAGTGCGTGGTGAAGGCGAGGTGCGCGCCCGCGCGCGCCTGTTGCGGCAGTTCGTCGAGCGCGGCCAGCACACCGTCGACCATGGGCCGCAGGAAGCCCGGGTGGTTGAAGTAGTGGCGCAGCTTGTCCACCCGCGGCACCGGGCGGCCCTCGGCCTCCAGCGCGGCAAGGGAGTCGGCCAGGTTCTCGCGGTACTGCCGGCAGCCGGAGTAGGAGGCGTACGCGCTGGTGGCCAGCACCAGGATGCGGCGGTGGCCGTCGTCGGCCATCTCGCGCAGGGTGTCGGTCAGATAGGGCGCCCAGTTGCGGTTGCCCCAGTACACGGGCAGGTCGAGGCCGTGCTCGGCGAAGTCCTTGCGCAGCGCCTGGAGCAGGTCGCGGTTCTGCGCGTTGATGGGGCTGACCCCGCCGAACAGGAAGTAGTGCTGCCCCACCTCCTTCAGGCGTTCGCGCGGGATGCCGCGCCCCCGCGTGACGTTCTCCAGGAAGGGGACGACGTCGTCCGTCCCCTCGGGGCCGCCGAAGGACAGCAGGAGCAGTGCGTCGTACGGAGCGGCGGTGTCGGCCTCGGTGTGATCGGACATGTCTTTGATCCTCCCACCGCCCGCAGACGGCCGCGGAACGGCACGGACCGCACCAAGGGCGGCGGCGGGCGGCCGGAAAATCGCTTGCGCTCCGTTTGTAAGCTGTGATGAGCAGCCACATTCCTTACCAGTGCCAGTGCACCCCGCACCCAAGTACATCGGCGACGAGGCCGAGGAGCGCCCCTTGCCCAGTCCCTATCGCGCGATCTTCTCCGCCCCCGGGACCAGGGGCTTCGCCGCCGCCGGCCTGATCGGCCGGATGCCGCTGTCCATGCTCGGCATCGGGATCGTGACGATGATGTCGCAGGTCACCGGCCGCTACCGGATCGCGGGCGCGCTCGCCGCCGTACTGGCCCTGTCGGGGGCGGCGCTCGGGCCGCAGGTCTCACGGCTGGTGGACCGGTACGGGCAGCGCAAGGTGCTGCGCCCCGCGGCCGGCATCACGGTGCTGGCCGTCGCCGCGCTCCTGGTGTGCGTGCGGGAGGGGACGCCGGACTGGACGCTCTTCGCCTGTGTCGCCGTCGCCGGGCTGACGCCGAGCCTGGGCGCCATGGTGCGGGCGCGGTGGGCGGCCATCCACGGGGGCTCGCCGGACCTGCTGCACACCGCGTACTCCTTCGAGTCCGTGGTGGACGAGATCTGCTTCATCGTGGGCCCGATCCTGTCCATCGGGCTGTGCACCGTCTGGTTCCCCGAGGCCGGCCCTCTGCTGGCCGCGCTCTTCCTCGCCGCCGGCACCTTCCTGCTCACCGCGCAGCGGTCCACCGAGCCGCCGCCGCACCCGAGGGAGCAGCACACGCGGGGCTCCGCGATGAGCTCGCGCGGTCTGCAGGTCCTCGTGGTGACCTTCGTGGCGACCGGGGCGATCTTCGGCGCGGTGGACGTCACCACCGTGGCGTTCGCCCAGGAGCAGGGCCACAAGGCCGCGGCCAGCCTCGTTCTCGCCGTGTACGCATCAGGATCTTGCCTCGCGGGAGTCCTTTTCGGCCTGATGAGACCGCGCGGTACGGCCTCGCGTCGCTTTTTGCTGGGCGTGGGGGCCATGGGCGTGAGTATGATCCCGCCACTACTGGTCGGGAACTTGCCGTTCCTGGCCGTGGCGCTGTTCGTCGCGGGCCTGTCCATCGCGCCGACGATGGTCACCACCATGGCGCTCGTCGAGCAGTTGGTACCGCGCGCGAAGCTGACCGAGGGCATGACGTGGACGAGCACGGGGCTCGCGGTCGGTGTGGCGCTCGGGGCCTCGCTCGCCGGGTGGGTGATCGACGCGGCGGGGGCCCGGGCGGCGTTCGCGGTACCCGCCTCCGCCGCGGCACTCGCCGTGGTGGCGGCCTTCCTGGGGTACCGCCGGCTGGAGCCGGCGCCGGAGCTGGAGGGATCGCGTACGCATGGCTACGACGAACAGAACCGCCGGGAAGGCCACATGGCATAACTGGGCGGGCAACGTGCGGGCCGTCCCGGCACGGGAGGTGTCCCCGGCCTCGGTGGAGGAACTGGCCGCCACCGTGCGGAAGGCGGCCGAGGACGGCCTGCCGGCCAAGGCCGTCGGCACCGGGCACTCCTTCACCTCCGCCGCGGCCACCGCGGGCGTCCTGATCCGCCCGGAGCGCATGAGCTCCATACGCTCCCTCGACCGCGCGGCGGGGACCGTGACCGTCGAGGCGGGCGTCCAGCTGAAGCACCTGAACGCGTTCCTCGCCGCCGAGGGCCTGTCGCTCACCAATATGGGCGACATCATGGAGCAGACCGCGGCCGGGGCGACCAGCACCGGCACCCACGGCACCGGCCGCGACTCGGCCTCCATCGCCGCCCAGATCACCGCACTGGAACTGGTGACGGCCGACGGCTCGGTGCTCACCTGCTCCGCCGAGGAGAACGCGGACGTCTTCGCCGCGGCCCGGATCGGGCTGGGCGCCCTCGGCGTGGTCAGCTCGCTCACCTTCGCGGTGGAACCGCTCTTCCTGCTCACCGCGCGCGAGGAGCCGATGCACTTCGACCGGGTGCTCGCGGAGTTCGACCAACTCGTCGAGGAGAACGAGCACTTCGAGTTCTACTGGTTCCCGCACACCGACGGCTGCAACACCAAGCGCAACAACCGCAGCCAGGGTCCCGCCGCGCCGGTGCCCCCGGTGCGCGGCTGGCTGGACGACGAGTTCCTGTCCAACGGCGTCTTCCGGGCCGCCTGCGCGGTGGGCCAGGCCGCGCCGTCGCTGATCCCGGGGATCGCGCAGGTCTCCAGCCGCGCCCTGTCGGCGCGCACGTACACCGACATCCCGTACAAGGTCTTCACCCACCCGCGCCGGGTGCGCTTCGTGGAGATGGAGTACGCCGTCCCGCGGGAGGCGGCGGTGGAGGTCCTGCGGGAGCTGAAGTCGATGGTCGACTCCTCGGCGCTGCGGATCAGCTTCCCTGTGGAGGTACGGGTCGCGCCGGCGGACGACATCGCGCTGTCGACGGCCTCGGGGCGCGCGAGCGCCTACGTGGCGGTCCACATGTACCGGGGAAGCCGGTACCAGGAGTACTTCACCGCCGTGGAGCAGATCATGACGGCGCATCAGGGCCGTCCGCACTGGGGCAAGGTCCACACCCGGGACGCCGACTGGTTCGCCCGGGCGTACCCGCGTTTCGGTGAGTTCACCGCGCTGCGGGACCGGCTCGACCCGGACCGGCTGTTCCGCAACGACTACCTGCGGCGGGTGCTGGGGGCGTAGATCGCAGAGCTCCAGTTGTGGAGATTTCGTAACGGCCCCCGGCCAACTCCCTTGACCCGCTCAAAGTTCGACGGCGCGGCGCCCCATCGGCGTGGCCCAAATGGAGTACTGTGACAAATCCTGGCTCCGGGGGGAGACGGCGCACTTCATCCCGGGGTGCTGTCGAGCGACCCGGAGACACGTGACGCCGAGTGATGCAGTTGGTCACTCAGCGTTGCAAAGAGGTAACCGTGCCATAACGGCGCGTCACGGCACATGCCCGACACGCCGGGAAACTCAGCAAGGTTGTGGCAGGCTGCACCCGGGCAGGTCACACTCGTCCATCGGGAGCAGCGACGCACGTGACGTCGGCAGGCACCACCCGGGAGGTAACCGTGCCCGAACTGCGTGTCGTGGCCGTCAGCAACGACGGCACACGACTGGTGCTCAAGGCTGCCGACAGCACGGAGTACACACTCCCGATCGACGAGCGCCTGCGTGCCGCCATCCGCAACGACCGGGCGCGGCTGGGCCAGATCGAGATCGAGGTCGAGAGCCACCTGCGCCCGCGCGACATCCAGGCGCGGATAAGAGCGGGCGCCACCGCCGAGGAGGTCGCGCAGCTCGCCGGCATCCCCGTCGAGCGGGTGCGGCGCTTCGAGGGCCCCGTCCTCGCGGAGCGGGCCTTCATGGCGGAGCGGGCGCGCAAGACCCCGGTCCGCCGTCAGGGCGAGAGCACCGGACCGCAGCTCGGTGAGGCCGTCGCCGAACGGCTGCTGCTGCGGGGTGCCGAGAAGGACTCCGTGGTCTGGGACTCCTGGCGGCGCGACGACGGCACCTGGGAGGTGCTGCTGGTCTACCGCGTCGCCGGCGAGCCGCACTCGGCGAGCTGGACCTACGACCCGCCGCGGCGGCTGGTCCAGGCCGTCGACGACGAGGCCCGTGCGCTGATCGGCGAGGCCACGCAGGAGCCCCAGGAGCCGAGCTACCCCTTCGTGCCGCGGATCGCCCGGCTGCCGCGGGACCGGGCGCTGGAGCGGCCGGAGCGCGCGAGCGGCGCCGAGGAGCGGGCCGAGGAGGAACGCGACTCCCTGACCAGCCTTCTGGAGGCCGTGCCGAGCTTCCGCGGCGACATGGTCGTCCCCTCGCAGACCGCGTCGCCCGCGGCGCCGGAGATTCCCCCGGCGGCCGCCGCGGGGACCGACGGCGTGGTCGACGACCCCGAGGCGGAGGAGGCCGCGCCCCCGGCTCCCGCCGCGAGCGCGGGGTCGGCGTACGCGGACGTTCTCATGCCCCGGTCCGTGGGCGCCCACCGGGACCGGCTGGTCGGCTCCACCGACCGGCAGGCCGAGGCGGACGGGGTGCGGCCGGGACGGCGGGCGACGGTCCCCAGCTGGGACGAGATCGTCTTCGGGAGCCGGCGCAAGAAGCAGGACTGACCCGGCCGCACCGCCGCCGGCGCACGGGATGTGATGGAGCGTCACCGGGCGGGTCCGTGAAGACCGCCCGGTCTCCCACCCGCCCCCGGGCCGGTGCCTCGCGGGGCCACGCGAGGTGCCGCGCCGTGGGCGGGCAGGTGGGAGACCCGGGCCTCAGCCCGGCTGGGGGCCCGTCGCGACGGGCCGGCCGGTGTGCGACCACTCGCTCCAGGAGCCGACGTACAGGGCGGCGGGCACACCCGCCGCGGCGAGCGCGAGCACCTCGTGGGCACCGGAGACGCCCGAACCGCAGTAGACCCCGACCGCGGTGCCCTCGGCGGCACCGACGCCCAGGAAGCGGGCGGCGAGGTCGCCGGGCGGGAGGAACAGCCCGGTGGCGGGGTCGACGTTCTCCGTCGTGGGGGCGCTGACCGCACCCGGGATGTGCCCGGCGACGGGATCGACGGGCTCGACCTCACCGCGGTAGCGCTCGGACGCCCGCGCGTCGAGCAGTACGCCGCCGCGGGCCAGTTCCGCCGCGCCGTCGGCGTCGAGCAGCGGCAGCCCGCCGGGGACGGCCGTGAAGTCCCCGTTCTCGCCGGCCGGGACGTCCGTCTCCAGGGGAAGCCCTGCCGCCGTCCAGGCGGAGAGGCCGCCGTCCAGCACCCGTACCCGCTCGTGCCCGGCCCAGCGCAGCAGCCACCAGGCGCGGGCGGCGCCCCAGCCCTGCCAGTCGTCGTAGACGACGACGTCGCGGTCCCGGCCGACGCCCGCGCGCCGCATGGCGGCCGCGAACACCTCCACGTCCGGCAGCGGATGGCGGCCGGCGTCACCGGGTGCCCCGGCGAGTTCGGACTCCAGGTCGACGTAGTGCGCGCCGGGCAGGTGGCCCGCCGCGTACTCGGGGCGTCCGGGCGGCCCGCCCATCCGGTAGCGCACGTCGAGCAGGACCGGCCCGCCGTCTGACGCGCCCTTCGGCTGCGCGGCCAATTCGGTTACGGTAATGACAGGATGCATAAGCCCATTGTGGTCACCCGGCGCGGGGACCCTGCGGCGCGGCCCCCGTAGCGGCGCGCCCTGTGGTGCGAGCATTGCTGTGGTACCTCCTCCGCACCCCCGAGCGCCGCTTCCAGGAGAGAACCGATGACCGAGGTAGGGAACCGCCACCCGCACGGGACACCGTGCTGGGTCAGCCTGCTGGCACGCGGTGTCGAGGCCACGCAGGAGTTCTACGGCCACCTGTTCGGCTGGGAGTTCCACCCCGGTCCGTCCTCGCTGGGCACCTATGTGCGCGCCACGCTGGACGGGAAGAGCGTGGCCGGCATCGGCGAACTGCCCCGGGACCGGCATCTGCCGCACGCGTGGACCACGTACTTCGCCGCCGACGACGCCGACAAGACCGCCGAACTGGTCCGGGGTTGCGGCGGCACGGTCGGCGTGGGCCCGCTGGACGCGGACGACGCGGGGCGGCTGGCGATCGCCCTGGACCCGCTGGGCGCGGTGTTCGGGATCTGGCAGGCCGTCCGCCACCGGGGCATCGAGACCTCCGGCGAACCGGGCTCGCCCGTCTGGAACGAACTGGTCACCCGTGAGTCGTCGATGGTCGCCGCCTTCTACTCGCTGGTCTTCGGCTTCGAGACCCAGCACATCGTCTCGACGGACTTCGACTACCTCACCCTGCAGCTCGACGGCCGCCCGGTGGGCGGCATCCACGGAGTCGGCCAGGGTCTGCCGCGCGATCGCGGCGCGCATTGGATGGCGTACTTCGAGGTGGCCGACACCGACGCGGCGGCCCGCCAGGTGGTCCAGCTCGGCGGCAGCGTCCTGCGCGCGCCGCGCGACTCCGCGTACGGGCGGGTCGCGACCGTCACCGACCCCGAGGGCGCGGTGTTCACCCTGATCCGCACCGAGCCGCTGCCGGCCTGAGCCGGTCCACCGGCCGTCTCGCGGGCGGCGCGCACGGCCCCCGGCGGTCAGCCCGTGCCCGCGTGCGCCGGCGCGCTCTGGACCGGGACGAAGGCCTTGTGGCCGAGGATCCCGGTGTCGACGGTGCCGTCCTCCTCCGCGTACCAGCGCCAGTGGGCGCCCGGGACGTCCCCGATGGCGAGCACGATCCAGCCGCCGTCCCGGGAGGAGAGCCGGGCGAGCGCTGGCAGGTCCTTCTCGGCGGGCGGCCGGGCCAGCACGAGGACGCCGGTCACGGGGCCGGTGCGGGTGGCACTGCGGATGAGGCCCGCGCCGACTTCCGGCGCGGGGACGGCCATCGGGGACCGGGATCCGCCGCTGACGTCCTCCAGGCCGGGGACGCGCAGCAGTCCGTGCTGGGCGTGCAGGTCGGGCAGTACGGTACGGGCCGGGTCGACGGCCACCACCGTCAGCTCGTCGTCCCGGCCCGCGCTCTCCAGCAGGCTGCGCACCATCGCCGCCAGGGTGTCCCGGGCCACCGGCAGGTCGCCGAGGATGCTGAGGGTCCCGTTGAGCTGGCCGAGGTCGACCAGGACCTGGGCGTGGCCGCGCTCGGTCACACCCACCCGGGCCAGGAGCGGGAGGGGCAGGCCGCCGGCCAGGTCACCGTCCTCGACAGAGGTGGGAACTCCCGCGCGCTCCCAGCGGGTTGCGTCGAGGGCGTTCCACCCTTGCGGGGCGGGCTCGGCGGAGGTGACGGCGGCGAGCATCTTGGTGGGGAGGGCGAGCACGCTGTAGACGCGGGTGCTGCCGGTGCCGTTGCCGGTGCCGGGCGCGGCCGACAGCTCGCGCAGGGTGTGCCGTACGACGGCGAGCGTGCGGGTGTCGGTGACCAGGGAACGTCCCAGGGCGGCCCGGCGCCGGCGGCGCAGGGCTCGCTGGGCGGCGCGCGGCAGGCGCGGGCGCAGCACCCGGGCGGCGGCGCGCACGGCGGTGCCGGCGCGGCGGGCGATCCGGGCCAGGGGACGGCGGGCGGTGATGAGGACGGTCAGCAGGGCGAGTCCGACGCCGCCGAGAACGAGAGGGCCGACCGGAATCCGCGCGCCGGCGGCGGCCGTGACGGTGGAGGTGTGTCCCGGGATCAACACCGCGGGGGCGGCCGTGACCCCGGGCAGGCGCGGAGCGGAGCCGGGGGCGTCGGGGAGCGCGCGGCCGATGTCGAGGCCGAACCGGTCGCGGTCGCCGAGGGTGCGCTCGGCCATGGTGAGCAGGGTCTGCGCCTGCCCGCCGTTCCGCTCGGGGAAGGTGACGGCGTGGTACCCGACGCCGTCCGCGGCGTCCGCGGTGACGGCCACCGCGCCGGCCGCACGGGCCGGGGCCGCCGACGCCGTCCGCGCGGGCAGCAGGGCGGTCGCGGCGACGGCGGTCCCGAGGGCCAGGACCAGCGCGGCCGCTGCGCGGGTGGCCGAATCGTGTGCGGAGCGCAATCCCCATCCTCCTGAGCAGTTCCCGCCCGCAACACTACTGTCATGAACAGTTCACTCGGGCGGGGGAAAGTTGAGTCGTGAACTGAGCCTAGCCATACCGGAGTTACTCCTGGCACGGCCGAGTGATGAACGATCGGGGAAGGGCGGCCGCGCTATGGCGAGACGGCACACCAGCGGGTGGGAAGCGCTCGGTTTCGGCAGCGACCCCACCCCGGGCGACCCGGAGGCCATCCGCACCCTCTCGCGGACGTACCGGGACCTCGGCGACCAGGCGGACCAGGCCTACCGGTTGCTCGGCACCGACGCGGCGATCCGGCACGGCAAGGGCCAGGCGATGGCCGCCCTGCAGGACAAGATCAAGGACATGCCGCGCTTCCTGGACCGGACGCGGACGTCCTTCCACTCGGCGGCCGACGCGTACTCCGTCTACGCCGGTGTGCTCGCCGAGGCGCAGAGCCTGCTCGACCGGGCGATCGACCAGGGCGGGCCCGTCGCGACGACCGCCTCCGTCGTCGTCCCCGACCTGCCGCAGAACGCCACGCCCGAGGAGACGACCAGTCACGGCGAGCGGGTGACGGAGGTCAGCAACGCCAAGTCGGAGCTGTCCGCGGCGACGGCGCTGGCCCAGCAGGCCCAGCAGATGCGCGCGGACGGGTCCGCCGCGGCGTCCCGGGCCCTGGACGAGGCGGCCGACCAGGCCATTCCGGCACGGAACATCTTCCAGAAGATCGGCGACTGGCTCGCCGACCACCCCATCTTCGAGATCATCATCGGCATCTTCGCCGGGCTCGTCGCGATCTTCTTCCCGGTGGTCGGCATCCTGATCGGTGCCCTCGCCTTCGGACTGTCGGTGATCCGGATGGTGTCCCAGGGCCATCTGGAAATAGGCGAGTTGATCGTCGGCCTGCTCACCATCGTCCCGGGCGGGGTACTGCTGGGGCAGCTGGGCAGGCTCGGCAACGTCGTCTCGAAGTTCGCGCCGCTGGGCAAGGCGCTGGCGACGGCGGGCCGGGGTGCGGGCACCATGTCGGCAGCGGTCAAGGGCTGGATGAAGACCTCGACCTTCACCCGCAAGGTGCTCACCCCGCTGGGCCGGGGCGTCAACTACGACGGACTCAAGGTCAGACCGGCCTTCGTGGTGACGCAGAAGGCGGTCGCGGAGGGAACCACCGAGTTCGCGCTCGGCGCGACCGCGACCGTCATCTCGGACCTCGCCGCGGGCAAGCAGCTCGACGCGGGGAGGATCCTCGCCGGCGCCGCGGTGGGCGCGGCCGTCGGCGGCGGCTTCGCCGTGCTCGGAGGAACGAAGTTCGCCAACAACCTCAAGGACGCCTTCACCACGGAAGGCAAGTTCAAGAGCAACATCGGCAAGGCGTTCTCCGCGTCGAGCTTCACCCCGGGCAGCCTCCTGCACGTCAACGGCCGGGAGATGCCGCAGAAGACCGGCTTCCACGGCATCACCAGCAAGACCGAGGGCGACCAGACCACCGGCGCGCTGAAGACCAAGGTCACCACGCCGGACGGCACGACGACCGAGACCAAGACCGAGCCGCCCACGCCCAAGCCGGCCGCGACCGCGGACGGCAACCCGCCGCCGGAGCCGAAGACCACGACGAAGACCACCACCCCGGACGGCTTCACCTCCAAGACCTCGGGCGGCACCAACACGATCGAGAGCCCTCAGGGCGACAAGGTGACGTACAACGGCACCCAGACCAGTGTGGACACCCCGGCCGGGAACGGCTCGCACCTCACCACCACGCTGACCGACCACGGGTTCAGCACCGCGAACGGCCCGTTCGGCGGGGGCGTCACCCAGGGAGCCGACGGCACGGTCGCCTTCAGCGGCACCGTGGAGGCCGGGACGCACGGCCCGAACCCGCCTGCCTTCACGGTCGGCGCGGGCGGCGACATCCACACCGGGGGCCTCACGGTCCACGACGTGGGCGGCACCACCACGGTGTCCGGGGACGGGGTCTCGGTGCAGCACCAGGGCCAGGTCACCTCGGTGTTCCACGGCGCTCCCGGCAATCCCCCGGTGGTCACGCACGACGCCGGGGCCGGGGCGGGCGGGACCGTCGACGTCAATCTGGCCGGGCACCACGTCACGGCTCCCGCGGACGGCATCGGCGGCGGAGTGGACCTGCCGGGCCACCAGCACGTCGCACCGCCGCAGGCCGGCGGCGGTGTCCCGGTCCAGGACAACGGGGTGACCGGCACGCTCCATCCGGACGGCACCGTGACGGTGAGCTCGATCGGCGGGCCGGCCACGCACCTGAGCGGCGACGGCTTCACGGTCGTCCCCGACCCCCATTCCCCGCACACCACCGTGCAGTTCGACAGCAGTGCCGGGCATTACGGACTCGATTCCGCGGTGCACGTGACGACGCAGGGCGGTCCGTCCGTCAGCGCGGACAGCGACGGCATCGTGACCGTGCAGGGCGGCCCGGGCGGGGGCGGGGGCACGGCGTTCTTCACTCCGGACGGCGTCACGCTCACCGGCGCCGACGGTGCCCACTTCAGTGTCGGCCAGGACGGCGCCTTCACCACCGGCGGCATCGACCGGGGCGCGGACGGCACCATCACGACGGGCGGCACCACCGTCCACGCGGACGGCACCGCCGACTTCACCCAGGGCGGGTTCCAGTACCACGTCGGCCCGGACGGTGCGATCACCCCCGTCCCCGGCCAGACCGGCCCTCCGGGGCCGGACGGCGTCCCCACCCAGCCCCCGCCACTGGCGCAGGCGGCCCCCGGTCACCCGGTGACCCACGGCAACCTGACGGTCTCCGTGGACGGCCACGGAACGCCGACGGTCGGCGTGCGGGGAACGAGCACCGTGGACGGCGGCGGGCACGTCGTCACCACGACGGCCTCGTTCTCCGGCGGCACCACGACCCTCGACTCCGGCGGGTTCCACGTGACCACCGGCCCGAACGGCACGACCGCCACCGGGCCCGGGTTCACCGCGCACAGCGGCCCCGGCGGCATCACGGCGGGAGCTCCCGGCGCGCCGCCGGCGGTGTCGGTGACGCTCGGCCAGAACGGCGGGGCCACGGTCGCCGTCGGCGGCAGCACGACGACGCTCGGCCCGAACGGCGCCACCACGCACGTCAACGGCGGCCTGGTGGCCACCGGCGACGGCACGGTCTCCAGCGCGCCGGTCGGGCAGGGCACCACCGTCGACAGCGGCGCGGGCGGCGCGGCCGCGACCGTGAACGACGGCCAGGGCGGCGCGTTCACCGTCCGCCCCGGCACGGACGGCGCCCACCACCCGACCGCGGACATCACCCACCCCGACGGTCAGGGCAACCCGGTCCGGGCCCAGGTGGGCGGGAACGGGATCAGCTCCCAGGGCGTCACCGTGCAGGCCGGGCCGGGCAACAACGGCGTCAGCTTCCGCCAGCAGGGCGCCGGCGGGACCACCACCACCACGACCTCCTCCGCCGACGGCTCGGTGCACGTGACCGGCCCCGACGGCACCGTCGAGGCCGGCGGGCAGTCGGTCACCGTCACCAACACCTCCGGGCAGAGCGTCAGCAGCGACCACGGCACGGTCACGGCGGCCGGCAACGGCCACACCACCACGCTCACCCCGGACGGGAACGGCCACTTCACCACGCGGACGGTCGACGACAGGTCCGGCACCGGCCACACCGTCGACGGCAACGGTCAGCTCAGCGTGGAGAATTCGCCCAGCGGGGCGACGATCACGGCGACGCACGACGGCGGTGCGGTCCACACCCCGCCGGGCAAGGGCCCGGCGTACATCGGCGGCCCCCCGCTCGTCGGCGGCGACAACACGCTGACCAACGGGGCGGCCGGCACCACCGTCACCACCCAGGGCGCCCACTCCTACGCCGCGCCCGGCAGCACCGTCACCCACAACGGCGACGGGCACGTGACCGTCGAACACGGCGCGGGGACCGGGAGTTACAGCCCCGGCGGTGTCACACACCTGGGCCCCAACCCGAACGGCCCGGTCGACGCGCACGGCAGTCCCGTCGACACCGGCGGCAACCCGATCGGCAACGGACCGGGGCAGACGCCCGTGTCCACCGTGACCGGCGACGGCCAGGGCGGCGTCACCGTGCGGACGCCCGGCGGGGGCCCCACCATCCACCACACCGGCGGTTTCGGCGGCCGGTCCACGGTGGACACCGGCAACGTCACGGTCACCAAGTCCGACAGCGGCTTCCCCAACGCGACCACACCGGCCGAGAAGTCCGGCGTCCTGCCCGGCAAGGACAGCCCCTTCGCCCCGCAGGGACCGCCCGCGACCTTCACCGTCGGCGCGAACCACCCGGGCGGCCCGACCGTGCAGGTGCCGATCTGGGGCGGCGGCTCAAGCGTCACCAGCGGCGGCCTCCACGTCGGCCACACCGGCAACGGGACCTTCCAGGTGGGCGGCCCGGGCGGCGCGGGCGACTCCGTCACCGTACGGCCCGACAACAGCCTCGTCGGCGGCCCCGGCGTCCATGTCACCGACCACCCCGCCGTCACCCCGCCGCCGGGGCAGCAGGGGCCGTCGGTCCCCGCCCACCAGACGGCCACGCTCAGCGACGGCACCACGGTCACCACCCTCGGCGGTCCCGCCGCGTTCACCCCGCCCGGCGGGGCCCCCGGCACCACCGTCGACCACGGCACCGCCACCACCACCGACCCCGGCAGCGGTGTGACGATCACCCAGAACCCGCACGGCTCGGCCGACTTCCGGTACGCGGGCAACGGCGAGACCAGCACGCTGCACGTCGGCCACAGCGGGGTCACCGGGTCGGTGGACAGCAACGGCACCACGCACACCTTCACCGCGGGCGACAGCAGCGCCGTCACGGTCCGGGACGCGGGCGGCACCAAGGTGGCCGGCATCGACGGCTCCGGCGGCTTCACCGAGCAGCACTCGCCCGTGGACGACTACGACTTCAACGTGGGCAGCACCCTGAAGCCCGACGACTACCGGGAGTTCGCCTGGGAGGCCGCCCGCGGCGCGCTCAAGGGCGTCATCCAGAACTTCTCCGTCGCCGGTGTCCAGATCGCCCTGGGCGCGGACCCCACGACCGCGCTGGAGAACGCCGGCCTCGGGGTGGGCACCTCGGTCGCCAACGGCGTCACCAACAAGCAGCTGGAGAACAGCCACATCTTCAACACGAAGGGCCCGGAGGTCCTTTACACCGACATCCCGGTGAAGTTCATCAACACCGCCAACGACAACCAGAACCGGGAACTGCTCAACCCCCCGCAGCCGGAGGGCCCGGTGTCGCTCACCCCCGAGGAGCTCGCCCACATCCGGGCCGAGCAGAGCGGGCAGACCCCGGGCCACTGACCCGACCGACCCGCCCGCACCACCAGGAGAGGACCAGCCCCCATGCCCCAGTTCGACGTCAAGACCGAGATCACCGACTCCACGTCGGCGACGGTCACCAACGAGTACGACCAGGCCATCGCCCAGCTCCGCAAGATCAAGACCGATATCGACAACCTGCTGGCCGACGGCTACCGCACGCCCGCCGCCGAGACGAAGTTCCGCCCCTTCTTCGAGTCCTTCCACAAGGGCTACAACGACGTCATCGAGGGCCTCCCCGGCATCTCCCAGTACGTCAAGAGCGTCGGCGAGGGCTTCACCGAGACCGACAACCAGCTCGGCAACAGCCTCCCCCACTGACACCCCGAAGGGGCGGACGGGCCGGACATGCCTGCGGTCCGGCCCGTACCGCTCCGCCCGTTCGCTCCGGAAAGAACCGAGGATCAGCCCCATGCGCCTGACCGTCACCGTCGTCGACCCGGATCCCCGGTCGGGCCGGGCGGCCGACATCGTGATCGACACCGAGCCCGGTGTCCCGGTCGGCGAACTCGCCGGAGAGATCGCCCGGTCGGTGCGCGGTACGGCTCCCGACGACGACCCGCCCGCCCTGTACGCGGGCGCCGAGCGGCTTCCCGGGGAACAGGCCGTGGCCGCCGCCGGACTGCGCGCGGGCGGCCTGCTCTCCCTCGGGACGCCGCTCGACGTGCCGCGGGGCGGCCAGGAGCCCGAGGGCGTGGCCGAGCTGCGCGCCATCGGCGGCACGGGCGCCGGATCGGTGTTCCGGCTGCCGCCGGGCAACTTCGACATCGGCTCCGTCGCGACGGCCCGCGTCCGCCCGCCCGCGGGCGACCTCCCCGCCGTCGCCGCCCATCTCGTCGTCGCCGTGAACGGCGGCGTCTCGGTACGCGCCGCGCACGGCCAGGCCCTGCGGCTGGACGGCACCGAGCTGACCGGCGGCGACGACTGGCGGGACTGGCCCGTCGGCGGCGTGCTCACCTGCGGGCCCGTCCTGCTGGAGCGGGCCGCACCCACCGCGCCCGACGCCGCCGTGGTCCCCTCGGCCGACGGGACCGGGCTCGACTACAACCGGCCGCCCCGGCTGCTCCCGCCCGCCCCGAAGAACCGTTTCACGCTGCCACGGCCGCCCGGGAAGCAGGCCCGCAGCAGACTCCAGCTGCCGATGATCTTCGCCCCGCTCGTCATGTCCGGTGCCATGACGGCGCTGACCGGCAACTCCCGCATGCTCCTGTTCGGCCTGCTCTCGCCGGTCATGGCCCTGGTCAGCCAGCTCACCGCCAAGCGGCGCGGCAAGGAGACGTACGCGGAGCAACTCGCCGTGTACAAGGAGACCAAGGCCGAGCTCGACCAGGAGGTCGAGGAGGCGGTGCTCGCCGAACAGGCCGCCCGCCGCGCGGCCTGCCCCGACCCGGCCACCGCCCTGCTGATCGCCGCCGGCCCCCGGCGCCGGCTGTGGGAACGCCGGTGGCGGGACGACGACTTCCTGCTGCTCCGGTTCGGGGTGGCCGACCGGCCCGCCTGGGTCGAGCTGGACGACCCCGCCGAGGCCGAGCACCGCCGCCGGGTCACCCGCACCACGCACGCCGTGCCCGTCGCGGTCCCGTTCCGCGAGGCGGGCGTCGTGGGCCTGGCCGCCGACGTACGGGCCTCCGACGCGGCGCTGCGGGTCGGCGGCGCCCCCGCCGACGGCAGCGGCGCCGACATCATGGCGTCCCTGGCACGCTGGCTCGTCGCCCAGGCCGCGGTCCTGCACAGCCCCTCCGACCTGCGGATCCACGTGCTGTCCGGCTCGTCGGGCGCGGACCGCTGGTCCTGGGTCCACTGGCTGCCGCACTGCGCACCGCAGGGCGAGGACACCGTGAGCCTCGTCGGCTCCGGCGCCGAATCCCTGGGGCGCCGTGTCGCCGAGCTCAGCGCGCTGATCGCCGCCCGCAAGGCCGCGGGCCGCAACGCCCCGCGCGGTGGCGCCGCCGGGGAGCCCGACGTGCTCGTGGTCCTGGACGGCGCCCGCCGGCTGCGCGCCCTGCCCGGTGTCATCCAGATCCTCCGCGACGGCCCCGAGGTCGGCGTGTACGCGCTCTGCCTGGACGACGAGGAACGGTTGCTGCCCGAGGAGTGCCAGGCCGTCGCGGTCGCCGGGGTCGGCGGTCTGTGGATCCGCCAGGCCGGCGTGGAACCGGTGACCGGCGTCCTCATGGACGCGCCCGAGCCCGCCTGGTTCACCGGCGTCGCCCGCGCGCTGGCTCCCGTGCGGGACGTCGGCGACGACGGCGAGGAGGGCCTTCTGCCCACGTCGGCGCGGCTGCTGGACGTCCTCGGCCTGGAACCGCCCACCGCCGAGGCCGTCGCCGCCGGGTGGGCGGTGTCCGCGCGCAGCACCAGGGCCGTCCTCGGGGAGGGCGTCGACGGGCCGTTCGCCGTCGACCTCAAGGCGGACGGGCCGCACGGATTGATCGCCGGCACCACCGGCTCCGGCAAGTCCGAGCTGCTGCAGTCGCTCGTGGCGTCGCTGGCCGTCGCCAACCGGCCGGACGAGCTGAACTTCGTCCTCGTCGACTACAAGGGCGGCAGTGCCTTCGCCGAGTGCGAGGACCTCCCGCACACCGTCGGCATGGTCACCGACCTCGACACCCATCTCGTCGAGCGCGCCCTGACCTCCCTCGGCGCCGAACTGCGCCGCCGTGAGCACATCCTGGCCGACGCGGGTGCCAAGGACATCGACGACTACACGGACAAGCGCGCCCGCCGCGGCGAACTCGGCCCGATGCCGCGACTCGTCCTGGTCATCGACGAGTTCGCCTCCATGGTGCGCGAACTGCCCGACTTCGTCTCCGGACTCGTCAACATCGCCCAGCGCGGCCGGTCGCTCGGCATCCACCTGATCCTCGCCACCCAGCGCCCCTCCGGCGCCGTCACCGCCGACATCCGCGCCAACACCAACCTGCGGATCGCCCTGCGCACCACCGACCCGGCCGAGAGCCGCGACATCATCGACGCCCCCGACGCCGGGCAGCTCTCGCCCCGCACCCCTGGTCGCGCCTACGCCCGGCTCGGCCACGCCGTCCTGCTGCCGTTCCAGACGGGCCGGATCGGCGGCCGCCGCCCCGACCTCACCGCCGCCGCCGAGGGCGGCCACCCGGCTCCCCTCGTCACCGAACTGCACTGGGAGGAGCTCGGCGACCCGCCGCCCACCCGCCGCGGGGACGGGGAGCAGCGCACCGTCCAGACCGTCACCGACCTCGCCGTCCTGGTCCAGGGCATCGGGGCGGCCACCGAACTGCTGGGCATCCCCGAGCCCCGCCGCCCGTGGCTGCCGCCGCTGCCGGACTCGTACGCGCTGCCCGAGGGCGGCGGCCCGTCCTACGACGCCGAAGGCCGCCTCACCCCGGTCGTGTTCGGCCAGGTCGACGTGCCCGCGGAACAGGCCAGGACCGATCTCGCCTTCGACTTCGACCAGATGGGCCACCTCCATCTCATCGGCGCCCCGCGCAGCGGCCGCTCCCAGGCGCTGCGCACCCTGGCCGCCGCCGTGGCCCGCGACCACAGCACCGCCGACGTCCACCTCTACGGCCTGGACTGCGGCAACGGCGCCCTGCAGGCACTGGCCGGGCTGCCGCACTGCGGTGCCGTCGTCGACCGCGGTCAGGTCGAGCGCGTCGTCCGGCTGCTCAACCGGCTGGTCGCCGAACTGAACAGCCGCCGGGCCCAGCTCGGCCGCGGCGGGCTCGCCGACCTCACCGAGCTGCGCCGGCGCCGCGGCCCTCTCAAGCGCCCGCCCCACCTGCTGGTCCTGGTGGACCGCTTCGAGGCGTTCGAGCGCGACTTCGGCAGCTACGACCAGGGCAGCGTCATGGAGAAGATGCTCCTGCTGCTGCGCGAGGGCGCCGCCGTCGGCATCCATCTCGTCCTGACCGGCGACCGGATCCTGACCTCGTCCCGGTTCGTCTCCACCACCGAGGACAAGCTCGTGCTGCGGCTCAACGACCGCAACGACTACTCCGCCGTCGGCGTGCCCTACCGGGAGATACCCGCCGAGCTGCCCGCCGGCCGCGCCATCCGACTCAAGGACACCTGCAGCGTCCAGATCGCCCTCGTCGACGCCGACCCCAGTGGCGCGGCGCAGGCGGCCGCCCTGGACCGGATCGCCAAGCTGACCGCCGAGCGGGACCGGGCCGTGCCGGCCCAGCTCCGCCCGTTCCGGGTGGACGTGCTCCCCGACCGGTTCTCCTTCGAGGACGCCCTGGCCCGTGTGCCCCGGGACGCCTCCCCGTTGTGGGCGATGGTCGGTGTGGGCGGCGACGAACTGTCCGCCGTGGGCACGGACCTGGCTGCCGTCCCGACGTTCGTCATCGCCGGCCCGCCCCGCTCGGGGCGCAGCACGGTCCTGCTCACCATGGCCCGGTCGCTGCTCGCCCGCGGGAACAAGCTGGTCGTCGTCGCGCCCCGGCCGTCCCCGCTCCGCGCGCTGGCCGGCCGGCCGGGCGTCGTGGACGTCCTCACCGACCCGGACGTGGCCCTGGCCGACTTCCGCAGGGCGCTGCACGGTGTCGACAGCCCGACCGGTGCCATCCTGCTGGACGATGCCGACATGCTGGCCCACTCCGAGATCGACTCCGACCTCACCACCTTCGCCCGCGGCGCGGCGGGCGACGGCTGGGGCCTGATCGCGGCCGGCAACAACGAGGCGTTCCTCAGCAGCATGACCGGCTGGCAGGTCGCGCTCCGCCGCAACCGCTGCGGGGCGATCCTGGCCCCGCGCAACCTCAGTGACGGCGAACCCGTCGGCGCCCGGCTGCCGCACGGCCTGCTGGGGGCCGACCCCGAACCCGGCAGGGCGTACCTGCACCTCGGCGACGGCAAGTACGTCACCGTGCGCGTCCCCGAGCCGGGCGGCGCGCGCTGATCACGGCGACGGGCCCGGACCTCCCCCGAGGACGTCCGGGCCCGTCGCGCTTCCGCCGCTCAGGACGGGGTGATCACGCCGAAACTGAACGTCGAGGTGATCGCGTCGAACACGTCGTACAGCGGCTCGGCCAGCGGCAGGTTCGGGCTGGAGCAGGTGATGACCAGTACCTGCCCGCTCTCGTCCGGGAACGGCACCACCGTGTGCATGATCAGCAGCCGGGTCCTGATCCCGTGCGCGACCTCGGCCTCCTCGATGCCCTTCACCCGGCCCACCGGCCCGATCCCCGGAAGCTCCACGGTGCCGAACGTCCGCGTGGTGCCCTCGCCCTGACGGCCGCCCGCCGCCGAGAACTCCTTGCTCAGGTCCTGCAGCGAGAAGCTCCGCCCCGGCGGCGGCGTGACCTTGAAGATCATCACATTCGCCATCAGCAGGCCGTCCTCGTACATCGTGAACGTGCCGGCCGCGTACACCGCCCCGCGCCGCCGCGCGCCCTGCGCGATCCGCCGCACCGTGCGGAAGGTCTCGTTGACCCGGTCCCGCTCCGCCTTGTCCGGCGTCTGCCTCAGCAGCGCGGCCCGGATGCCGGCCAGTGCCTCGCCGGACAGGTCGTACTCCACCCAGCCGTCCGGTATCCGAAGGCCGAAGGCCAGGGTTCCCTCAAGGGCCATCGCCGCGTGCTCCTCTGTCGTTCCCGTGTGGGCCGGTGGTGGGGTCGGCTACTTCGCGGTCAGGGAGTCCGCGCTCTGGTTGTCGTAGTCGGTGAACGCCTTGACGATCTGGTCGCAGGCCTCTTTGAGCTGGTTGCCCTGGCGCTTGAGCTGGGTCCGCCCGTCGCTCCACGCGCTCTCGAAGTTGCCGCCGGAGTGCGCCAGCGGCGCCCCCACGGCCGTCTCGTCGAAGCCCGTGGGCTTGGTGTCGATGAGTTCCATCACGCGGCCCAGGAGCCCGCTCAGATCCTCCAGCTCGTCACCCGGAATCTGGATCTCTGCCATGGGGGCCTCCCTCTCGGCCGACGGGGACGCGGTACATCGCCGTCAAGAACCTAGTGGCCGCAGGTGAGTTCGGGTCCCGGCGCGGTTGAACCCCGCCTGAATCGTTGTCAATCTCTATGCGCACGGCGGACGATGAACGCGCGCACGGGCCCCGCGCCGTCCGGCGGGCCTCAGTCGGAGGCGACCGGCAGGACGTCCGGCGAGAGGGCGGAGGCGCGGGCCGAGGCGGCGGTCACCCGGCGGCGGTGGTGCCGGCGGCACAGGACCTCGTAGCCGATCTCGTCCCCCGGACCGTGCACGTCGCCGACGACCACCTGGGCGCCCGCGACGACCATCTCGCCGCCCACCGTACGGGCGTTGTGCGTGGCCCGCGCCCCGCACCAGCACAGGGCCTCCACCTGCAGCTGCTCCAGCCGGTCCGCCAGCTCGACCAGGCGCTGCGAACCGGGGAACAGCCGGGTGCGGAAGTCGGTGGTGATGCCGAAGGCGAAGACGTCCTTGTCCAGGTCGTCCACGATCCGGGCGAGCTGGTCGATCTGCTCCGGCGCCAGGAACTGCGCCTCGTCGACGATCACGTAGTCCGCCTTGCCGCCCCTGGACAGCAGGTCCACGACGTAGCCGTACAGGTCCATCCCCTCGGCGGCCTCCACCGCCTCCGTGACCAGGCCCAGCCGCGACGACAGCTTCCCCTCCCCCGCCCGGTCGTCCCGGGTGAAGATCACGCCCTGCAGTCCCCGCGCCGAACGGTTGTGCCCGATCTGAAGCGCCAGTGTGCTCTTTCCGCAGTCCATCGTTCCGGAGAAGAACACAAGCTCAGGCATGAGAGGGCGACGGCCTTTCGGGGGTGGGGGGCAAGCAAGGGATTCAGGAGCGTACTTCGAGCAGGGGGACCAGTTGCTCGACGGGGGTCATCGAACCGTGCAGGCCCACCATCGAGGACTCCCCCGGCTCCCTGCGGGTGGCGACGACGGCGATGTCGTCCCGGGCGACGGCGACGACATCGCCGATGCGGCCGCGCACCCGGTCCTCCACGTGCGGGCCGAACCAGCCCGCCGCGACGGCCTCGTCGCGGGTGGCGACCCACATCTGCTCGCCGAGCACCTCGCTCCACACGGCGTACACGTCGGCGGCGGCACCGGGGACGGCGTAGACGTGCCGGGCCCGGGCCTCGCCGCCGAGGACGGCGACGCCGGCGCCCAGCTCCCAGTCCTCGTCGAAGTCGATCCGCGACTCCGGGTCGAAGGGGATGTCGATCATGCCGTGGTCGGCGGTGACGTAGAGCGCGCTGCGCGGCGGCAGCTGCTCCGCGAGCCGCTGGACCAGGCGGTCGGCCGTCATGAGCTGGCCGCGCCAGGCGTCGGAGTCGACGCCGTGCCGGTGGCCCATCGAGTCCAGCTCGCTGTAGTACGTGTAGACCAGCGCCCGGTCGGCCGCGGCGAGCCGCTCGGCGGTGAAGTCCATGCGGTCGTCACCGGTGAGCCGCCCGTGGAAGGTGCCGCCGCTCAGGGCGATCTTCGTCAGCGGGGTGTGCTGGAACGTCGGCGAGGTGACCTGGCAGGTCTCCACACCGGCGTCCTGGACGAGCTGGAAGACGGTGGGGTGCGGCTGCCACTCCTGGGGCGACGTCCAGGGCTGCCAGCGCAGCTGGTTCATCAGCTCGCCGCTGTCCGGGTTGAGGACGGTGTACCCGGCCAGCCCGTGGGCGCCGGGCGGCAGGCCCGTACCGACCGACGCGAGCGAGGTCGCGGTCGTCGAGGGGAAGCCCGCGGTGAGCGGCTGCCCGGTGCCGCCGGTCGAGGTGCCCAGCAGCGAGGTGAGGAAGGGGGCCTCGTCCGGGTGGCGCCGGATCAGCTCCCAGCCCATGCCGTCCACGAGGAAGACGCAGACGCGGTCGGCCGGGGCCAAGCGCAGCGCGGTCGGCGGGGTGCTGGTCACGCCGAGGCCGGCGGCCACCGCGGGCAGCAGGTCGCTGAGCGAGGCGGTGCCGTAGCGCGGGGCGGGCGCGTCGGCGGGGTCCAGCGGCGCGGACTCGTACGGGGGGACGGGATGGGCCATCAGGCGGCCGTGCTCGCTGTCGCCTCGGAGAGGGCCTGCGCGAAGGCGAGGGTCTGGCGGACGGTCTCCGGGCCGTCCCCGGCCTCGCTGACCCGCAGGCTCAGGTCGTCGGCCGTGGAGGAGCCCGTGTAGCCGTGGTCGGCCTCGCAGTTGGGGTCGCCGCAGGCGGCGGGCTCCAGGTCGATGCGGCTGACCGCTCCCCAGCCGATGGTGAGCACGACCTCGCGGGGCAGGGTGCCGGCGGTGTAGGACTCGGGGTTGGCGACCACCCGGCTGAGCACGACCGAGGAGATGCGCTCCAGCTTGACCGACTCGGTGGAGGTGGTGGCGTACGGCGTCGGGGAGGTGTCGTCGGCGCCCTGCTCGTCGGTGTGGCTGACGATGAAGCGCGTGCTGGTCAGGACGAGCACGGTGACGTGCCGGCGGACCTCGTTGGCGTCGAAGGTGGTCTCCTGGTGCACCAGGTACGAGTGGACCGGCTCCCCGCCGACGGAGGCCTCCACGGCCTCGGCCACGAGGGTCGGGTAGTAGCCGCTGCGCTCGATCGCCGCGCGCAGCCCCTGGGTCGTACCGGTCTTCGCCATGCTCACCATCCTAGTGCGGCGCATGTGTTCAGAAGGACGACAGTGCGCGCGGTCCGAGGTCCGTTCGAGCAGGGGGGCGCGCGAGGCGGACGGACGCGCCGAGGACCGTGAGCCCCTCCGCGGCCACGACGACCGGTTCGAGGTCGACGGACACCACCTCGGGCAGGTCGTCGACCAGGAGCGAGACCCGCAGCAGCAGCTCTTCCAGGGCCGGGGTGTCCACCGGCTCGGCGCCGTGCCAGCCGAAGAGCAGCGGGGCGGCCTTGATGGAGCGCACCAGCTGGGCGGCGTCCCGGTCGGTCGCCGGGACGAGGCGGTGCGCGGTGTCGCCGAGCAGTTCCGAGGCCGCGCCGGCGAGGCCGAACGACAGCACGGCGCCCGCGCCCGGGTCGACGGTGGCGCGCACCACGGTGTCCACCCCGCGCGGCGCCATGGCCTGCACGACCAGGTGCAGCTCCCCGGGCTTGCCGAGGCGCGCGGTCAGCTCCTCGTAGGCCCGGCGCAGGTCGTCGGGGTCGGCGAGGTCGAGGCGGACGGCGCCGAGGTCGGCGCGGTGGCGCAGGTGCGGGGCGGTGGTCTTCAGCGCCACGGGATAGCCGAGGCGGCGGGCGGCCGCCAGGGCGGCGGCCACGTCGGGCGCGGGCAGCGCGGCGCGCACGGCGATGCCGTAGCGGGCCAGGAGCGCGGCGGTGGCGGGCTCGTCCAGGGTGACGCCGGGGGCGCCGTCGACGGCCCGTTCCCCGGTGCCCTCCAGCAGCCGCGCCACGTCGCGGCGCGCCGCTGCCTCGTCGACGTCGTCGAACTCGGGCACCCGGCCGGGCGTCCCGGCGTCCCGGCGCCACTGGGCGTGGCCGGCCGCCTGGGCGAGGGCCTTCACGGCGCGCTCGGCGGCGGCGTAGGCGGGGATCCCGGGGACGGCCAGGCGGGTGCCCATGGCCTCCAGCGCGGTGTGCACGACCGCCACGGGCTTGGTGCCGCCCGCCTCGGTGACGGCGCGCTCCAGGGCGGCGGCGAGCTCGGGGTCGTCACCGGTCTCGGGGTGGCCCTGGAGTTCGTCGCCGACGCGCGGGATGGCCGTGACGACGACGGCGTCGTGGGCGGGGTCGCGCAGCGCGGCGGTGAGCGCGGCGGCGAAGTCCTCGGGTGTCGCGGAGGTCGTGAGGTCGGCGGGGCGGCCGGGTTCCAGCCCGGCGGTCAGGCACGCGTCGTAGGTGAGCAGGCCGAGCGACTCGGAGTTGCCGAGGACGGCGACGCGGGGCCCGGCCGGCAGCGGCTGGCAGGACAGCAGCAGTCCGGTGTCCAGGAGCTCGGTGACGGTGTCGGTGCGGATGACGCCGGCCTGGCGCAGCAGCGCGGAGACGGTGCTGTCGGGGATGGGGGTGACCGGCACGGTGTGGCCGGGCGGCGTGGCCGCGGAGTGGCGGGCGCCCTTGACCACCACGACCGGCTTGACGGCGGCGGTGCGGCGGGCGAGGCGGTAGAACTTCCGCGGGTTGCCGAGGGTTTCCAGGTAGAGCAGCGCGACGTCGGTCGCCGGGTCGTCGTGCCAGTACTGGAGGATGTCGTTGCCGGAGACGTCCGCGCGGTTGCCCGCGGAGACGAAGGACGACAGCCCGGCACCGCGCCGGTGCAGCCCGGACAGCATGGCGATGCCGATGGCCCCGGACTGGGTGAACAGCCCGAGCCGCCCGGCCCGCGGGATCTCGGGGGCCAGCGAGGCGTTGAGCCGGATGTCGGCGGCGGAGTTGAGGACGCCGAAGGCGTTGGGCCCGATGACGCGCATGCCGTACGAGCGGGCCTGGCGGACGAGGGCGCGCTGCCTGCGGCCGCCCTCCACGCCGGACTCGGCGTAGCCGGAGGACAGGACGAGCAGGCCGAGGACGCCGTGCCGGCCGCACTCGGCGACCACTTCCGCGACGTTCTCCGCGGGGACGGCGATCACGGCGAGGTCGACCTGTCCGGGGATCTCCGCGACGGAGCGGTGGGCCGGGACGCCCTCGGGTTCGAGGACCCGCAGGCCGGGATCGAAGGAACGGTTCACCGCGTGCACCTGCCCGGTGAAGCCGCCCTCGGTGATGTGCCGCAGCGTGCTGCGGCCGACGCCGCCGGGCCGCCGTCCGGTGCCGATCACGGCGATCGAGTTCGGGCTGAGCAGCCGCGCCACGGACCGGGCCTCGGCCCGCTGCTCACGGGCGCGCATGACGGCCACCGACTGCTCGGTGGGTTCGAGGTCGAACTCGAGCCGGACGACGCCGTCGGTGAAGCTGCGCTGCTGGGTGTAGCCGGCGTCCGTGAACACCTTGATCATCTTGCGGTTGGCGGGCAGCACTTCGGCGATGAAGCGCCGGATGTCGCGCTCACGCGCCACGGCCGCGACGTGCTCCAGCAGCGCGGAGGCGACCCCGCGACCCTGGTGCGCGTCCTGGACGAGAAAGGCGACCTCGGCCTCGTCGCTCTCGGTCCGGTCGTAGCGGACGGTGGCGATGAACTCCCCGCCCACCAGGGCCGCCAGCCCCACCCGGTCGCGGTAGTCGTGGTGCGTGAAGCGGTGCACGTCCCGGTCGGACAGCCGCGGGTAGGGCGCGAAGAAGCGGTAGTACTTGGACTCGTCCGAGACCTGCTCGTAGAAGCTGACCAGCCGCCCCGCGTCGTCGGGCCTGATGGGCCGGACATGGGCGATCCCACCGTCGCGCAGGACGACGTCCGCCTCCCAGTGGACCGGGTACTCACGCTCTTCCGTGGACGGCGGGGTCGTCATGGGGCCAGCGTACGGGCATCGACACGCGCGGGATCGGTGCGACGATGTCAGGGACGGAAGGGAAGGACCGACCGGTGGACCCGGCATGGCAGACTGGTCTAGACCTCCCTGGAACGACCCGAAGGACAACACCATGGCTGAGCGCCGCGTCACCGTCGGCTGGGCCGAGGGACTCCACGCCCGTCCCGCAGCGATCTTCGTCCGCGCCGCGACCGCCGTCGGCGTCCCCGTCACCATCGCCAAGGCCGACGGCGCCCCCGTCAACGCCGCCTCGATGCTCGCCGTGCTGAGCCTGGGTGCCGCGGGCGGCGACGAGATCGTCCTGGCCTCCGACGCCGAGGGCGCCGACGCCGCGCTCGACAGCCTGGCGAAGCTGGTGTCCGAGGGCCTGGAAGAGCTTCCCGAGACCGTCTGACGCGGTCGCCCGGCACGCCGGGACCGGTGCCGCGACATCCGGCCGGATGTCGCGGCACCGGCTTTTCCGGCCACCTGTCGAATTCGGTGCCGCACGCCGCAGAAACCATCAGCCACCGCACGCCGGTCAGAATTCGGCCCGATTGTCCCCGGCGTATACGGCAGCGCTGTTAAAACCAATGACCCGGCGTGTGTCCGGCATGTTTCCCTTTCCTCACCGAAGGGTCGCGCCACGGCCCGTGCGCTCCGGGCGGCGCAACCGGTGCACCGTCGCGGCGCGCTCCACATGGCCGGCCATCGCCGCGCGGGCGCGCTCCGCGTCACCCCGGGCGACGGCGTCCACGACGGATGCGTGCTCCTCCCACGACTCCGCCGCGCGGCCCGGTGAGTCCACCGCGTACACCCAGGCGATCTTGCGCCGCAGCTGCGTCAGCAGCGTCACCAGGGTGGGGCTGCCGGAAGCCTGCGCCAGCGTCTCGTGGAACCAGCCGTCGAGCGGCGGCAGGTCGGACAACTGCCCCTGCACGGACCGCTCCTGGCCGAGCCGCACCAGCCCGCGCAACACCTTGACGTGCGCCTCCGTACGCCGCTCGGCGGCGCGCGCGGCGCCCAGCGGCTCCAGCAGGCCGCGGATCTCCAGGAGGTCCGCCGCCTCCTGGTCGGTGGGCTCGGCCACGGACGCCCCCGCGTGCCGGCGGGTGCGGACGAAGCCCTCGGACTCCAGGGTGCGCAGCGCCTCGCGGACCGGCACCCGCGACACCCCGTAGCGCTTGGCGAGCTGCTCCTCGGTCAGCCGGCTGCCCGGCGCGAAGTGCCCGCCGACGATGTCGTCACGAATCGCCGCGCACACCGCCTGGGCGGAAATACGGCGCCCCGCGCCGCCCGTCCCGTTCACGTCCGGTCCCACATCGCCGGTTTCCTTTCCCCGCGTGCCGGCGGCTGCCGCTCAATTCCACGTGACGCAGGTGCCGGCGCTTTCCTGGCGACCCTATTCCAGCACGTGGCCGAATCCGCTGGCAGCCCCGAATTCATGGAGCGTTTTTGGACACACCTCCGCGCGCGCCGAAGGCCCCGGCCTGGGGGAGCCGGGGCCTTCGGGGTGGGGGGAGGGAGAGGGACTGGTGGACCGGGAGGTCAGAAAGCGGTCATAAGCGGTCAGAAGAGGACGCCGTGGGAGCGCAGGTACGCCACCGGGTCGACATCGGAGCCGTACGCCGGGGTGGTCCGGGCCTCGAAGTGCAGGTGCGGGCCGGTCACGTTGCCCGTGGCGCCCGACAGGCCGATCCGCGTGCCGGCGGACACCGCCTGGCCGACCGAGACGGCGATCGAGGACAGGTGGCCGTACTGGGTGTACATGCCGTCCGCGTGCCGGATCACGACGTTGTTGCCGTACGAACCGCCCCAGCCGGCCTCGACAACCGTGCCGGCACCGGCGGCGTGCACCGGCGTGCCGATGGCCGCCTGGAAGTCCACGCCCGTGTGGTAACCGGAGGACCACAGGCTGCTGGTCGCGTGGTACGGGGTGCCGATGGCGCCGTGGACCGGCAGCATCCAGGAGGTCAGCGAGGTACGGACGCGGGAGCGCGAGGCGTGCGCCGCGCCGTCGCGGGCCGTGGCCTTCGCCTTTGCTTCCTTCGCCTCCTTCGCTTCCTTTGCTGCCTTCGCGGTGGCCTCGGCCTTCTTGGCCGCCCGCACCTTCGTCACGTGCGCGACGTGTGCCGCGTGCTGCTTTGCGGCCTTCTTCGCCGCGGAGACCGCCGCCTTGCGCTGCGCGTCGGCCTGCTCGGCGAGGTGGTCCGCCAGGTCGCCGCTGACGGCGGCGCACTTGGCGAACGCGGAACGCTGGGTGTCCGCGGCCTGCGCGGAGGCGGTGAGCGTACCGGCGGTGACGGCGGTGAACGCGGCGGCGCAAGCGACGGTGGTACGTATGGTGAACGCCATGGGCAGGCGGGGATCCTTTCCTTCCTTCTCGCCTACCGGGTTAGCTGACGGGTTCGGAGCAGGAAGGTCTCCTACGGGCACCCCGGTGAGGGCAGGCCCGATTCACCCCAGGGGACGACTCATATGGGTCCCCGGCTCCCCAGGCTCACGCCCGACGGGGACTCGGCGATCGTTGCTCCGGTGCCGCGGGAGGCGGCTGATTCCGCCGGACAACCCGAGGACGCTAACCGTGCCCTTACGGTCGTTCCAAAAAAATCCGGGCTTTTGTGCGGGATGCCACACCGACCCCCAACCGTCACCAACCGTTCCCCGAACGGCAAAACCCCAGTTCCTGCCGGGTGCATCGGCGCCCCGCGCGGGTGCCGGCCACCGCCTGGCACCACGCCCGCCGGGGCACGTGACCGGAGTCACTTGCCGGGTCCGCCGAAGGACCGGCCGGCACTCGGCGCCCTGCGCAGGGTCCCCGCGTGACCACGACATCAGGCGCGACGTCGCCCGCGGCCCGCGCCGCCGAGGACTTCCTGCGCTCCTTCCACGACCGGAACCCCGGCTTCCAGTCGGCGGGGGTCGAGAAGGCACTCACCCGTGACGGGCGCACCAGCCACGCGGTTCTCGCCGCACACGTTCCCGGCGCGCGGCGCGTCCTCGACCTGGGCCGCGCGGACGGCGCGCTGCTGGAGCTGCTCGCGGGCCAGGGAGCCGGGGTCCTCGCCGGCATCGACCTGTCGGAGGGAGAGCTGGCCCTCGCCCGCCGGCGGCCCTCGCTGGCGGACGCCGACCTGCGGCAGGGACGCGCCCAGGAGCTGCCCTTCGCCGACAACTCCTTCGACGCCGTGGTGTCGCACATGGCGCTCATGCTCATGTCCGACCCCGAACAGGTCACGGCGGAGGCGGCGCGGGTGCTCGCCCCGGGCGGCACGCCGGCCCTCGCTGTCGGCGGAGGAGCCGTCCCCGGTGAGGGAGCGGATCTCTTCCTGACGCCGGCCGTGCCGTACTTCCGGGCGGCTCCGCCCGAGCGGGGCCTGCCACGGCTCGGTGACCGCAGGACGCGCGGGCGGGAGGGGCTGGACGCGCTGCTCAGTCCGCTCGGGTTCACCGCGCTGTCCTGGCGGACCGTGGTCATCGGCATGGACGGCACCCCCTCGGAGGTCTGGTCCGCCCTCACCTCCACGTACTACGACATGGAGGTCCTGGACGAGGAGCGGACCGCGGACCTGCGTGCCGCGTTCCTCGACCGCGCCGCGGCCCTGACCGGCTCCGACGGGCAGCTCCCGTGCGGCATGCGGGTCAACGTGGCGGCGGCCCGGTGGGAGCCCTGAGCCCGTGTGCGCCGCGACCCCGGGCGCCGCTGGGGCGTCCGGGGCCGCGGGGCGGGCGGCGTGGCGTGGCGTCAGGCGCCCGTGACGACCGTCACGGGGCCGATGCCGAGGTCGCGGACCGGGTCGGCGATCACCGAGGCGTCACCGACCAGGACGACCACGAGGCGGTCCAGCGGGAACGCGGCGACGGCCGCGGCCGTGGCCTCGACCGTGCCGGTGGCCGCCAGGCGCTCGTACAGCCGCGCCTGGAAGTCGTCGGGCAGCGACTGCTCGACCTGGTCGGCGAAGGTGCCGGCGACGGCCGAGGCCGTCTCGTAGCGCAGCGGGGCGACGCCCACGAGGTTCTGGACGGCGACGTCCCGCTCGTCGTCGGTGAGCCCCTCCGCCGCCAGGGTGCGCAGCACCTGCCAGGTGTCGGCGAGCGCCGGCGCGGTGACGTCGGTCGCCACGGAGCCGCTGATGCCGAGCAGCGAGATACCGGTACCCTCCGGCGTGGAGAGCAGGACCTGGCCGAAGGCGCGGACGCCGTAGGTGTAGCCCTTCTCCTCGCGCAGCACGCGGTCCAGGCGCGAGGTCAGCGTGCCGCCGAGGCAGTACGTGCCGAGCACCTGGGCCGGCCAGACCGGGTCGTGGCGGTCCGCGCCCGCGCGCCCGATGAGCACCTGGGTCTGGACGGAGCCGGGGCGGTCGACGACGATCACGCGGGCGGTGTCGTCCGCGGTGATCGACGGCAGCGCGCGGCGCTCGGCGGGCTTGCCGCTCCACTCCCCCAGGGTGCTGCCGAGCAGCGCGTCGAGGTCGATGCCCGTGAGGTCGCCGACCACGACCGCGGTCGCGGTGGACGGCCGTACGTGCGCGTCATAGAAGGCGCGGACGGCCGGCGCGTCGATCCGCGAGACGGTCTCCTCCGAGCCCTGACGCGGCCGGGAGCACCGCAGTTCGGCGGGGAAGAGCTCCTTGGACAGCGCCATGGCGGCGCGCCGCGCGGGGTTGGCGAGCTCGTGGGGGATCTCGTCGAGGCGGTTGCCCACCAGGCGCTCGATCTCGCTCTCCGGGAACGCCGGGGCACGCAGCGCGTCGGCGATCAGGCCCAGCGCCTTGTCCAGGCGCGAGGCGGGGACCTCCAGCGAGACCCGCACGCCGGGGTGGTCCGCGTGCGCGTCGAGGGTGGCGCCGCAGCGCTCCATCTCGGCCGCGAACTCCTCGGCGGTGAGCTTGTCCGTGCCCTCGGACAGGGCGCGGGCCATGATCGTGGCGACGCCGTCCAGGCCCTCGGGCTCGGCGTCGAGCGGCGCCGCGAGCAGCACCTCCACGGCGACGACCTTCTGGCCGGGGCGGTGGCTGCGCAGCACGGTCAGCCCGTTGGGCAGCTGGGAGCGGTCCGGGGCCGGGAAGTCCCAGGGCTTGGGGTCGCCCGGCCGGGGCTGCGGGTGGAACGTCATGGTGCTCTGGACGTCGGTCACTGGTCCGCGCCCTCCTCGTCCTGGTCGGAGTCCTCGCCGGGGGCCGCCGCGGAGCCCGTGGGCTCGTACACGAGCACGGCGCGGTTGTCGGGCCGCAGCGTCGCCGCGGCGATGGCACGCACCTCGTCGGCGGTGACCTCCAGGACCCGCTTGACCGCGGTCAGCGCCAGCTGCGGGTCGCCGAACAGCACGCTGTAGCGGCACAGTTCGTCGGCGCGGCCGCCGACCGTGGCGAGCCGGTCCAGCCACTCGCGCTCCAGCTGGGCCTGGGCCCTTTCCATCTCCTCCGGCGTCGGCCCCTCTTCGGCGAAGCGGGCCAGCTCCTCGTCCACGGCGGCCTCGATCGCGGGCACCTCGACACCGCTGGACGTCTTGACGTCCAGCCAGCCGAGCGACGGCGCGCCGGACAGCCGCAGCAGGCCGAAGCCGGCCGCGACCGCGCTGCGGTCCCGGCGGACCAGCCGGTTGTGCAGCCGGGAGGACTCCCCGCCGCCCAGGATCGTGAGCGCCAGGTCGGCGGCGTCGGCCTCGCGGGTGCCGTCCTTCGGCAGCCGGTACGCGGCCATGAGGGCGCGGGAGGGGACGTCCTCCTCGACGACCTCGCGGAGCTGCCCGCCGATCACCCCAGGGAGTGAACCGTCGCGCGGCGCCGGCTTGCCGTCGTGGGACGCGATGGTGCCGAAGTACTTCTCGGCCCAGGCCAGCGTCTGCTCCGGGTCGATGTCGCCGACCACCGCGAGCACGGCGTTGTTCGGGGCGTAGTACGTCCGGAAGAAGGCGCGCGCGTCCTCCAGGGAGGCGGCGTCCAGGTCGGCCATCGAGCCGATGGGCGTGTGGTGGTACGGGTGCCCGTCCGGGTACGCCATGCCGGTCAGCCGCTCGAACGCGGTGCCGTAGGGCACGTTGTCGTAGCGCTGGCGACGCTCGTTCTTCACCACGTCGCGCTGGTTGTCCAGGCTCTCCTGGTCCAGCGCGGACAGCAGGCTGCCCATGCGGTCGGCCTCGAGCCACAGGGCCAGTTCCAACTGGTGGGCCGGCATGGTCTCGAAGTAGTTGGTCCGCTCGAAGCTCGTGGTGCCGTTGAGCGAGCCGCCGGCGGCCTGGACCAGCTCGAAGTGGCCGTTGCCCTTGACGTTCGCCGATCCCTGGAACATCAAGTGCTCGAAGAGGTGGGCGAGTCCGGTACGGCCCTTCACCTCGTGACGGGAACCGACGTCGTACCAGAGGCAGACCGCGGCGACCGGGGTGAGGTGGTCCTCGGAGAGCACCACACGCAGGCCGTTGGCCAGGCGGTGCTCGGTCGCGGTGAGGCCGCCGGATTCTGCCTCCGGCGTGGCCGTGTGACCCATGGGCAAGCTGTCCTTCCCGTCGCGTACTCGTTGTTTCGTGCGTAGACCTGCCACTCTAGGCAGCGGACAAACAGCCTGCGAAGTTCCCGTCACCGGCGCGCAGGAGCCGGGGGGTGGTCGGGGCTGTCGGTGGGGCGGTCCACAATGGTCCGCGTCAGTCACGTGTCCACACCCGATGAGGTCCAGCCGAAGGAGCAGCGCCCTGATGGCCCGCCGCACCACGAAGACCCCGCCGCCGGACGATTTCGAGGAGCGGATCCTCGACATCGACGTCGTCGACGAGATGCAGGGGTCCTTCCTCGAGTACGCCTACTCGGTCATCTACTCGCGCGCGCTCCCCGACGCCCGCGACGGGCTCAAGCCGGTGCACCGCCGGATCGTGTACCAGATGAACGAGATGGGGCTGCGTCCCGAACGCGGCTTCGTGAAGTGCGCCCGTGTCGTCGGCGAGGTGATGGGCAAGCTCCATCCGCACGGCGACGCCTCGATCTACGACGCCCTGGTGCGCATGGCGCAGCCGTTCTCCATGCGGGTGCCGCTGGTCGACGGCCACGGCAACTTCGGTTCGCTCGGCAACGACGACCCGCCGGCCGCCATGCGCTACACCGAGTGCCGCACGGCCCCGGCCGCGATGCTCATGGTCGAGTCGATCGACGAGGACACGGTCGACTTCGCGCCGAACTACGACGGGCAGGAGCAGGAGCCCGTCGCCCTGCCTGCCGCGTATCCGAACCTGCTGGTCAACGGGGCCTCGGGCATCGCGGTCGGCATGGCGACCAACATGCCGCCGCACAACCTGGGCGAGGTCGTCTCCGCCGCCCGGCACCTGATCCGCTACCCGAACGCGGACCTCGAGACGCTGATGCGCCACGTGCCGGGCCCCGACCTGCCCACCGGCGGCCGCATCGTCGGCATGGACGGCATCCGGGACGCGTACGAGAGCGGGCGCGGCACCTTCAAGATCCGCGCGACGGTCTCGGTCGAGGAGGTCACCGCCCGCCGCAAGGGCCTGGTGGTGACCGAGCTGCCGTTCACCGTCGGCCCGGAGAAGGTCATCTCCAAGATCAAGGACCTGGTCGGCTCCAAGCGCCTCCAGGGCGTCGCCGACGTCAAGGACCTCACCGACCGCGAGCACGGACTGCGCCTGGTCATCGAGGTCAAGAACGGCTTCCACCCCGAGGCCGTCCTGGAGCAGCTGTACAAGCTCACGCCGATGGAGGAGTCCTTCGGCATCAACAACGTGGCCCTGGTCGACGGCCAGCCGCTCACGCTGGGCCTGAAGGAACTGCTGGAGGTCTACCTCGACCACCGCTTCGAGGTGGTCCGCAGGCGCAGCGAGTTCCGCCGCGGCAAGCGCCGCGACCGGCTCCACCTGGTCGAGGGCCTGCTGGTCGCGCTCGTCGACATCGACGAGGTCATCTCGATCATCCGCTCCAGCGACAACGCGGCCCAGGCCAAGGAGCGGCTCGTCGAGCGCTTCTCGCTGTCGGAGATCCAGACCCAGTACATCCTCGACACGCCGCTGCGCCGGCTGACCCGCTTCGACCGGATTGAACTGGAGTCCGAGCGGGACCGCCTCACCGCCGAAATCGAGGAGCTGACCCGGATCCTGGAGTCCGACGCCGAACTGCGCAAGCTGGTCAGCACCGAGCTGGCGGCGGTGGCGAAGAAGTACGGCACCGAGCGCCGCACCGTCCTGCTGGACTCGACGGCAGCGCCGATCGCCGCTGTGCCGCTGGAGGTCGCCGACGACCCCTGCCGCGTCCTGCTGTCCTCCACCGGGCTGCTGGCGCGCACCGCGAACGGCGAGGCCCTGGCGCCGGGCGACGGCAAGCGCGTCAAGCACGACGTGATCGTCTCGGCGGTGCCGACGACCGCGCGGGCGGACATCGGGGCGGTCACCTCGACCGGGCGGCTGCTGCGGATGGCGGTGATCGACCTGCCGATCCTCCCGGAGACGACGGGCGCGCCGAACCTGGCGGGCGGCGCTCCGCTGGCGGAGTTCCTGTCGCTGGAGCCGGACGAGCAGGTGGTGTGCCTGACCACGCTCGACGAGTCCTCGCCGGGTCTGGCGCTCGGCACCGAGCAGGGCGTCGTCAAGCGCGTCGTGCCGGACTACCCGTCGAACAAGGACGACTTGGAGGTCATCGCCCTCAAGGAGGGCGACCGGATCGTCGGCGCGGTCGAGCTGCGCACCGGCGAGGAGGACCTGGTCTTCATCACCGACGACGCCCAGTTGCTGCGCTACCCGGCGGGCCAGGTGCGCCCGCAGGGCCGCCCGGCGGGCGGCATGGCCGGCATCAAGCTCACCGAGGGCGCCAAGGTGATCTCCTTCACGGCGGTGGACCCCTCGGCCGACGCCGTGGTCTTCACCCTCGCCGGCGCCCGCGAGGTGCTGGACGGGGCGGAGGAGAGCACGGCCAAGCTCACCCCGTTCGACCAGTACCCGCGCAAGGGCCGGGCGACCGGCGGCGTGCGCTGCCAGCGCTTCCTCAAGGGCGAGGACGTGCTGCTGCTGGCCTGGGCCGGTGTCGCCCCCGCCCGTGCCGCCACCTCCGCCGGTACCCCCGCCGACCTTCCGCCGAAGGACCCGCGCCGGGACGGCTCGGGTGTGGCGCTGACCAAGCGGGTCGCGGTGGTGGCCGGCCCGGTGTGACGGGCGCGTGACAGCGGAAAGGGGCGCGGCACCGGTACGGTGCCGCGCCCCCCGGCGGTCCCGGGCGGGGCGCGCCCCCCCCCCCCCCCCCCCGGCGGGC